>JAUPUU010000165.1 GCA_030917395.1 Cyanobacteriota bacterium erpe_2018_sw_21hr_WHONDRS-SW48-000092_B_bin.40
CAGTATCTCAGCTTCAGTTGAGGCCAAAGTTTGATTTTCTCGTCAGTATGTGAGTGAATGAGACACATTTAGTAGAGCTTATAGTTCATGAACCCATTTGTTTTTCACACTCCCACCAGAGTGTATTTCGGAGAAGATTCAGCCAGTTCGTGTGGAGATTTTCTGCGCGAACTAGGTGGCAAAAAAGTGCTTATGGTGGCCGACGCTTTTCTCGAGAAGAGTGGGGCGCTGAAGCCGCTGATCGAAAGCATTCGAGAATCAACCGGTAGCGCACCTATTCTGTTCACCGATGTGCCTTCTGATTCTGATATTGATTGTGTTAACAATGCCACTGCTATTGCCCGAACGCATCAATGTGACGCTTTCGTTGCTGTTGGTGGTGGATCTGTTATCGATACAGCCAAGGTGATTAACATTTGCCTTAGTTTTGGTGGTGAGGTCATGGATTATCAAGGCCTCAACATCATCGAACGTAAGCTCTATCCGCTTATTGCCGTTCCTACCACTGCCGGTACCGGTGCCGAAGTTTCTTTTGTCGCTATGGTGAAAGACCATGGCGAGGGTAAGAAGCTAATGTTTGGCAGCCGCTTTCTAGCTCCTGATGTGGCTATTCTCGACCCTTTGATGATTGTTTCTTTGCCTGCTAAGTTAACTGCTGCCACGGGCATCGATGCGATCACTCACGATATAGAATGCTACGTCGCCTCCGGGACCTATTCTGTATTTACTGACGCAATTTGTTTAGAGTCACTGCGTCTCTTGTTTGAGTTCTTGCCCCAAGCAACAGTTGATGGCGGCAATATAGAAGCCCGAGGCGCTACGCTGGTGGCTAGTTGTATGGCTGGTGTGGCGTTTACCAATTCTGGGGTGGGCATCACCCATGCCCTAGCCCATGCTGTGGGGGCGAAGTATGCCACTCATCATGGTATGACCAATGCCGTATTCCTTCCCCATGGCATGCGCTTCAACCTCGATACCGTTTATCCTCGCTATGCTCGAATTGCCCAGTTCTTAGGTTTTGCTGACGAAGAAAATAACGGAGATGAGCTAGCTTTAGCCAATCTTCTTGTGAACAAAGTCGAAGCTTTGCTTGAGAAACTCCAACTTCCCCTTACCCTAAGAGAATTGGGTGTGCCAGAGTTTAGCGATGAAAACCTTGCCGAATTGACCGATCTTGCTGCAGCTGATCCTGCGATAATGTTTAATCCGCGAGAGGCTTCTAGCGACGACCTCACCCAACTTTTGAAGAGGGCTTATTAATGGCTGTCTTTACTGACACAGATGAATTGCACAGAGTAATGAACGATCTCTGGACTGCAATCAAAAATGAAAAAGAAATGGCTGCCCAGCTTTTGTCATCGAGGCTGATAGTTACTTTCCACTATCGAGAGCCCGATGGTCGTCTTACCGTTGATTGCTCTGATGGTAAAGAGATGGTTATCACCGTGGGTGATTGCAACAAAAAGCCAGTAGTAGAAATGTTCATGAAATCAAGCGTTGCCCATGAATTTTGGTTGGGAAAAGTCAATGTTCCCTTAGCGCTTATTCAAGGCAAGATCGTTTCAAAAGGGCCAGTCAACAAAGCGTTGGCTTTGCTTCCTGCGATTAAACCAGCTTACGGCCTCTATCCATCAGTGATCGAAAAGAACGGCTTGAAAGTGTCGATCACTTAGAAGGGGCTCGAATTAGTGATGGAGCCCTCTGAACTTCCAAATCGTTCGGTGATCACGATCGGCGAATTGGTTGTTGATTGGATTGCCACCAAAAAGAGCGCTGATTGGGATGAACCCGATACATTCTTGCGCAGCGCTGGAGGCAATGCTGCCAATGTCGCTCATGCTTTAAGCCGCCTTGGCACAAATGCTCGATTGGTGGCCAAGGTAGGCGATGACTTGCATGCCAACTATCTTTTTTCTGGCTTGGCAGCTGCTGGTATTGATACCACTTTTGTCTCACGCACTTCTTCTTTTGCTACTGCCCAGTGCTATGTTCTAACTGATCAGTTTGACGAAAATCTTTTTTACAATTGGCCCAAACCCAATGCCTGCCATCAGCTTACCGTTGCCGATTTGAGTGACCAGTTGTTTGACGGGGCAGTGGCTCTTCATGCAACCGGTATTTCTCTGACGATGGAGCCGCGCAGTAGCGCTGTGCTAGAAGCGATGAAAAGGGCGCGCAAAGCTAATTTGCTTGTCTCTTTTGATGCTGGTTTTCCTACCGGAGAAGGCGCCAAGGCTCGGGACAAGGCGCTTGAAGCGATGGGCTTGGCCCACATGATCAAAGTCAATCTGCCTGAGCTCTACTATTGGCTTGGTGAGGTTGAACCATGCAGCGACACGGCACAGCTAACGCAGTATGCCCAAATGCTACGAAGTCAGACTGGTGCTCAGGTGGTGCTGCTTACACTAGGAGCCAATGGTTCCATAATCGCTTCCAGCGACAGCTATTTTGCCGCCCCGGTTAAGGTTGATACTTTAGCTGCTGTCGGGGCCGGCGATGCCTATGTTGCTTTCGTCCTTAGTCGCTTGGCCAGTGGAGCTAGTCTTGACCTAAATTGGCCACAAGCCCTTACTTCTGATTATTTTGATTGGGCCGATATTGCTCGCTCAGCCAACGCTGCCGGGGCGCTTGCTACGCGAACAATCAGTGCTTCGCTGGGTTTGCCAACGCTTAGTGAAATTGAGCAATTGTTGAAATAGACTAATTGTCGAGCAAGATAATTGGATGAGCTAGTTAGCGTAAAAGCACCAATGCAGCCGGACCTTGGCTCATTCTCTCTTGATTATTCCTGTTACACTGAAAAACATGGATATAAGCGATATTTTTTCAGCTTTTCATTGGCTCACTGTCATAGCTGTGGTAGCTCTGATTGTTTTTGGAGTAATCGTTGCTGTTGTTCTGGCCCGAGTTTTTAAGAGCGATTTTGAGCAAGATTAATCAGGGCGAAATTATACGGTCGGCTGAAAACAAATATTCGCAAATAGCAAACATGTTGGTTACTTGCTCCACTGGTACTTTGCTCTTTAAGCCGTAGTAGTCTAAACAAAGTCCGCAAGCAAGGACTTCTATTCCTTTTTCTTTGAGTTCATTTAGTACCTTTATATATGGTCCATCAGGGTCCATCAACTTAACACCACTATTGACCATTAATATCGCCCGTGGTTCATGACCAGACTGCAGTAAAGTTTGCAGAAAGAGATTGAGCAGATTGGCGCTGAAGTCATGATCTTCTTTGGATTTCTCCGAGCCGTGAGCTTCACCAAAGGTATTGCGACTGATGAGAATGATCGTTCCGGTTGCAGTTGAGGAGATAATATTGCCACCAGCAGCAATGGTGGAACTTACCTTTGCTCTAGTAGTGGTAGCATCATGATGATGTTCAGCCGACACTTGTTCTTCAGAATTGGTGGTAGAACGTTGCAACACCACTCTAAAGTGCTCGTCCTCGGCCTTGCATTGTACGGTCAGCTTTTGTGAGTTTCCTAGCCTAGTTAAATTCTGAACGTTAACTTCTGAGTCGACAAGAACTTCAATACAAGAAAGAGATTGATCGTCGATCAATTTCTTCGTTCTTAGCACTGGCTCGGGGCAAGTAAGACCCCTGAGATCAAGAGATTTTTTCATGTTTTGCCCTTCTATGTGTTCTTAATTGGTCTAACTAATTAAGACATCGATATGACCTGGAATACCTTCTGTGAACTCTCCGATAACGGTAGCTTCGATTCCAGCTTCGCTCATTGCATTAATAAGATTGGCACTGTCATTTTCTGCTACAGCAAAGAGAAGACCGCCTGCCGTTTGTGGGTCGTAGAGTAAGTCGCTTATTTCGAGAGGGAGATCTTTTATATAAGATACGTTTGCTTCAAATGATTTTCGGTTGCCATAAGCACTGGCTGGTACCAGTCCTTGTTTAGCAAATTCTTGGGCGGAAGGGAAAAAACGCAGGGCGGAAATTACCATGCGAGCTGCAAGTTTGCTAGCTTTTGCCATCTCATGAATATGCCCTACCAAGCCAAAGCCCGTAACATCGGTGCATGCATGGATATCTACTCGGCGTGCTGCTTCAAGCGCACGATCGTTTAGCGTGGTCAGTGCCGCAAATAACAATGACTGCTCAGCTTTAGAGAGTAGACCGGCCTTAAGAGCTAACAAGCTGACGCCAGTACCGAGAGCTTTTGTCATAACAATTCGGTCATTAGGGCGGGCACCACTATTGGTGAGTATATCTTTTGGATTAATCAATCCGGTCACAGCTAATCCGTATATAGTCTCGCTGCTCTGAATGCTGTGACCACCGGTTAAGAGTGCCCCAGCCTTAGCGACTTGGTCAGCTCCACCACGCAATATTTCAGCTGCAATTGATAAGGGATAGTCGCAGGTCGGAAAAGCAAAAATCGCCTGTGCTATAAGCGGTTTGCCTCCCATCGCATATACATCAGACAGCGCATTGTTAGCCGCTATCTGGCCGTATAGATATGGATCGTCAACTAGAGGTGGAAAGAAATCGACGCTTTCAATAATTGCCAGATCATCATTCAGTTTGTACACTGCGGCATCTTCAAAATTGTCAATACCGCTGAGCAGATTGGCATGCTTCATCTTCGGCAATCCAGCCAGTATCTGCTTTAGCTCAAATGCGCTAATTTTGGCAGAGCAACCGCCAGCTTTGACGTTGTTGGTAAGTTGGTTATTGTCGATCGGTTTTTCAGGATTGGTAGTCATATGGATTTACGAAGTATGTTCTTTCAATATCCGCATGGTATGTGGTTTTTGAAAAGTGGTGGTGCCGCCAGTGGTGATTCGTCAAAGACAAGAAAGCTTTTATATTAGTTTGTTTGTTTTCCACTGCTTATGGCTGTTTTTGCTCTTTAAAAACTACAGTGATAAGTGTAAATTGTATTCTGGAAATCGAAGGACACACTTAGCATAATCTGTGAGTTTGCGTCCGTCCAGTTTACTAGCCAGAACTAGTTTACTGGTATTGTGTCGCATCATTTAAAGTGTCGTCGTAAATTTTGGTTTTAATACTTTTTTGGAATTTACAAAAAGGAACGTGCATGCCTAAGAAAGTACTTGTGGCTCTTCCACCAGGTCTACTAGAACAAATCGACTTTGTCGCTCAAGTTGAGCATAGAACCCGCTCAGATTTGATGCGCGAGGCTCTTCGTCGCTACATTGATGCCTTCAAGCGCAATCAAGGTCCACGTATGCAAGTAAGCAGCGTTGGTTCACAAAAGATCGCATTATTGACTGACGTCGAGTAAATACTTGCAGTAATTCTCCCACTCTACCTGTTGACGTCCTGACGTATTAGGCTTACGCTCTTACCTGCAGTAGGTTCGTTCAGACAGTCATTAGGTCAAGCCCATGTATTTTTGGGACATTTGCTTTATTGAAGCCATTTTCGTCGGCATTGTTATGTTCGGCCTTGGCTTTCTCAAAGCACCTCGGTTTTTGATGAAGCGTAAGCTCGTTAAGGGCTTCCCTTGGGGCTACTACGCTGACCAAGTGCCGCAGGGTGATCCCAATCTCTTCCCGGGCAACAGTCACGACTTCCTCCACGACACCGGAACCAGTTTCGGTGGGCTTGAGGGCTTCGGCGATTACGGCGAATTTAGTGGTTTTGGCCAGCTCGGCGAGTATGGTAGTGCCTTTACTGGTGGAGACGGCGGCGGTGGCGGCGGCGGCGGTGATTGAAGTCATCGAAGTTGCTTGTTGACTTGAGGCTGTTTCGCTCGAAATCCTGTAAAATTTAGAGTCTAAGATCAGGCTTTCGCCTTTTGAGGCTCAAGTGCCCACTATTTCTAATGTTCCATTGCAATTGGTCGTTGATGTACTACGAGTGCTCATCGTAGTAGTCGGTCTCGGCGTACTTCTCAATAAATCAGCCTTAAGGCCGCGCTTAGTCACGACTTTGCTGGTCCTTTGCACTTTGCTTGTTGGCGTGGTCTTCTCTGGCAACGCTGCTAGTCGTGTTAAAGACGGCAAGGGTGCTGCCGTTATGGAAGCTGGCCAGTCTGAGCTGATGATGCGTATGGCCGCAGGCTTCAAGGCTTTCTCTAGCGGCCTACCTTTGGCCGGTTCAAAATCGTCTGATGATTTCTATAAATCTGCAGCCAAGTCAATGGAAAGTGCAGTAGGTCACGACCCCCAATCTTTGACTTTGCGTTTGAAGCAAGTGGTTCTTGCCGCTGAAACAGGAATGGGTTTTGCCGATGAGCTGGCGGCCATGCGGGGCTACAAAGACGAGCGGGCTGGTAGATCTTACGATCTGATTGATGCTCTTTATCTAAAGAAGACTCTCAAAGCTCCGGAGAGCGCCAGCGCCTTAGCCCTGATTGATGAACTGATTACCTCAGGGTTCTATCGCGAAGTCCTCAAGCTTGAAGTCTATAAAGTCAGCGGCCAGACAAAAGTTTTTGATCAAGCGGCGACTGAGTATAACGACAATAGTCGGCTATTTGCTGCCCGTCTTGCTGGTTTAATGTTGATATTGGCTGCTTCTTGCTTTGTCGGCATCATTGTCCTGGCGGTGCAGCTGTTCAAATTGCCACGCAATCTTTCAGACGAAAATACTCTCGGTCAAATTAGGGCCCCAGCAGCCTATGGCTTTGCTAAGGTTTATGGCGTGCTGATTGGTTGGCTTGCCCTTGAGTCCTTTCTTTCCCCAGTTATTAGCCTCCTTATTCCTTACCTCAAGGGTAGTGCTAAAGACCCGTTAATGCTGGCAGTGCTTACTATGACCATTTATCTAGTAACCAATTTGCCTTCTCTGATTTTGGCCTGGTTCATTGCCATAAGACCCACTGGTGTGGGCTTCTTGGAAGCGGTTAAATTGCGCTGGCACACACCTACCCGCGGACCTGTCGGTCTTGTTTTAGCGGGGGTTTTGACCTGGTTTGCTTGTGTGCCTATGGTACTGGTTTCTTCGATTGTGGCGAGGAAGCTTCTCAGTGCCGAAGGCTCATCAAATCCGATTTTGACGATTATCATGGAAGCCGTGCGCTCTCATAATGCCATGGCTGCGGTTCTCTTTATCGTGGCGGTCGGCGTTTTGCCAGCTATTTGCGAAGAGACGCTCTTCCGCGGCTTTCTCTATACCTCTTTGCGTTGGCGCTTTGGCGCTTTTCAGTCAATGCTGCTATCGGCGTTCTTGTTCTCAGCGGTGCATATGGACCCCGGTGCTTTCATTCCACTGTTTGTTCTTGGTTTTGCCTTTGCCTTTGTCTTTGAGCGTACACGCAGCTTGATTCCATCGATGATTGCCCACTGCATGTGGAATACCGGAACATTCATATTCATGTTCTCTATCTTTGGCTAAGAGCTTTTAGTCTTCAAGCTTATGTTCTTGGGCTAACGGTGATTTGACCTGCTATAACGGGCATATAAGGGCTATCCTGGTACCTATTGCTCGTGTGAACCAATGCTCCTCACCGACCGCTGTGGCATTACACTTACTTCCTTGCCGCACAAACGGCGACCAGGGCTGTTTCCGTTGTGCACAGCCATTTGTCTTGGTTGGGCCTTCGTGGCCATGTGGTTCACTGTCGCGATTGTCTCACTGGCCGAATGGCCTGCCTGGGGCGTTCTAATTGGTCTTAGTAGCATCACTTTTGGCGCATTGTTGACTTTGTTTGGCTTTGGCCTTATTCGCGATTCGCGGCGTGAGTATTTACTAGAGTTGACTGAGAGTGAAGTGGTCTTGGTGGTAACTGATAGAAAGGCGAAGAAAAAAGGCACCCAGATGCTGCTTCTTGCCGATGTTATCTATGCTGAGTATTACCCTTACAATGACTCTGCTTCGATCATATTTCACACTAACTATTCGCGCATGGAAGTGCCTTTGTGGCCCATGGGTGAGCGAGCCCAAGATGTGGTTGATTTTCTTGACGGTCGCGGTGTGAGAGTGATTAATGTGCAGTCCGATGACAGCATGCCTTCTGCCAGTTAGAAATTGCCACTATATGTGGTGCACTGGTCGCTCATTCTTCTTGCCACCCTCGATTTCCGCTATCTTGGCTTTGAAGTTACTATTGGCAGTTAATGCCAGTAGCGCAACAACTTAATGCAATCAATAGTGCTAAAATTTCGACCTTAAAACCTGATCTGCCAGGTGACGAGGAGAACATATGATTGAAGAGAAAGTGCTTGATAATCCACTTCTTGAGGGATTGGCGCTTGATCGGCATGTCGATTCGCTGTCTTTTGTTATATTCGGCGCCCACGGTGATTTAACCAAGCGCAAGTTAGTGCCAGCTATGTATGCTCTCTTCCTCCAGGGGCTCTTGCCCAGAGGTTTCGTACTGCTTGGCACTTCGCGGACAAAGATGACTGACGACGAATTTCGCAATTTAATGCGCGATTCTTTGATCAAGTTTGCTCCAGATTTGCCTTATGAAGAGGATTCTTGGTCAAGATTTGCTACATCGCTTTACTACCGTGCTACTGATTCTTCCACGGCTGAGGGCTACGAAGTAATCAAGAGTACTCTTGCTGAGCTAGATGCTAAGCACGGTACCAAAGGACGTCATGTCTTTTATCTTTCTACCTCACCCAGTCTCTACCTGCCAATCATTAAAGGCTTAGCAGCTTCAGGGTTGGTGACCAAAGCCAAAGTTAACGAAGCCTGGCCTCGTGTCGTAATCGAGAAACCGTTTGGTCACGACCTAGCATCATCGATAGCTCTTGACGAAAGTATCCATGAAGTAATGCGTGAGCATCAGGTTTATCGCATTGACCACTATCTGGGCAAAGAAACGGTTCAGAACATCATGGTCTTTCGCTTTGCCAACGGTATTTTTGAGCCACTCTGGAACCGTAATCATATAGATCATATTCAAATCACCAATGCTGAGACAATTGGCGTCGAAGGCCGTGGCGCTTACTATCAAGAAGCTGGCGCTTTGCGCGATATGGTCCAGAACCACTTGATGCAACTTTTGGCCCTCGTGCTGATGGAGCCCCCCATATCAATGGGAGCCGAGGCTACTCGTGATGAAAAAATCAAAGTATTGCGCTGTCTCAAACCGCTAAATCCTGCCACCATTGATAAACATGCAGTGCGTGGACAGTACGGTGAGGGTTTCATCGTCGGCTCTCAAGTGCCTGGCTTTAGAGAGGAAGAGAGTGTCTCTCCTGATGCACCGACTCCCACTTTTGCCGCTCTTAAGCTCGAAGTTGACAACTGGCGTTGGGCTGGGGTGCCAATTTATATGCGTTCTGGCAAGCGCCTGGCGAAATCTATCACTGAGGTAGCTGTGCACTTTAAGAAAGCACCGCACCGTTTGTTTGAAGGTGATCAAGGTGAGGCCGATGCCGACGGTCGCCATGATAACGTTTTGGTTATGCAGATTCAGCCGGAAGAGGGCATCTCTCTTAAATTTGCCACCAAACAACCTGGGCCAACTACGATGGTGCGCTGGCTCAATATGGATTTCAAATACGGTACAGCCTTTGGCGCTCGTACCCCTACGGCCTATGAGCGCTTGATTCTCGATTGCTTAATTGGAGATCCATCTCTGTACGCCCGCACCGATTTTGTGGAGGCCTCTTGGCAGTACATTGAGCCCTTGCTAGAGCACTGGGATAATGAAAAGCCAGCAGACTTTCCTAATTATAAGGCTGGTTCATGGGGCCCAAAAGCTGCTGATGACTTAATTGCCTCCACCGGGCATGCCTGGAGAAAGTTATGAGTGGAGAAAACAATGAGTAATCTTCCGAGTGTACCTACAACTGGTTTGCAAAATTCGCAAGATTTGCAAAACTCTCAAGACGATGGGCGCACCCTGTCATTTCTTTCTGGAAATTTGGCTCAGGTCGATGTGGCAAAAATTGAGCGTGAGCTCAGCCGCCTCTGGGATTCTGCTGGTAGGGCGGCTCAGGATAATTCCGCTGAGGCCATTAGCGATAGTAAAAGTAGTTGGACCCCTGTAATTCGAGCCTGCGCTCTCAATGTCGTCTTGCTCTGTGATGAGGGCAAGAATGAGCGCGAATTTGAAAACTTGTTAGCTGAGATTACCGTGCGCCACCCTTGTCGGGCAATCTTGGCCGTTATTGCTCTAGCTCAAGTTGAGAAAGTAGAAGCTTGGGTGACTGCGCACTGCCATTTCTTGCCGGGGCGACTTGATAAGCAAATGTGTTGCGAGCAAATCACTGTAAAGTGGTCTGGTCAATCTTTTAAGTCTGAAGGTTTAGCCAGTGTCGTTACTCCACTGGTAATTCCGGAATTGCCATCATGGTTATTTGCTGGTAGCACGCATCTTACTCGTGGCGTTGTTGAGCCGTTCTTAGCGTACTTAGACCACTTACTGATTGATAGTCGCTTTAGTGACGACACTGCTGTCTGTGAAGAGCGTCTCACTGCCCTCAAGTCAAAGTGGCAGATCGCCATTGACCTGGCTGACCGAGCCGTTGTGGTTGATCTTGCCTGGTTGACTTTATCGGCCTGGAGGAAGGCGATCGCTCTTGCATTTGATGATACTGATGTTTCAATCAAACCGAGTCGATTGCAAGCTGTAAAAGCTATTACCATTAACTATGGTGGTGATGCTAAAGGCTTCAGTCAGGCTCTTTTGTTGGCCAGTTGGTTGACTTCACGTATCAAACTTGAACCTACTGCAGCCAGTCTATCCAGCAGCGGTTGGCAGGCTCAGTACAGTAAACCAGGTTCTACCGAGACTATGCAGGTCAATCTAGTGTCTGTGGCAGATTCTTGTACTGGTATTAACAGTTTCGAGATGACTTTCACTGATGGTAGCGATAAGCTCAATGTCGATTTTGTCAGTGGCGCTTTGAAAGTTAGCAATGCTGGAAATTATGAGTATATGGAGCTACCCTGGTCTAGCGCTCGCGATAAAGAAGGTTCTGTAGAGCCAGTCTTCAATGAGTTAGTTGACTTTGCCTTTGAGCACTATGCTAAAGACGGGGTATTTTTGGCAGCCGCTCAGCACGCTGTGAAGTTGCTTGGAAACTGCCAATGTTGAGTGCGCTAAAGACTATCGTTGTGCATAATCAGACGATCAACATCGCTGTAGATCAGTCTCATCTATTTGCAGCTTTGGCAGAGCGAATTACAGAACTTGCTCGTCAGTCTATTGCCCAAGATGGCCTGTTCTCAATGGCTCTTTCTGGCGGAAGCACGCCAAAGGGGCTTTATCGTCAAATGGCGTTGCTGTCTGAACAACAGTTTCCCTGGAATATGACCTATCTTTTTCTAGGTGATGAGCGTTGTGTGCCTCATAGCGACAATGACAGCAACTATAAAATGATTAGTGACAACCTGCTCTCACATATTTCTATTCCGTCCACAAACGTTTTCCCTACGATCAATCAAGATAAAGATCCTGATCAATCGGCCAAAGTTTATGAGCAAACTCTACGGCGCTTTTTTAAACCAAAAGATAAGACACAACAAGAATTCCCGCATTTTTCCTTGGCTCTTATGGGCTTGGGCGAAGACGGTCATACTGCCTCATTATTTCCTGGTAGCGAGGCTCTTGATGAAGAGAGCCGTCTTTGTGTTGCCAATAAAGTGAAAACTGATGCCCTTGATACCACCCGCTTGACCCTAACAAGGCCGGTCTTCGCCCATGCTAAGAAGGTCTTCTTTCTGGCTTCCGGTGACAGTAAAACTAAAATTTTTAACGATGTTGTATCCCATCCTGAAAAAGGCTATCCCTCACAGCTTGTGATCGGTGATTGTCTGCCAGGAGTCGTGGAATGGTTTGTAGATGAGCCTTGTGCAAGGCTAATTTTAAAGGAGTAGCAATGGCTAGTGATGACAAAAAAGGCGACAGCAGTTTGAGTGCTATCGGTCTAGTAGGCCTCGGTGTCATGGGCGAAAACCTTGCTCTCAATATCGAGAGAAATGGCTTTAAGATTTCAATTTTCAATCGTAGCCATGCCAAGGTCGTTGATTTTGTCGAAGGCCGTGGAAAGGGCAAAAATGTTGTCGGCTGCCCTGATGAGAAGAGTTTTGTCGAGTCGATCGCCAAGCCTAGAAAGATCATTTTGTTGGTCAAAGCCGGAGAGGCTGTTGATCAAACAATTGACAAATTGAAGCCCTACTTAGAGAAGGGCGACATTATTATTGACGGTGGTAATTCCCACTTTACCGATACCATGAAGAGAGAAAAAGCCCTGGCCGCTGAAGGCTTACAGTTCGTGGGCTCTGGTGTATCTGGTGGTGAGGAAGGCGCTCTTTGGGGGCCCTCACTCATGCCTGGTGGAAATCTTGATGCTTACAAGCAAGTGCAACCAATCTGGGAAGCAATCTCAGCAAAAGTTGATGGCAGCCCATGTGTAACTTATTTAGGACCAGACGGTGCTGGTCACTTTGTCAAAATGGTGCATAACGGTATCGAATATGGTGATATGCAGCTGATCGCCGAAATCTATGATGTACTGAGACGGGTGCTCAATATGTCGGCGCAGGACATGGCCGAAGTTTTCACTAACTGGAACAAAGGTCTGCTTGATTCATTCCTAATCGAGATTACTGCTCAAATTCTATCGGTGGTTGATCCTGAAACCAAGAAACCGCTGGTTGATCTGATTCTCGACAAAGCTGGACAAAAAGGTACTGGTAAATGGACATCAGAAGCCGCCCTTGACCTGGGCGTTCCAGTACCAACAATTGATGCTGCCTTGACTGGACGTGTGCTTTCATCGATGAAAGAGGAGCGTAAGTTAGCATCTACAGTGTTTGCATCGGTCACCAGTGAGCTAGCGAAAGTGCCACCAGCCGATAAGAGCTTGATTGGTCATTTAGAAAAGGCCCTCTATGCCAGCAAAATTTGTAGCTA
This sequence comes from Cyanobacteriota bacterium erpe_2018_sw_21hr_WHONDRS-SW48-000092_B_bin.40, assembly GCA_030917395.1. Lineage (GTDB taxonomy): Bacteria > Cyanobacteriota > Vampirovibrionia > Obscuribacterales > Obscuribacteraceae. Next base: position 12,804 of record JAUPUU010000165.1, read on the forward strand.
TGCTCAAGGTATGGCCTTAATCAAAGCTGGATCTGACAAATACAATTGGGGCGTTAATCTCTCCGAGTGTGCTCGTATCTGGAGAGGCGGCTGTATTATTCGCGCCCAGCTACTTGAGCGAATCCGTACAGCTTTTGATCGCAACAACAGCTTGCCTAACTTGTTAATCGATCCTGATTTTGCTGTTTGGATGGCTAATTCGCATGAGTCGTTGCGGGCAGTGGTACAAGAAGCTGTCAAACGTGGCATTCCAGTACCCGCTCTAACGGCGAGTTTGTCGTATTTCGATAGCTATCGCAGTGCCCAGCTTCCGCAAAATCTTACTCAAGCTCAGCGAGATTTCTTCGGTGCCCATACCTATGAGCGGGTGGATAAACCAGAAGTCGGATTTGTGCACAGTGAATGGATGGAATTGATTAAGCAGCCAATTAACTCAAAATAATTGGCCACCTTTTCGCTGACTGCCATTAATGTCGGTACCTTCAATCTCGGAGAGGCCGACAAAATCATTACCCTTTTCAGCAGAGAAAAGGGTATGCATAGGGCCGTTGCTAAAGGCGCGCGCAAGCCCGGGGCAAAAATTGCTGGCAAAGCTGAGCTTCTGAATGTCAACAAATTGCTTCTGGCTAAGGGCAAGAATCTAGACATCATTACTCAGAGCGAAAGCATTGAGACTTATCCGAATTTGCGTCACGACTTGAAGCGGCTCACCTATGCTTTGTATTACGCTGAGCTGACTCAGGTCTTTGGCCAGGAGTTGACGGAGGAATGCTCACGGTATTTTGACCGACTTACTCTTTCTATCGGCCTGATGGCAGCTAGTGGGCGAGATCCAGCCTTGCTCTGTCTCGAATTTGAATTTGCCTTACTTGAGATGCTTGGTATTAGGCCTGAGCTTAACCATTGCGTCTCTTGTCGTGAAACTCTCAATGAGCGCAATATCAGCGCATTCAATCATGAGCTGGGGGGCCTGGTATGCCAAAAATGCTTCTATAAGATTCGTGCCATGGCTTCGCACTCTGGTCCAGTGGCAGCAGAGGTTCATGAAGAACCAACACTGGCTATGAATCAACGGGCTGAAGCAATTGAGAATCAGCGCAGCAATATTTACGTAACGCCCTTGGTCTGGAAAAGGATGGTTTTGGCTCGTATTGCTTCTGCCAGTATCAATATTGAGGGTAATGAGCCGGACTATGAGCCTCGGGCTAACGACAGTATCAAAATGGCAACAAGTGCCGCTCGACGTGTTTTGCAAAGCTATATTGAGTACAAGTCAGGGAGACGAATGCGCGCTCTTGACCTGCTTGCTGACTTGGTTTAACCATTTGCAATATCTTTTTGTAATGTTTTTGACCTTTTGAAAAGTGCTTGAAAAGCGGCTAAAATAGCGTGTACAAGACCGTTGGAGAGAAGAATGAGTTTAACTAATAGCCATCTGGCCAATAGCGATCCTGCCCTGTTTGAGATGATCAACAGAGAGCTAGTACGCCAGCAGAACAGTATCGAGTTAATTGCTTCTGAAAATTTTGTCAGTGAAGCAGTGCTTGAGGCTCAAGGCTCGGTCTTGACAAATAAGTATGCTGAAGGCTTGCCTGGCAAGCGTTATTACGGCGGTTGTGAGAATGTTGATGCAGTTGAGCGCTTAGCCATTGAAAGAGTAAAGCAACTGTTTGGTGCCCCCCATGCTAATGTGCAGCCCCATAGTGGTGCTCAAGCAAACATGGCGGTGTTTTTCGCCATGCTCAAACCTGGTGATTCTATCCTCGGAATGGCTTTAGACCAGGGTGGTCACCTCACCCATGGCTCACCGGTCAATATGTCAGGCAAGTGGTTCGATGCCCACTTCTATGGTGTTGATCCGCAAACTGGCTTGCTTGACTATGACATGGCCGAAAAGGTTGCCCATGCCGTTAAGCCCAAGATTATCGTCTGTGGTGCTAGCAATTATCCACGCATCATTGATTTTGCCCGGATGCGGCAGATCGCAGATAGCGTTGGCGCTTACTTGATGGCTGACATTGCTCATATAGCTGGTCTTGTGGTGGCTGGCCTCCATCCAAATCCTTTCCCCCATGCCCACTTTGTCACCACGACTACTCACAAAACCCTCCGTGGTCCACGTGGTGGTGTGGTTATGTCGTTAGAAGAATTTGCACCGCTGGTTGATAAAGCCGTATTCCCTGGTATTCAGGGTGGACCATTGATGCATGTTATTGCCGCTAAAGCAGCAGCCTTTGGTGAAGCCTTGCAGCCAGAATTCAAAATCTATCAAAAGGCAATTGTAGACAATGCTAAGGTTCTCGCCGCTACCCTGGTAGAAGAGGGTTTGGCAATTGTCTCTGGTGGCACCGATAACCATTTGATGACAGTTGATTTGCGCCCCATCGCTATGACAGGCAAGAAGGCCAGTGCTGTTCTTGAAGAAGTGAATATCACTACCAATAAAAATGCCGTGCCTAATGATCCAGAAAAACCAATGGTGACTAGCGGTATCCGTTTAGGTACTCCGGCGGTGAGCAGCCGCGGTATGGGTGTGAACGAAATGAAGGCAATTGGTTCAGCCATTGCTGCAACATTGAAGGCACCTGAAGATGAAGCTGTTAAAGCTCAGTCACGTAAAACTGTCGAGGAGCTTTGTAAGAAGTTTCCACTCTACGAGAGCAAGCTAGCAGCTGTTAGATGAAAACACTCGAATTGCCAAGTGATGAGTCGAAGAAAAGTGGCCGTTCGCGTGCCTCTAAGCTTTTGATTCACCTTTGTCAGTTTCTGCTTCTGGCCGTTGGTGTTTGGTGGGCTTACGTGCCTGCTGGCAGCGATCTAAGCCAAATGCAAATTCCTGGTTTTTTGATTGCTCTTGCTATTAGCTGGTGGCTTGTACCTGAAATTAGAGCTAGAGCTATGCGTTTAGGCCTAGTCGATAAGCCGGGTGAAGACAGGCGGATTCATAAAGTGGCAGTGCCCCGCTTAGGTGGTGTTGCTATCTATATCAGTGTGTTGGCAACCATTGTTTCGCTGGTTGCCATCGCCGGTCGACTACCGCAAAATGCCCGGGGCCAAGAAGGAATTTTGGCCATTGCGGTTGGTGGCACCCTGGTTTTTGTTTTAGGCTTGATGGACGATCTTGAGTCGATTAGAGCGAAGTATAAGCTCTTCACTCAGATACTGGCTGGCTGTGCCGCCTATGCTCTAGGTGTGCGCATCAAAGCAATTCCTATACCGCAAGATTGGAATTTTGATTTTGCCTTTATACATATACAAGGTGGAGTGCCAATTGATCTCGGTATGTTCAGCTTGCCGATCACAGTTTTATGGCTAGTAGGAGTGGCCAATGCTGTCAATTTGATTGACGGTATGGATGGTCTGGCCGCTGGTGTTTCCGCAATTTCGGCCTTGACTATTTGGGCTGTAGCCTTGGGTGTGGCCAAGCCATTTGCTGCCCTGATGGCTGCTGTTATCGCTGGTGCATTGTTAGGATTCTTGCGTTGGAATTTCAATCCAGCTCGCATTTTCTTAGGCGATTCTGGTGCCTATTTAACTGGTTTTATTCTCGCTGCTGTTTCTATCACTGGTGTAATAAAAGGTGCCGCCTCTACGGTTATGGTGCCAACCTCTTTGCTAGTGCTCTTTATCTTGGCCTTCCCGCTGCTTGATACATCCTGGGCCATTGTCCGTCGTCTAGCTAAAAGGGTATCTATCTTCTCGCCTGACCGCCTGCACATTCATCACCGCCTGCTCGATACTGGGCTCGACCAGAAGAAGGTTGCTTACATAATCTATGCCGCCTCGACCGTCTCTGGTTTTATCGCTGCTTGTTTTGTTCACCAACAAGAATATTTTTTGAAGTTGTTTGGCTCGGTCCTGCTGCTAGCTTTGTTCTTTGCCGAGGTGCTTAATCGCCATCGGCAACGCGGTAAATCAACAGCAAAAGTGGATGGCGCTACCGATGCTGCTCCCTCTTCTCCTGCTAGCGCCTCTGCTGGCGGAGAGGATAACTGATTAATTACCATGATCTCAACTTTTGAGTTTTATCCTCAAGTCGATTTCCTTAGTTTCGATGGTGGAGTACTGGCTAGAGGCTCGCTCGCCAAACCTTCTCAGAGCGCCTTGAGAGAGCTTTCTGATGTTGAAGAGAAAGTGCTTAGCGGTCGTAAGTCACGCATCACCCGCGGTGCGGGTCTATCTTTCTCTGCTAGCCACTTTGGTGATGGCATTGTCACCGTAGACAATTCAAGATTTTCCGAAATTATTGAGTACGACCAAGAAACGGGCTTATTAGAAGTGCAGGCTGGTGCCACATTAGCTCACATTTACAATTATCTTAAAGAGATAGGTCGCTACTTAGTTGTTCAGCCTGATTACCCTGCCATTACACTTGGCGGTTGCATTGCTGTGGATGTCCACGGTCAAAATCAGCCACGAGATGGTAATTTTAGACAGCAAGTTCATTCTCTCAAGCTCTTTCATCCCTCCCGTGGCATAGTTTCGGCTAGTCGTGTAATTAACAACGATATATTTGAACTTACTTGCGGTGGCTATGGTCTGACTGGTCATATTGTCAGTGCTAAGTTGAGCACTCGTGCTCTGCCTTCACCTTTGATGGCTTTGTACCGAGTGCCCATTGATGACATATTGTCGGTACCAGAGCTGCTGGTTAAGGCTACAGAAGAGTGCGAGCTCGCAGCTTCTTGGCACGATTTCAGTGCACGTGGTGCGGCTTTCGGTCGTGGTTTCTTGCAGATTGGAAAGTTCATTAGCCCCGATTACAACTTGAACCTGGCTAAACGCAATGCCAGTCTGCCAACCTATTGGTCGCTTGAAAGTAAGTCTGGCAAGGGCAAAGGTAGCAAAGGTAGTATAGGTAGTAAAGGTAGTATAGGTGCAGATCTGGCACTGTATAGCTTGCCTTTCAATCGCCTGGTCAATGTGCTGTATGGCGGCTCCAACCGCTTTTCTACTGAGCCAGCATTGCGCACCATGCAAGAGTGCTTTTTTCCTTCGCCTAAGAAGCGGTCGCTTTACTATAAGGCCTTTGGTCGGGCAGGCTTTCACGAAAGTGTTCTGATTGTGCCTATTGAGTTGTTTGCGACCTTTATAAAGTCGCTTGAGAGCTGGCTAGATAAGAACGAACTGGCCATAACTATGGCTGAGGCAAAGGCATTTGCAGGTAGTCAGAGTCTTATGCGCTTTGAGGGTGTGGGTATTTGTTTTACCTTGAACTTCCCTCGCTGTGCCGCTGGGGCAAGTTTTATTCAATACCTAGATCGTTTGACCATTGAATTGGGTTTAATTCCGTACATTGTCAAAGATTCGCGTCTGCCACTAGCAGTGGTTAAGCATGCTTACAAGCAATATGATCAGTTTAAGGCTCAATTGCGAGGGTATGATCGCGAACGACTTTATCGCTCGGAACTTTCTAATCGGCTTGAGCTCTAGGTAATTGTCATGGCTAAGTCAGTTTCACTTCTGCTTTTCTTCCTTGATGAAAATCGCTATGCCATTCCGCTTACCAGTGTGGAGCGTGTCTATCCGGCCGTCGAGATTACTCCCTGTGAAGCTGAACATAAATCTGAGTTTCTCGGCTTTGTTAATGTCCATGGAGAGCTAATCCCCGTAGTTAATGCCCGGGCTCGCTTTGGCTTGCCTGATAAAGCCGTGACAGTGTCGGACATGATGGTGGTGGCACTTGACGGCGAGCATAAGCTGGCCATGATTGTTGACCGTGTCGCTGACGTTCTGGAATATAGTGCTGAGCAAATGATTATTGCCGAATCATTGCTCTATGCCAAAACCCAGGTTAATGTTATTAACCTCGCCGACGGTATGATTGTTGTTAAAGAGATGCGCGACTATTTGACTGAAACTGGTCGCCAGTGGCTTGAACAGCGAAAATCGTAGCCTATTTCTTGTATTTGGCCACAAGGCTCTCTAAGACATCTTGGATTGCCGTTAAGCTGTAGGCTGCCTGTTCTATTTGCTTACTTGAGGCTACGTGCTGTTTTGTGGCGTCTTGAATGCCCTGCATTGCCGTGACAACTTGATCAATACCGGTAAGTTGCTCTTGTGAGGCCGCCGCAATCTGAACAGCCGCACTGGCCGCTTCGCTGACACTATTAGCAAGCGATTCAATTGACCTGCCGGCTTCAGTTGATTGCTTCACTGCTGATTCGACCGTGCGAGTGCCTTGCTCTATTGAAACAGCTGCGTGTTGAGCTGCTTGCTGGATATCATTGAGAATCTTTCTTACTTCAGCTGTTGCTTGCTTCGATTGGTTAGACAGAGCCTTTACCTCTTGAGCCACAACGGCAAAGCCTTTGCCCAGTTCTCCTGCGCGAGCCGCTTCAATCGAAGCGTTGACAGCAAGTAAGTTTGACTGCTGCGAAAGTTCGTCTACTGATGCAGTAATTTCGGCAATAGCTTGACCTTTTTCGGTCAAGCCAGCCATATTTTGGGCAATAGACTTCATCTGTTCTCTAATTTCATTCATCTGCTCAACGGTGTCATCGGCAGCGGCTTTACCAGCCATCGAGATTTGTGCGGCCTGTTGAGCTAAGTCAGCCACGTAGCGGCCTTTTTGAGTTGCCACCAGTGTTGTCTGTCTAACTTCTTCGGCAGACACTGTTGTCTGGGTCACGGTTGCTGCTGTATTGGTAGAGCTGACTGAAGACTCACTGGTAGAGACTACGATCTGCTTAACTGAGCTTGCCAAAACATGAACAGCTTCAGCAATGTGCTGGGTATCTGAACGCAGGCTCGATACCATTTTTTCAAAGGTATCTGACAAGGCACCAAGTTCGTCGTTTTGCGAAGTCTTTGGTATTTCGTATTTCAAATCACCTTGACCAATTTTTTGGGCCGCTGCTGTCAGTGCTTTTAGCGGCTGGACAACACTGCTAACCATAAATCGTTTGATTTTGAGAGTGGTGGCAGTAGCAATAACAATCGAAATTGCATAGGCAAGGCCGAGATACAAATTTGATTGCTTAAGGGCCTGAGCCGTCTCAAAAAACTCTTTGTGATCACCGCTACTAGGGCCTGAGTTGATCAGCATGGTAATAGCTTGCTCGGAGGACCACCACTGCCAGCCTACAAATAAAGTAATGGCGCTAAAGCAAAGTGACGATACTAAAAGCTGGCTTGATAATTGAGATTCGAGGCTATCGTTTGACATTGATTTCTCTTGTCGTAGGTAAATTTACAACCCTGTTTTCCCTGGCAATTTTAATACAAATCTATTGGGATTGCAGGTCTAATATCTGCTGGTAGGCACTGAGAAAAAGATGATTGCTCTTTTCTAGAGTTGAATTTGTCTCATGGCAGAGATCACCAATCTTCAGTGAGGTTGAACAATCTTGTTCTAGGGCCAATTTAACTTGATCAACAAATTTCTTTGCCATTGTAGATTTGAAGACAATACCATCGGCGCCACAGTTGAGAATCTCCGCTGCATCTTTCAGGTGTGCCGGCGTGAGCAAAAGAATTGCTTTGATTGCTTTGGTTGAATCTCTCTCTTTGACTAGCTTTACTAGATCATAACCACTGATACCGGGCATATTAATATCGGTCAAAATCGCATCCGGGAGCACGCTCTCTAGCGCCTCCATAGCCTTTTCTCCTGAGCGAGCTAGGGAAACTTTGTAACCAGCTTGGCCGAGAGCATGGCTCATGTACATAGATTGAGTCAGTGTATCCTCCACCAAAAGCAGCGTTTGTTGCTCTTGCCCTTTAGTTTCCTCGATCTTGCTGGTTTCCATTGTTTCAACTACCTCATTTCCTGCTGAGCAGTAGACTTGCTATGCTCTCTAAATTTAAGATATGGCAGTGTGCTCCTAGTGCAATAGCGGCTCCTGGCATTCCGTGTATGACCGAACTTTCCTTGTCTTGGGCAATGGTGGTGGCGCCTCTTCTTTTTAGTTCTAAAAGTTCAGCCGCACCATCTTTTCCCATACCTGTTAACAAGATTGCCAGGCAATCGCTGTAGTTTTGAGCAAGGGCCTGAAACAAGAAAGCGACTGCTGGTCTGTGCCCACCTAAGGGCTCAGCGCTAGAAAGTGCTATTTTGCTCTCTTTGTCGAGACCCATATGCTTTCCTTCCGGGCAGAGATAAACGGTTCCAGGCTTTAGTTGCTCACCATCATGGGCCACTTTTACATGCAGAGCTAGAATATTATCTAGCCACTCGACCATACCGCCAAGAAAGCCGGGCGCTATATGTTGAACCATCAATATTGAGGCCGGATAGTCGCTGGGCAGGTTCTTCAGAATTGTCTCAATCGCTTGCGGACCTCCGGTGGAAGCCCCGATAGCAATTACGTTATAGGGCTTGATCTCGGGTATGGGGTTGTCAGCGATTTCGCTAGCTTGATCTTTCTGCTGTTCATTCAGTTTCACTTTCTTTGGCCAGCGCTTTATCACTTTGACAGCAGCCATATCTTTAACTGTCTGAACTAGGCGCCAGGCTGTAGCTTCAAAATCACCGCTACCAATGGCAATTGGTTTGGCAATGGCTGTCAGTGCGCCCGCTTCAATTAGCTGGAAAGCCCTTTCGATGTCTTCGACCAAGCAACTAGCACTGACCACGACTATTGGAACTGGCTTGGTTTCCATGATTTTGCGTGTGACTTCCAGGCCGTCCATCCCGGGCATGTGAATGTCCATAGTAATAAGATCCGGCGAGATATGCTGCAATTGTTGCAGTGCTTCTTCTCCGCTAGACGCTACAGCTACCACCTCGATCTCACTGTCAGCGCTCAATATCTTGACGAGAATCTTTTGTGCAGTTAGTGAGTCTTCTACGACTAATACTTTGATTCTTTTGGTCATATGAGCTCTCGAATTACTGAAAGGAGATTGGCTTGATTGAGGTCTCCTTTGACGAAATAGGCATTGGCACCAGCCTTAATGCCTTCCTTTCGTTTCATTTCTTCGCTCAGTGAAGTAACTAGCACTATTGGCAGTTGCTGAATGCTTCTGCTGCTTCTAATCGCTTTAACCAGGGCAATGCCGTCTAGAACAGGCATTTCTATATCTGAAATAACTAAATCAAAGGCCTGTGATTTAGTTAGTGTATCTAGCGCTTCTTTGCCGTTGACGTTTAAGGTCACTTCGTAGCCGGCTGCTTCAAGAATGTTGCGCATGAATATGCGCGAGGTTAAAGAATCTTCGACTACCAATATTGATGGTGCCTTTTTCTTGGTCTTCTTGTCGCTTACTTTCGTATTGTCTTGCTCTGGCTCGCTGTCCTGACGGTCAAGCATCGCTGCCAAGCCAAACATGGGTTTTTGATCTTGCATAAAACGAGTTTTGACAATAGTGTCTACCAAGTCAGCCAGGTTTAGAACCAGGGCGACTTTGCTGTCAGAGAGTATGGTGGCACCGGCAAAATTATTGATTTGACCAAGGGGGAAACCAAGTTTTTTTACTAGAAATTCTTGCTCGGTCAGAATTTGATCGACGATAACACCGGCCTTCTTATCGCGGTGGTTGATTACCAGCATTTCTAAGTACTTGAAACTAGTTGAGGTTGGTACTTTGTGGCTGGGCAAATTGAGAGCTTTGGCCAACGAGGCAACAGGTAAAACCTGGCCATCAACCATAAAAGTTTCGCGCTCATCGACGATTTCTAGGGCTAGCGGGTGAACGCGCATAGCTCTGCTCATCCCCGAGATTGGCACCACGAATCTTTGACCGGCAGCTTCTACCAGAATACCCATGAAGGTAGCAAGTGTTGTTGGCACAATAATGCGGAAGGTACTGCCGCTACCCGCTTTACTAGTCAGCTCGATGCGGCCATTTAACTCTTCAATTTTTTCTTTGACAATGGCTAGGCCTAGACCGCGACCAGATAGTTCGCTTACTGTCTCCCTTGTGGAGAAATCAGATCTGAAAATTAGAGCATAGACTTCATCTAGACTAAGACTTGCTGCTTCTTCTGCTCCAAGCAGCATCTTTTTTACTGCAGTTGCTCTGACTGCCTGGTCGTCGATGCCTCGACCATTATCTTCAATGGTTATCTCGATGGTTTCGCCGTTGAGCTGCCGAGCACTCACTACTAGTTGGGCTCGTGCTTTGCTGGCGCTGTTGCGTTCGCTAGTTGACTCGAAACCGTGATCCATGGCATTGCGAAGAATATGCACTAGAGGATCTTTTAGCCGTTCTAGCACACGTCTGTCTACTTCCAGCTGGCCTCCGTTGATGGTCAGCTCCACCTCTTTGTCTAACTCTCTACTCAGTTCGCGAATCAGTCGGGGAAAGCCTTCAAAGCAAGTCGATACCGGCAGCATTACCAGGGTCTTTGCTGTTTCAAGATAGCGATTGATAAGCAGTGAGACAGCGCTTTGATCTCGAGAGGCAACTTTGGTCATATTGCTTACTTTGCTCTGCAATTGCCTCAATTGCTCATTGATTTTCTCTGTTTCAGCTTGCAGCTCAAAGCTTGCTTTCAAATCGCTACTAATATCATTGACCAATGACTTAAGCTGAAACAGTTCCTGAAAATGTTCTGCTGCCTTGGTCTTGATAGTCAGAAGCTCTTCTGATTCAGAGAGTAAGCGATCTAGCTTTTCTATTGGCACTCTCACGGAGGTGAGATTGTCGATGTAAATCAATGAAGGTGCTTTGACGCTGCCCTTCAGTTGCGGCTGAGGAGCAGCCGATGATTTTTCTCCTTGCTCAGTTGCCTCTGAGTCAGTCAATGCTTGTGTTTGTATCTCTGATTGCGCTTCTGTCTGTGATTGAGTTGCGAAACCAAGCAATCTTCCAATTTCAGCTTTGATTCTGTTTTTGCCATGTTCATCAAATTCTTCGAGCCCCAGCAACTCATCTAAAAGTTCGATGCTAAAGCTTAAGGCGTGAATAAGTACTCTATCAAGGCTCTTCTCTTCGGCTTTGGTATTGGCCAAGGTCGTCTCTAGCCACTGGCATATGGTAACCGCCTGCAGCTCACTAACAGCCCTTGCGGAGCCTTTAAGGCTATGCAAGCGAGCAAGAGCCTGATCTATCTGGGGCAGTTGTTCACCAAATGCAGTATCAGAATGATTTTGTTGATTTGAATCTAATTGGCCAAATAATTTGCGCACGTCCGCCAGTATCTCACTGGCCTCTTCCTTAAAAGCTTCGCTCAATCGTTTAGCAAAGTCGTCAGAGTCGGTCAATTACCGCCCTCTATGGTGGCACTATTATTACTACTGCTAGGTAGTGCCGCGAGTATTTCAGAGACTTGCTTGTAGATTGGGGCATAGGCCGATTTTAGTTGCTCATAAATTTCTTCTGCGGCACTCCACTTGGCGGTTACGCCTTGTTGGGCTAGTTGAGTAGCCAGTGTCGCTAGGTGGGTTAAATTTAGAGAGGCACAAGGCCCTTTTAGGGAATAGGCGAAATGGCTCACCGCCTCGGCATCTTTAGAGGTCACTGCTAATTCTAAGCATTCAACGAATGTGCTAGAGACACCAAGGAAGAGGCGCAAAATTGATTCTGTTTCGTTGCCACCGTAAGTATCTTCTAGGTCGTCGATGTCCACTGTCAAAGATCTAGAAGGATCTTTGTCTTCATCAAATAACACTACTCGTGCCCGGGTCGAAATATCGGTGTCTTCTTCGGAGCTGGTTAGGCTCGCGGCATTGATCCATTTTGAAATTGATTCCTGCAGTAGTTTTTCTGGCGAGCCTTTGGTAATGAAGTCGTTCATGCCACAGGCCAGGCATTTGTCACGATCACCCTCGCGATCGTAGGCTGTCACGGCAATGATTGGTATGTTGCCTTTATTTTGGCCGAGGGCGCGGATTTGCTCCGTTGCTTCATAACCATCAAGTTCTGGCATATCGCAGTCCATTAAAATCAAATCGAAATGCGATGCCTTAACTGCCTCAACGGCTTCTAGTCCGCTTTTAACGAGGGTTACTGCAAAGCCCAAACGCTCGAGCTGCAGTTTCAAGAGTTTCTGGTTTACAGCGACATCGTCTGCTACCAAAACACTGCCATTTTTTGCCACTTGCCGTGAGGTCGTCGGGCGATTTTGACTGTCTTTGGCCGCCTGGTTGGCTAGCTCCATATCCTGACTTCTTACTTGACTGAGCTTTCTGCTCAACATTTCTAGCTCTTTACTAGCAAGGGTGAAATTATTGAGTTTCTGCTCTAGCTCGCTGCAAATCGCAGAAAGCTCATTGACAACCGCTACGTGCTCGGTGATATCAGCAAGGAAGGCAATAGCGCCACCAATTTCACCAGTTTCTGCGCCAGCGAGGGTCGATACTGTCACTCTCAGCCATACCGGTTGGTCTTCCTTTCCCTGCCGTTTAACAATCATTTCAGTGTCTTCTAATTTCTTGGTGTGACCATTTAAAGCCTCAACCCAAGGCAATTCTTTGCCGTTAAAGTGGGTTGCACCATCCGCTTTGAAGAAGCCAAAGTCATGGTTGTGATCATTAAAATCGCCCAGGCCGGCCAATAGATGCTGGGCCCGCTCGTTGTAGAGCAATTTCTCGCCATCGGGGCCAAAGACCATGGCTCCCACTTTTTTGTTTGACAAAATTGACTTGAGAATTTTAGGGAACTCAAGAAGTGGCTCAACCTTGGAATTTTGCGCTCCAAGCAAGCTCGTCAGTTCAATGGTCATGCGCTCCAGCTCTGGTCGCAGCTGATTTTTACTTTGATCAATACTCTTGAGGGTAAGCTTTAAATCTTCCAGTTGCTGCGTTAGCCGTTGCACCGGTGCTTCCCATTCGCCAATCATTTGATCACCACTTTCATAAACTCATTGGCATTTTAACGCTCTACCAGGCTCTATACAATAGAATAATCAGGTTACTTACGGTGTCATAGTGAGCCTATTCGACCAAGAGCTGATTAACAGGCTAAACGCAGTAATCAGTGCGTCTATTGGTATTCATTATGCCCCTGACCGCCTTTCTGATTTAGAAAAGGCAATTGAACTTGCCGCCCAAGATCTCAACTTTTCCGACCCTCAGCAATTTGCCCTTAAACTTTTTCAGGCTACACTCAATGCCGAAGAAGTGCAGGCTATTGCCCGGCATTTGACCATTGCTGAGACTTATTTCTTTCGTGAGCCACGAGCCTTCGACGAGCTGGAGGCCGTTCTTCCATCACTAATAGAAATGCGCAGAGGCCAGGGCAAGAAACTCCGCATTTTGAGTGCAGGATGTTGCACCGGCGAAGAAGCATATTCATTAGCCATGCTTTTGACTGGCTTAATGCCCGACATTGATGACTGGCAAATAAATATTATTGGTGGCGATATCAACCAAGATTATTTGGCCAAAGCAAAGCTTGGAGTTTATACCCCTTGGGCCTTTAGGGGGGCAATGAGTGAACCAGCCGATCGCTTAAAGGCTCGCTTCTTTCGTGCCTTAGAGAACGGCAATTTTGAGATTGTAGACAGACTGAAAAAGATGGTGCAATTTGTCTATCTTAATTTGGCCGATGACTTTCAAGCTTATGAACGGCAGCTTGGCAATCAACCTTTCGATTTGATTCTCTGCCGCAATGTTCTTATTTACTTCGACAAGACCATGATCAAACCAGCACTTCAACGCCTTAGTCGCCTGCTAATACCAGGAGGCTGGCTTCTGCTTGCTGCTACTGAAGTGCCGAGTGCTGGTGAAAAAGAGATAGCTCAGAATTTAAAGGCTCGTTTGCATAACGATGTCTATCTTTTTCAAAGAGAAGGGGCGAAGAGTGCGGCCATAAATGTGGTGCCAAGTCTAAAAAATGAGCTTGAGTATGGCCGCAAACTGCTTAAACAGGGAGACTATTCGGCTAGTGAGAAGGTCTTGAGTAATGGCTTACAGCAGTTAAATCGGCTCGGTCAAGAGCGGAGAAAACTTGACATTAGTCTACAGAAACAATTTCTAGAATTGCTTGTGCGTTCACTCAGTAACCTCGGTCGCTTTGAAGATGCTGCTGCCCAGGCAGCTCTGCTAGTGCAACTAGATGATCGCTATGACTATCTTTATCTTTGCGCCGTAGTCTTAAGTGAGTCTGGTCGTAGCGACGAGGCTTGTCTATTGTTGAAAAAGGCCCTGGTGGCAAAGCCCGATTTTGCCGCTGCTAGTTTTATGCTCGCTTCTATTGCTTTGCACCAGGGTGATACTCTAACTGCTAGACATTATTTGCAGATGGTGAGTGAGGTCTTACAAAAACTGCCTCCCGAATCGGTGGTTGAATGTACTGATGGCACATCAGTAAAGGAATTGCTCAATATTGTCGAACAGCTACGTAGTGGTGCTAAATGACAGATGATAGCGACATCGTTGATAACGCCCTGACCAAGCAAATCTTGCGCAGTCGGGCCCGATTATTGGCTAGGCCACTGGTAATGGAGCAAGATCGTCAGATTCTCTTTGAGCTTGTGGAATTTAAGGCCTGCGGCCGCCGACTGGCTGTTGAGACTAAATTCGTTGATGAGGCAATTACAGTTAAAGATATCAGTCGTGTGCCTCAAATCTCCCCACTGGTGAAGGGAATAACAAATGTTAGAGGGCAGATAGTTACTGTTATCGATCTTGCTGTGCTATTTGGTACTCAAGAGTTGCCTGATGATGCTCCTCGTCATGGGTCTAACAGCGCATCTGATGGGCTTATCCTCAGATTTGGCGCTTTGCGTCTTGCTGTTTGCGTTGATGAGGTGCTCGGTGTGCGTCAGCTCGATAGCAGTGAACTATCGCAAGGTTTTGCTGGTTTGTCGGAAAGGCTCACTGAGTTTACTGTGGCGCTGACAGTCGACCTGCTGATAATACTTGATGCCAAGCGCATTTTTACTGATGGAATGATCGGACAATTGGCTGGATAATTTGTCGGTCTTGAGGCTGGAAAGGCTTTGCTGGTTTGTCTTAACCGGTTTGGGCAGCTTGGGAATTTGGCTTTGCCGTTCTCATAAATGCGGTGTTGATAGCACCGTGGTCTGGGTATAAAAACTGAGTGCATAGCGGTACCGCATTCTCTGGGGACGGTCTTCATGTCTGATAATTGGAATCTTTCTGGTGAGCAAGTAACAGGGCATGTTCTGCGCCTTGATAGCCAGGTGGTGCTTCTCAAGACTGCCATAGAAGAAGTGCGTAGAGCGACTCACTCAGCCTCGGGTTTAGAGCGAGCCACTCGCGCACTATTCACCGATGGTGGTGCCATCGACTTTCCTTCTGTACCGAAAGTTCTAAGCAAGCTTTCTCGCAATAGACAGATGGGTGCGCTGCTGACAGATGCTAGTGGCGAAATTCTTTTGGCAAATAAGAGTTTTTATGATTTCACCGGTTTTCAACCTGGTGCCGCGGGTGGTGACGAGCTAGAGCTTTATCGTGAACAAAGAGGACTGTCAGGTGTTAGAACCGGCATGGTGCGTAACACCGAGTTGCCCTGGCGCGAAGTCTTGACTTCTGGCCAGTTTAGAACCCAAAGGCTCGCTCTCAGTGATGGTATGCGTGGCGAGAGACTGCGTTGGTTGCAATTTTGTTGCCAACCACTACTTTCAGTTAATGGTTCCTTAGAGGGTGTCTTGACTATCGTCGCTGAAGCCAGTGAAGAAATCGAAATCGAAGATAGACTGACTTCGGTAATCGGCTTGCTCACCCAGCAAGTAGATTCAATAGTACAACCCACAAGAAGACTAAATGCCTTGATGGAGAGAGTCCGTCGTCTTGATGATTTCCTTCCAAGCAGCCAGGTTCTATCTATTGAGACCGCTGCTTTAGAAGACTCTCTTTCGGATGACCAGAAGCACTATCGAGAGCTACTTGAACTAGACACTAGCCCTCCAGTCGCTCTATCTACTCAAGAGCAGGCTCCAGAACAAGCGACTATTTCTACCGAGGCTGCCTCAGCTATTCAAGCTTTTGAAGAAAGTTTCAATATAGATTTGGGCGAATCTAATGTTGCAGGGGTCGCAGGGGTTGCAGGCCCTAAGGCACATGAAGCATCTGTGGTAAGCGAGATTGAGGCTGAGCATCTAGCGACAGCACCAATAGAAATTTTGCCAGAAGCCGAAGAGCTTGTGGAAAGTCAAATGGCTGATGAGCTTGACATAGTTGCTACTTATATACCAAGCGAAGACTCTGATGCTGAATTGTGGTCCGAGTTTTCTGACTTTGCCATTGAGAAAATGCCCAATGCTGTTAATCAAGCTGAGGAAGAAGTTGAGCAGTTAATTGAAGTTCCGGCCCCGACCCCAGCCTTAGAAAACTTGCTAGAGCAAGAACCGCAAAGCGAGCCACAACATCAGTTCGCCCCTGAAATAGTTGCTTCCGAGTCGATTGCTTCCATAGTTGTGCCTGAAGAGGTCGTGTCTGAAGAGGTAGTTGCTCAAGAGGTAGTTGCTGAAGAAGTCGGTGACATCGAGCCAGAACCAGAACTAGAGCTTGATATTGCTAAAGAGCCTGAGCTTGAACTTGACTTAGAATCAGAGCCAGAAGCCGAGCCAGAGGCTGAGTCAGACCAAGAACCAGAACTAGAACTAGAACCAGAACTAGAATCAGATCAAGAACCAGAACTATCTGTTCAACCAGAAGAGCTTAGCGTCACTATGATTGAGGCTCCCCTGCCTCATCCAACAGTAACTCGGGCAGCTCAAGGCAAGTGTGCTCTTGTGGTTGATGACATCCCTGTCAATCAGAAGCTGCTTGTACTTCAGTTAAAGCGGCTGGGCTTTGCCACAGATGTCTCCAATAATGGGCAAGAAGCCCTATCCCGTCTAGCCAAACTTGACTATGACGTGGTTTTCATGGACTGTGATATGCCGGTTATGAATGGCTATGACGCCACAATTGCTATCCGCAAGCTTGAAGTCGAGACTGGCCGACACATTCCTATCGTAGCGATGACCTCTTATGACCGAGAGACCGATAAAGAAAGATGCCTGGCCTCAGGAATGGATGACTATCTCACCAAGGGCGTTAATGCATCGTCTTTGTCTCGTGTAATTGAACGGGTTTGTGATAAGTCAAAAGAGAAAGATTCAAGTGACAGTCTCGACCGCCTACAGTCTGAAACTGAACCATTCGATGCTGCCACTATGAAAGCTAATTACACTCAAGAAGAACTCAATGAAGTGGTGCGCTTATTCTTGACTGCAATGGAGACTTTCGTCAATTCTATGCAAAAAGCAATTGACTCCAGAGACGGTGCTCTCGTTGCCAGTTTAGCCAGCTCAATTAAGGGCCCTTCAGCTACTTTGGGTCTGCCTCTCATCACTAAGGTTAGCAACGATATTCTTTCCTTCTCTGAAGCTGAAGACTGGCCTCAAGTTCGCTTGAAGTATCTAAAACTAAAAACCGTTTATATGCGCTCGCAAGATCAGCTACGCAAACTTTGTCCTGATGTCTTCGCTGAGGGAGTTCTCTAATTGGATAACTCTGAACTAGTGAATCTTCAAAATCTGGAAGAGCAATTCGACGTGGAAATGGCCAAAGAATTGGTAGCTGCCTATCTGGAAGACACTGATAGTGTGCTCGACCAATTGCAGGCTGCCATCGTCGATCGGGATGCTTCCGCCTTAAAATCAGTGGCTCATATGCTCAAAGGTGCCTCTCGTATCATCACAGCCACACAACTAGAACATTCAGCTAGCGAATTAGAAGATTTAAGCAGTGCTCCCAACTGGCTTGTGGCTGAAAGCAAGTATGAGACCCTAAAACAAGTTTTTGAACAGACAATAGACTACTTGAGGCTCTATCTGAAATGATAAACGGCGACCTACTTGTGATGATAGCCTGTGCTCTTGGCGCGGTGGCTCTCATTGTCGCTATTTGGAGCTATTACAGCTTGCGCCAGAGAATCGATTTTCCTTCTGATCGTGGCCGTAATAGCGCTAACACCACTCAAATAAGCGCCGACCTCGCCAACTTGAAACGCGAATTCGCCATGCTCTCAGAGACTGTGCATCGCTTCCGGGCGCAGAGCTTAGCTGGTATCAGCGAAAATATGGCCGAGAAAGAAGTATCTATAAAGAACGCTCTCAGTGAGGAGATGCATAAAGAGCTAGAAGCCGCCACTGATGAATTCGACCGAGCATTGTCTGCCATTGTCAGTAAACTTGACCAAAAGCAAGAAGAGCTAGCTAGTCGCATTGATAACTTTAGTGCGCCTCTAGCTGCTGAGGCTCCAACTCAACCAGGTCGCGATTTGCAAGTTGAAGCTAAGATTGCTGGCCTAGTCTCAGCTTCTGTAATTGATCGTTTTCTGGCCTCGCTTGAAGATGTGGACGACAGACGTAAGTGTCTATTGGCATCATTAGAATCGGTGCCAGATACTGTCACGTTTGGCAAGCTTGCAGTGGCTTATCCTTGCGCAAATTCTTGGTTGATTTTGAAGGAACTAGCCGATCGTGGAGTGGTCAGTGACATTGCTGGTTGGGCTCTCATCGCTGGTGCTGAGTTGACTGCAAGCAAAGGGGCTGAGTTTAGTGCTACAGCCGAAGAACTTTATCAGGCCGCCAGGCTCTCTTTTTCTGCTGCTAATGGAAGTAATGCCGGTGTAGTCAATCGTGAAGGCCTCTACGTTATTGCCAGCGGGCTAGCTCGACTGCTCGCCCATGGTGACCGGGCTGCACTCTCAGATATGTTGAAGCAAGAAGCCGCTTCTCACTTGCGTATTTTGATCGAGTCGAAGCCAACAACAATGGCATTACCGGCAGTGCAACTGGCTGAGTTCTATTTAAGTGAAGAACGCTTCGATTGTGCCAGCATTCTCTTCCGTCAGGTGATAGATCTGGCTATACAGGTCTTTCCCGATTCAATATACAAGGGCGATAACGCTGGTCGACTATGGCAAGGTTTGGCCCGTGCTCTTTCTAAATTGGTTGACAGAACTGGCTCAGATCGAGAGCTGTTCCAATTCTTCGGTAACGACACTATTGTCTTCTTAGACAATGCTTTGTCAGCTAAAATGCCTCTACCAGATGCTGACAAACAAGCCTTGCAGCTTTGTTTGCTCAGGCTGTGTGAACGGGATAAAGATGAAGATCGTGCTCTAGCTGTCGCTAAAAATCTTCTTGATGATGGCGTGAGACTGGCTGTCGACAGCGAAAATAAAGAGCGCTTCAATTTTGTTGCCGTTGAGATTCTTGCTACGGTAGACGAATTGCACCTTAGTCGCAAACCTAATGGTATGCCCATGCTCAAGAGGCTGATTGGCATATTCATGGCCGTTAATAACCATAACAAAGCCGCTTCGGCTGGCGCAAAGCTAGTTGATGCCTCACTTGATATGTATGGCGATGCCTCACTTGAGACCGTAGTGCCAATCAACATATTGGCCGATGTCTACAAAGCAATGGGGCGTTATGACTTAGCTGAAGAGTGTTACCGGCAAATTTTAGAGATTCAGTATAAAGTTTATCCTTCAGAGCATGAAGAGATGGTTGATGTGCTGCTCAATTTAGCTCAAGTCTGCAAACTTCAGAAAGACGTTGGTGAGGCTGAGATTTTCCTCGAGAGTGCCGTTGAGATGTGTCTCAGTGTCTTTGACAAGCATGCAGAAGATGGTCATGCCGATGATCATAGTAATGAGAACTCCCCTGAAGTTGAAGGGCGCAAAAAGGCCTTAATGGCTCGAGCCGAGGCACTTAAGGGCCAGCTATCCCATGCTTAACTAACTATTTGTCTCAGAAGCGGTATGCTACAACAAGTCGAAATCACATCGCATGCTTAGGCAAATACAGAAACGTGAAGAGAAATGAGTTCTACTGATATCAAACGGGCTTTGGTCATTGGAGCTTCCGGACAGGTCGGCGCAGTCTTGTTGGAACGCCTGCGCCAAAGTGGTGTCACCGCCTGCGGTACCTATTGCCATAACCATTCTGCCATTCAACAGCCCAAGGCCGGTGCCTCAAAGCTTGAGCTGGTCAAGCCAGAGCGACAAGAACAGTGGGTTCAGTTAGATCTTCTCGAGCGCGAGCAGATCGAAAGTGTTATTGCCGATTTCGCTCCTGACTGTATTTACCTAGCTGGGGCCTACACTGACGTCGATGGCTGCGAGTTGCAGCCAGATCGCTCAAATGCGATAAACGTCCAGGGTGTGCGAGACGTCATAGCGGCGGCCAGAGAGCTACCTTCCTGCCGCCTTGTTTACTTCTCTAGCGATTTTGTCTTCGACGGCCTGCGAGGCCCCTACGACGAAAAGGCCAAGCCATCACCTGCTAGCGTTTATGGCAAACATAAAGTGGAAGCCGAAAGAGTAGTGGCATCAAGCGGTATGAGCAATGTCATCATCCGCACAAGCACTGTTTTTGGTAAAGACCCACAAGATAAGAACTTTGTTGCTCGCCTGCTGCTCACTTTGAGAAAGGGTGAGAACATTGTTGTGCCAGACGATCAGATTGCTAATCCAACTTACAATGAAACTCTGGCTGAGGCGGCCATTGAACTTTGTAATTCTTACAATCAGGGGCTATTTAATATTGCTGGCGCTACACGTGTCAGTCGCTACCAGTTAGCCTTAGACGCTGCTGCTATTTTCGCATTGCCAACTAACTTGATTGAAGCGGCCCATACTTCGGTATTGAAGCAGGCGGCCAAGAGGCCCCTGGCTGGTGGTTTGGTTATTAACAGAGCAAAATCAGCCCTGAAAACAGAGCTGATTGGCCATGTAGCTGGTTTGCAACGCCTTAAGGCCCTAATGGCCCAAGAGGCTTTAGTTGTCTGATTAGTTGTCTGACATCAGGTCAGGTGTTGGTGTAGACGGCACACCGGGGTTTGGACAGGCACTATTGCCATTGCCATATTGCTTCTCTTCGATAGACCTGAGGAAGGCGTCTTGCCTTCTTTCAGCCTCTTCAATTTCGCCGCTTTTCTTTTCGAGCATTTTTGCCTGGGCCATTTGGTCCCAACGCTGGCGCTCGTGGGCTTCTGCTTGTCTGCGGCGCTCGACTTCTTCTTTTCTCTTTCTTTCGGCTCGCTCTTGCTCGGCCCGGCGCAGAGCGTCTTCTTCGCGCTGTTTGCGCATTTTATCCTGTGAAGCCATAGTCTTTCTCCTGCCTGAATAAGCGCTCAATATTCTAGATTTACCCTAATTGGGCAAAAATAAAAGGCCCTTGGCAGCGATTTGCAGGGTGCATAATAGAGTCAGTTGGGAGTGAATCGTGAAAAAACCGCTGCGACTGGTGTGCTGATGTCTGCTGAATATGATTCAGGACGAAAAGATAAGCCTTTTTACTACCGTGCTGGCCAAAACGTGATCTGCAAAGTGGTATCCAAGTTGGCTCGGACTCCTGCTGGATAATTCGTCAAGACCGTAAAAACTGGCGAGCACGGATTTTTGCAGACAACAGCTGAACTATGTGTCGATGAAGAAGTTCTCGGACAGTTCATTTGCTGGGCTGGCGGAAGGAGCTACATGCTAATTACTCATGTTGCAGCAAAAACAAAATAGGTTGCCGTTGAGGTCAACTAAAGGTCTTATTGGCCAGAGCTGTAGACTTTACTCAGCGCTGAAGTCAGTGCTCCTTGAGTAATTCCCATTGTCAAAATAAGAACCAACCAGAACAAGACAAGAAACACTATCCGCCTTAAGAACCAAGAGCCTTTTCTTAACATACACACGACGAACAACAACGGCATCGGAAGAATTAGAGCTTTGATATAGTCGAACGGAATAATATCCGATGCACTAAGGTGAAAGGCCTGAAAGACAATGCTTATCCCCTTAAGTGCAATTGCAAAGGCAAGGAGATATGAATAAGGAAAGAACCAAATAAGCGCTGTAAACAATACCGGCGGTCGATCGAAGAATCCATGCGGTTCTCTGCCGCTAGTGCTTGAAGTCTGGGGCTGCGGTGATGAAAACCAACCACCCTGCTGCTCTTTGTTTTTCTCTGCTA
>JAUPUU010000017.1 GCA_030917395.1 Cyanobacteriota bacterium erpe_2018_sw_21hr_WHONDRS-SW48-000092_B_bin.40
AGAGCAAAGTAGCAGCAGAGGTTATTACGCCAGCCGTCGAGAGCAAAGTAGCAGCAGAGGTTATTACGCCAGCCGTCGAAAGCAAAGTAGCAGCAGAGGTTATTACGCCAGCCGTCGAGAGCAAAGTAGCAGCAGAGGTTATTACGCCAGCCGTCGAGAGCAAAGTAGCAGCAGAGGTTATTACGCCAGCCGTCGAGAGCAAAGTAGCAGCAGAGGCCCTGAGCGATCAAGCGGCTGCAAAAACACTGGCAGAACGAGCTGCCGCTGAACGAGCTGCCACTGAACGAGCTGCCACTGAACGAGCTGCCGCTGAACGAGCTGCCGCTGAACGAGTAGCAGCTGAAAAAGCGGCGGCGGCGCAAACCACAAAAG
Organism: Cyanobacteriota bacterium erpe_2018_sw_21hr_WHONDRS-SW48-000092_B_bin.40; assembly: GCA_030917395.1. Taxonomy (GTDB): domain Bacteria; phylum Cyanobacteriota; class Vampirovibrionia; order Obscuribacterales; family Obscuribacteraceae. The sequence continues at coordinate 373 of JAUPUU010000017.1, forward strand.
AAGCAGTAGTTGCGCCATTAGTACCGCCAGTGGTTGCTCGCGCCGCGGTGCCTGAAGTAGCGGCCGAAGTACTTCCTAAACCTGAACCCGTTGAAAAAGAAACTAAGCCAGAGGCAGTTACTCTTAAGCCGAGCGACAACCTGATACAGCTTGCCACTGTGCGCAGAGGAGAAGGGCCCTGGCAATCGGCAGAGCGGATTCTTGCTACTGACGGTAAACGGCACTCAGTTGCCGAGGTGAGAGCTCTAACACGTGCTATCCAAGCCACCTTCAAAAACGACAACAATGGCAATGGTGACATGAGCGGCCTCAAGGTCAAATACAATTTTGTCACCGAGAAAAACTACGAGGCACTTATTAATGCGGTGCAAGACCAAAACGTCAAGAACTTACTGATTAGCCTGGCAAATCAGCCTGCTCCAAGCAACTTCACTGCTAATCAAAACGTGCGAGCTTCCTAGATAGATGGAATGAAGACACTGTCTTCAAGTACTTGATTAACCCGAACTGACTTGTAGGTGTATTCACTAAAGTGAGTTCTCGGCTTAAATATAGTTGCCAATCCAGCAATAGTTTCAGCGATTACTTCCTCGGCAATCCCTTCTTTTCTAAGGGCACGGACCATCATCTCAACTTGATCTGGGCGCTGAGCAAAGGCTCGCATCTCTTCGCACTGCTGCTCAGTAATTACACTCGTCTCTTTGATACGCCGCACTATAAAAGTGTCTTTCTCCACCCAAACATCAGTATCATCAACAGCCCGACTAGTGCCGCGAATGCAATAGCAATCTCTCACACTACCATTACTACTACTGCTACTACTAACGTCAGGCAAATCTAATGCTTGGTCATCAAGACGCCTGACATCGATCATTTCATGCCAAGGGTTGTATAGACCCAGTGATTCTGGACTGAGAACATTCAAGATAATGTGCACAGCACCCTTAGAAACTCCGGTCGCTCCCGCGACCAATAATGAGAACCGCTCTGCCGCTTCAAATTCTCCATGAAAACTAGTAATAAATTGTTTACCGTCAGACCAGATTGTGGTTTCTTTCGCTGGCCTGGTCTTGCCGAATTTAGGGTGCCAGGAAAGCCAACTAAAGCGAAAACACAGCGGTCTTTTGAAATCGGTTTGAAACTCTATGGGCACAGCTGGCGAATCTGCTGAATCGACCGTACCAGTATCACTGTAAGAGTGAAAAGAGGCATAGGTTTCGACTAAGCGCTCTAAAATATTCTGCCCTTTCACTATCTCACCCATCAATGGTATGTTTATTGCCCAAGCTTGGCAGAGTATTATGGAACCGCATTTTTCAGCTGAACTGACTCTACTTGGAATGGCCTGCGACCTTGTCGGCGGCCTCTACTTAGCTTACGACCTATTCGGTGGCGAGAAAGGTCCGCTTAGTACAATCACTCGCCTCGTCAATTATAGCCTCTTGATGATTGCCGGTTTCATTTTCCCTCTCGGACCAAAGTTTGCCTTGATTGCAGGCATCGGACTGGGAGCCGCTTTCGGCTTGCACATAGATCGCATCGGCAAAGGCAAGACTGATACATTTTGGTTCTTGCTTGGCATTGGTGCCCTTCGAGCGCTTGCTCTAACGCTGGCACTCTGGGTGGTCGACTACAAATCTCTGGCTCTAATTCTGGGGCCATTGTCTCTGCTTGTGTCAGTGATACTGCCGAAATTAAAAATCACACCGGCAGAGTTTTATCAGAGCGACAAGAAGCCTCATCTCAAAAAAGCCCAACTGATAATAGCCCTGGTACTTGGCGGCTTGGCAGCAGCAACAGCCTTAGTGGGCGCCAGCTTTGGTGGAGATAGCCTGAAAGTAGCTCACTTTGGCATCAAGCTAGGCCTGACATTTGCTGGCACCGTTCTTGTCGTGACCACACTCTCACCAATGATTGAATGGTATGCGGACAATCTACCCGATCGCTCTTTTGGTTTTGCCGGAGCAATCTTATTCATGACTGGTTTTCTCATTCAAGCGATACCATCGCTGGTGGTAATGTTCGATATCGCTAAATAAATCAAAATAGACCGCTTACTTCACTTTTGAATCTTTCGTGCCCAGCTCAGCCAGCCACGAATTCACCACAGCGTCATCGGGGTCGAGTTCTACAGCGTGTTTAGCATCAATCATGGCGCCATCAAAATCTTTCAGATCAGACTTTATCTGCGACAAATCACACCAGCCACGAGCATAATTCGGATTGATTTTCAGCAATTGCACTAAGGTAGCTTTAGCTTCGGCCAATCGCCCTAAACTTCTATACACAGAAGCAAGTTGACGGTAAGGTAGCTCAAATTCAGGCCAAGAAGCAATGCAACGTTGTAATACCTTTTCAGCAGCATCACTTTTATCTTGATGCAGCCAATAAGCAGACGAATAGAGCGTTATGGCTTGCTTACTCGGTTCTACCTTAGGGAAGCGGGCTGAAAGCATCTTAGCCGCACGTTCAGCGATGGGGCCATTAGCGTCTGCCTTCTGGGCTTTAACTAGAGCCAATCGACCATCTTCAAAGCGACAGACCTCGCGCAGCTGACTAGCGAGCTGCAAATATTGTTGCGCCGACAAGCCATCAGGAACATCAGTCGGAAGCGGCTCGCCACGCTTAAAGCTGGTGCCAAAATGATGTTTACCGCGCTCCACTTTTAACTTCGCGACATTAGGTTCCATACCATCAAGCAAGCGTCGCACACGCTGTGAACTAAGACCAGCAGTCGAAACTCCATCTACCGAAACTATGCAGTCGCCGACCTTTATTGTTTTGCAAAAAGAAGCAGGGCTATATTGAATCACACCATTAACAACATTACCAAGCATAAGAAAACCAGCATAACCATGGGGTTTCAGGCCAGATTTCTCAAGTTTTTGAATATCGTTATCGACACGTTCAATCAGTTTCTTGTCGCCAGAAGATTGCAACAAAGTCTTAGCCAATTTCAAATGAAGCAGCGAATTAGCTTCAAAACTTTTTGCTTCATCCTCGGCTCGCTCTAACAGCTCGCGGCCCGCCAAGAGTTTAGTTTTCAGCAAATCTGAGTCACTAACAACTGAAGGCAACTTGGCATTTGCACCAGAGGAATGAAGAAAGGAAATAAAGGAGACACAACTGAGTGCCGCAAGATAGTGTTTTTCTTTCATGCGCAGATTATAGAGAGCCAGCAAATCGGCAATCTCAGGTCTTTCTCCAGCCTTTATATGCCGCCCGATGGCATCGGTTAGAGCAATATCTTCCTTAGACACAATCGCTGGCTTAACAGTGGTCAAATTGAGAAAAAGAAGCGAACTCAGAAGAGTCTGCACTTGGGCACCAGAAATAGTTTTAGGACCAAGACCAGCGCGAGCAGGAGCACTAAAAGGCCCAGAAGCCTGAATCGACTCTCTATGCTTGAACGACAGCGCCCCTGCCCCAGGCAGGGCGATAGCCGGCAGGCCAGCAACGAATGGAACCTCAAAAGGGGCCAAAACTGCCGCCGCAACGACAATTGCACGAAATCGAGTTCTTCCTTGGAGGTCAATTCTTTTCATTAGCTCAGGTTATCATACCCGAATCAAGACTGTGGTTCGGCTTAAACTATTGCCCGTTTCACCAAGCCAATCTCTTGCCCTTTGAAGCCAGGAAAAACGTTTTCTATGCGGCGATTATCGAGAGCTCGCACTAGAATTTCGCAGAGGGCTGAGCGATAGTCGAACTGCACAGCCAGGCCCGACGGCCCAAGCAAATCCATTTGCTGCCCACGAGTTAAATGGGGCAGAGGGCCATGCACCTGACCACCGGCAATGCGATCACCGATAGCAAAGACTGTAAATCCTCGACCATGATCGGTGCCCATTGAACTGTTCTCGTAGCTGCGCCGACCAAACTCAGTAATCACCAGAGTGGTGACAGCCCCCCTGGCAGAGCCTAAATCTCTGTCAAAGGCGGCCAAACCGTTTGCTAGCTGCTCAATACTGTCAGCCTGCAATCCCGCTTCCGCCCCCTGGAAGAAATGAGTATCCCAACCATTTAAATCAAGGGCGGCCACCTCTAGACCGACGCCGCCTTTTAGCAGCCGGGCGATTTCTTTTAAGCCCTTGCCAAAAGCATTATCAGGATAGACTGCACCATTGGCAGGATGATAAGTCTTCCCCTGAAGCTTCTCGACCCGACCAAGTAGGCCTAGAGTTGTTTTACTAGGCTCAGCCAAGAGCGCCACTTCGGTACCGTAGAGTTGGGCCAGCGCCTTAGCAATAGCTTGCGACTGACCAGCCGGAGCTTGCAACTTTATTTCTTCAATAGAATTGAGCACGCTAGCCGAAGGAGCACCACGCAGTGACTCTGGCAAAGCAGTACCAATTGCAACCGCTGACAGTGGCGTTTGCTGCCCGATACTACGGCTCGCTAAGTGCCGACCAAGCCAACCACCACCGAGGCTGTGACCGCACGATTCCCCATGCTCAACTTGATCTTGAGCCTCAAAATGCGAACCAGAAAAATTATCGGTACCAACAGCTTGCACCATGCCCAAGCGTCCCTCTCGATAGATCGGTAAAAGCGCTGCCATCTTGGGATGGAAGCCATAGAGGTCATCGAGCTTTAGAGCAGCAACAGGTCCGCCCCGAGAGGGGCTCTTGATAGCAATATTGGGCCGCAATTTATAATAGTCGTCATTGGCATATGGCACCAGCATGTTAAGAGTATCTGCGCCACCACGCAAGAAAATACAAACCAATGACTTATTGACAGTTCCTAAGTGCGCTTCATCGGCAAAGGCCAGTTTGCGTAAAAATGCTCTTCTTGAATAGTCTTGAGGAGAGGCCATCAACACCTCTGAAATGCAGGAGAAGAGAGAATCAAACCAACCAGCTCAGGGCGAACATCTTTCTTTGATTGAGCCAGATATTCAAAGAAGGTCTTACG
>JAUPUU010000166.1 GCA_030917395.1 Cyanobacteriota bacterium erpe_2018_sw_21hr_WHONDRS-SW48-000092_B_bin.40
CTTTTTGTTCTGCTGGTGTCAGCGGAATTTGCTCAAGGCCGTTCTTTCGCGCTTTTTCCCAGTCGGTGCTGTAGGTGCGAGCAATAGCTTTTCGGCCAAGCAAAGCTGGCGAGCTGAAGCGAATATTCTTGCCGTGGTCTATCAATTCGGCTGTGGCTCCAAAGGCAGGTTGAACACTAATCAGTGTTTCTCTCTGCTCTAAAATGCCGTTTAGCACAGGCCGCCTCATGCGTAGTTCAATCCAGTATTTACAAATCTCGTAGTAGGTTACTTCATACGACTCAACTAGCTCGAAAGTCACATCATCGGCTTTGCCAACTAGCTCAACCCTGGCCTGATCCTGGCTTAAATTGATAGCAAACCCACAACTGGCTATAGAACCAATTATTGCAACTGGTACTGCTAGTATCAGGCTAATCGTGCGGACAATGCCTTTCGGGCCCATCGAGACAACAACTGCAACAAAGACAAGCAGGAGCGCCCACATAGCCATGGCAAAATTTTGCAATTGTTCGTTAGCAAAGTAATAGCCACCCAAACCAAGACGACCAACAAGCAGTGCCAAGATCAGGCAGTTTAGCCAGATCACCTGTTCTTTGGAAAGTCGACTTGGCTTGTTGTTCAATTTCGCGTCTTGTCTCATTGAGTCTGTTTTGCCAGGCTGACTTTCTCTTCTATGATTGACATACTATCACCTGCTTGGTTAGGGGAATTGTTTAGTGAAGATCAGCCAATCATAGCTTCGAGAATACGCATTGCCGTTAGGTGTGGTTGTTATCTATGGTTGTCTGGTTGCCCCAGTCGCTAAATTCATTTACTTTGATGGACTTAATTTGATTAGTTGCTATGATGGTGGTACAAAGTCTGTATCGTAAGCCTGAGCCTGCTGCGTCGCGGAATTAGCGAGGCCACCCGTAATGGGGAAAGTCGGTAGAGCAGATGCGAATATTTGAGAAAGGTGAGGCGAAAGCTTCACCTTTCGTTTTCTGCGGAAACCAAAGTGTAGATGTCTCGGGTAATTATTTGCTCTTGCAAAAGGTCATAAGATAAACGTTCTGATTCATCGATGATGAAGTCTCGAACTGTCCCAGCATAGAAGTCTGCTAGCTGAACCCCTGGTCTTACTGCTGACAGTAACTCAAAGTTCGCTTTGCGGTAGACGCCCTCGCGACTAAATTCATCCGGTAACATGCGCAGAATGGCACAAAAATTACTCTCATACTTCTGCCAGCCGCCTTGTTTCGCGATACCAATAATGAGCTCTCTATGATTCTCAAACGCTTTTCGAATGCACATTTTTACAAGTTCTGTGTAGATTTCAAAACGTTCCTGGTGCGTCTTGTCGCCTTCGTGCCAGTGGTGCGCAGTAAAGGCAGTAGCTTTGGCTTGAGCCAAGCGACTGCTGGCGATTCTCTTCTGTTGATCGGACATGTCGGCAAAGTGTAAGTGCGGTAGGTAGTTCGGAGGCTTGCGGTCTTTTTTCATTTGCTTGACTAAATCTATGTATTTGGGGTGCAGCGCTGTCATTACCTGGTCATGCAGCTTTTGCGCACTATGGGCTCCTTCGAGAATAATCATTGCCACGCTCATCACGTCCTGATGATCCATGGTTCCTGATTCGTCTATGTATGCATGATTTACCAAGATCTGCAGCCTCTATCTGTTCTGATGATGTTGGCCTGATCTTCAATACTCTTTTCTTGCTTTTAATCGGGGGGCTGCCGCCAAAATCGAATTTGGCAGACAATTTGAAATTTCGAGCAATGACCACGCCTGAAACCATAGTCGGGTAGTCGCTTTCTCTGTTCTAGTTAGTTGAAAATCCGGGGTCTTGCCAAAAAAATGATTTGCGAATACCATACAAAAAGATGGCATGTTTGTCAATTGTTTCTTCGAGCATTTCGGTTGAAGAATCAATTGGCTTTGATGAGGTAGAAGCGGCATGAAAAAGGATTCTAATGCATCTGATTGTTCTTCGCCGTGTGCTACCAGAAGCATGAGGTTGGCTGACCTAATGTATGGGCATGAGGGCCGGTTTATGTGCTCTCTGTCTGGGCGCTTTGACCCTGAAAAGTACATTGACGCTCCGCCCATCCAGATTTGTGAGATGAAGTGTGGATGCTGGATTGTGGCTGATGGTAACAACCGCGTTGGTTTGATCTTGAGGAAGAACCCAGAGGCGACGATTGCGAATATCCCAGATCAACTAATTGCGCTCTTTCCTTTTGGTGAGTGGGATAGCGGATTGTTGGAATGGGCTAATCCTTGTCCAAAGTCATTTAGGGAGGCCATGAAGAAGCAAGTTCGAAGAGTCGCTGCACCAAAGAATTCAATCTATTGCACTATTGAGCGCGATAAAGACAAAAATTTCCTTGCGTACAATTTCACTGCGAAGAAACGGCAGTTCATTTCTGCCACCGGTGAAACTGTCGACGAGGCCAAAAGACTTTTGGAAGAAATGCTCAAGGTAGAGTTAGGCAGCGAAAACTTATCACTCGTTTGGCATGCTCAGGGCTCGTTAGAAGATCACCAGTGTCGTCCTGGTATCAATACCGGTGCATCGAGTTAGTACAAAAGCTTGTATATGGTTTCTACTAACCGCCGAGAGTTATTTGATAGCGTTGGTGAAGTCGTATTTATCCTAGCTGCCTATGACCTTTTTGTGGCGGCGCAATGCGGCAACGGCAGCTTCGTTCACCTTGGGCTCGTTAGTCATTAGCTCAGTCAAAGCCACGGTTTCCTCTACTGTCAAACTAATGATTCTTTGTTGCTCAATTACCTGGGAAACTTCTTTTTTGTCTCTTTCTGCCATGATCAAACCCTCTTGTGGGATTCTAAGGCGAATTCCCTCACCTGGCAAGGTTTGGAAGGTAGATTCGGTATCAGTATCTTCTGAGTCGATTCTAGAGTGACTTGAGAGCCGGTTCGTGAGGAGGTATTTGCTGATATGTACGTACACATACACAATGGCTAACGCCGGAGAACTTAAGCGAATACTCTTACCACCGTCTATCAATTCCGCTGTGGCTGAAAAGGCTGGTTGAAAACTAATCAGTGTTTCTCGTTGCTCTAAAATGCCGTTAAGCACTGGCCGCCTCATGTTTAATTCAAGCCACTGTTTGCAAATCTCGTAGTGGGTAACGTCATACTCAGAGACTAGTTCAAAGGTCACATCGCCAGCTTGAGCCACTGACTCGACTCGGGGCGGATACTCGTCGAAGTTTGTTGCAAACGCACAACTGCCGAGAAGAGCAAGCATTGCAATCGGTGTTGTCACTACTAGGCTAATAGTTCGCACAATGCTTTTGGGGCCCATAAATACAACAACTGCGACAACGGCAATCAGCAGTGCCGAAAAAGCCAGAGCAAGATTCTCTAGTTGTTTGTTGGCAAAGTAATAGCCACCCAAACCAAGACGACCAACAAGTAGCGCCAAGATCAGGCAGTTTAGCCAGATCACCTGTTCTTTGGAAAGTCGACTTGGCTTGTTGTTCAATTTTGCTTTTTGTCTCACTGAGTCTGTTTTTCCACACGGACTTTCGCCTGTTCTATGATTGACATACTAACACCTGCTTGCCTAAGGGAATTGTTCAGTGAAGATCAGCC
>JAUPUU010000167.1 GCA_030917395.1 Cyanobacteriota bacterium erpe_2018_sw_21hr_WHONDRS-SW48-000092_B_bin.40
AAGCACTAAACTGAAGCACTAAACTGAAGCACTAAATTGAAGTGCTAAATTGAAGCACTAAATTGAAGCACTAAATTGAAGCACTAAATTGAAGTACCATGAAAGGTCGGTGACCACTCCCCCGAACGGCCACCTATTATCTAATACGTAGCAACAAGCGATAAAGTTCAAGCTTTCAAGGAAATTTTAGTGGATAACATTTTGGTGCTCAATTCAGGCTCCCAGAGTGAAAAAATTGCAGTTTTCAAAAGAGACGGGGAAAGGCTTGAAGTCGTCTATTGCGGCCAGGCCGACATTGCAGCAGACAGACAAGATAAGCGACCAGAAGCAATCGCAGCTTTAATTGCCAAAAGCCCAGTGGCAGCCGAACAATTTAACCTGGTTGGCCACCGTATCGTTCATGGTGGCAGCCAATTTCAAAAAAGTCTAATTGCCAACCAAGACGTTCTTAATAGTCTCAGTCAACTGAACCAACTAGCACCGTTACACAATCCGCCGGCCATTGCCGGTGTGGAAGCCAGCCTTAAGCTTTTTCCCAAGGCTAAGCAAATACTAGTATTTGACACCGCTTTTCACAACACAATGGATCAAGCCCATTATTTGTATCCACTGCCTCTGGAGTGGCAAAAATACTCCATCAGAAAATACGGTTTTCATGGCATTTCTCATAAGTTTTGCAGCGAGGAAGTAGCTCGTCAACTAGGCAAAAAACTGACTGATGTAAATATGATCAGCTGTCACTTGGGCGGCGGTTCTTCAGTATGCGCAATAGCAGCGGGCAAAAGCATCGACATAACAATGGGCTTCAGTCCCCTTGATGGCGTCATGATGGGCACTAGATGCGGTGCCATTGATCCGGCCATAATTATTTATCTGCTAAAGAACGAGAAGCTCTCTCTGAAAGAAATTGATATTGCCTTGAATAAACAATCTGGCATGCTCGGTGTTTCTAAATTGAGCAGCGATATGCAGGAAATACACAAGGCCATTGCCAGCGGCAATAACCAAGCCAAACTGGCCCATCAAATGTTTTCGCTGTCAATCGCCAAAGCAATCGCAGCCATGAGCACCAACTTTACTCGACTGGACGCCATTGCCTTCACTGGAGGCATAGGTTTTCACGACCCGATAACCCGCGCGGCCATTTTACCCCAGGGCAATTTGCTTGGGCTAGAAATTGATAGCGCTCTCAACCAAAAGCCCGAGGTAAATGGTTTGATATCAAACAAAAATTCGACTTGTAAAATTTTTGCCGTTGCCGCCAACGAAGAATTGATGATCGCCCAAGAGTGCCTGGCATTCAGCGATTAGGAGTGGTTAACTCGAGTAATCATCCTTAAGGATGACCGCAAGGGTGACAAAAAATCGGCATAGATGATGATGCCCTCTCGGTAACAATTGACGATTATAGTGTAGGTACCATGGGTTATTGCCGTGATTGCATTGGCATTGAGGAGAGAACGATGAACGGTAACAAGTTTTCCAGCGCAGATCTGCACAAGTCAGACGTTGAGGCCATCGATTTTGGACTGGCTGTTCTCTCACCACGCTGGACTAGTGAAATTTTGATTGATCTATCGGCTGGAGCAAAGCGCACCACGCATATGCTTAGAGATCTTCCAGGCATCAGCGCTAAGACTCTGTGCCAAAGACTAAGACGATTGTGCGAACTACAACTGGTAAACCGCACAACCTTCCCTGAAGTGCCACCAAGAGTGGAATACAATTTAACAGCCAAAGGCGAAGAGTTGACCTCTGTACTGTCAGCCCTGAAAGTATTAGGCAAAGAACTAATCACCGCATCACAAAACATTAGCGGTCGTAAGCGCGGCTTAAAAGATGTGCGCTTAGAAACAAAAGAGAATGCAAAAGATAGCACCACATCAGTAGAGCAAGAACTTGGCCTATCGCCAGAACATAGCGCTCTTATGACCCTTGAACACGAAGTTCCTACTCACTTTTTGAACAGTGCGCACTCTTAACGATAGTGACAGAGCAAGGCGCCGACTTCATCACGTCTTCTGTTACTGAACCTAGCAGAAGACGATTGAAGCCCTTGCGGCCATGAGAGCCCATGACAATTAAATCAGCTTTCCATTCTTGGGCTAGATCGACAATCTCGGCCTTTGCTGGTCCGGCGATTACTTTGGTGTCAATTTGATTGGTCAAGACGCTCTTTAGATCACCGAGAACAACTTGCAGCAATGCTTCTGACTGAGTAAAGGCAGCTCCTTCGTCAGGAGTATAGGCTGCTGGTATATAAGCAATTCCAATGTCTACCGGTATTGGCTCGACCACATGAACGAGCAGGAAACTATCGTCCTTGTTCCAGGGTCTCTCTTTTATGTAGTCAACAGCAGCTTTAGAACACTCAGAGCCGTCAATGGGAATCAATACACGCATATATACCTCTTAGCTGTCTTTGCTGAGTGACGCTTAGGTTATGAGCCTAAGCTTCTAGTTTAGCCTCTTTTCTACACCAAGAATTTCCCAAGCTCAAGATTGGTCTTCGCGACGACTAAACTTGCGCCTGACAATTTGCACCGAGCACGGTGCATCGCGCAAAACATCTTCAGCAATACTACCTAGCACTAATCGATTTAGCCCCTGCCGCCCCTGAGAGCCTAACAGAATCAAGTCAGCGCTCCAGTTCTTAGCACACTCGATGATAGCCTGCTTAATCGGACCACTAAGGCAGCGCGTCTCTAATTTATGCTGAGGCAGATAATTGTGCAATAGCTCTTTGGCCTCGCTAACAATGCGCTCTGCCTCAGAGTTAAAAGTTTTGTTGGGGCTGGTCATGGCACTGGCCATGCTCATGTCACCGCGATCGACATCAACGACACTTACTATCAAAAACTCATCATCCTCAGCCCAAGGCCGAGATAAAGCAAAATCAATTGCCCTTTGAGAACTGCTAGAGCTGTCAAGCGAAATCAGGATCTTCATATTTGTCAGCGACCGTAAATTAGTCATAGGTGCAGATAGTAAGTTCAAGAGCATTCTACCTGATTGTTCAATTTGAACCCTTTCAGATATTAGGCAGCAGAATCGCAGCAAGCAAATACCCATTAGTGGGGGAATCACTCTTATCGCCGGTCATCTTATTAGTTAGAATCAGCAAAAGAATTCGAGATAAGAACCATCGAAGAAGTTAAAAGCCATTCTAAGTCTGCCACCTATTTCCTGGCCGCTATCTGCGTGGCCGGTTATTTGGCCGAAATCGCCCTCGGCCTAAACTGGCTCAACCCTGACAGTTCAAGCCTAATCAATTCTGGGGCCAATTTTGCACCAACTACCATTGGTCGAGGGGAATACTGGCGGCTACTGGTATCAATCTTTCTCCATGCCGGCATCTTCCACCTAGCGCTCAATCTTTACGCTCTGATCGGCTTTGGCCCCATGGCAGAATCGGCCCTAGGGCGATGGCGCTTTGTCTTCATTTTCATTTTAAGTGGCGTGGTCGGCGGTCTGTGCAGCATGTTAGCCAACCCAATCACAACATCTATCGGCTGTTCTGGGGCAAATCTCGGCATCATTGGCGCTCTCATGCTCTCCTCTTGGCTTAAGCGCGCCGAACTATCAGCTCGCCTGAGCCGACCGCAATTACTTTTATTGGCTATTTTCTTGCTCTACAGCCTGTTGCTAGGTCTAAGTAGTACATATATAGACAATGGTGCCCACCTCGGTGGCTTCATCACAGGCATGTTCGCCAGTCTATTGCTCACCAAGCCAGCCAATAGGAAGGTCTACTTCTTTAACTCAGCTCCAGCTAAAGCCTTAGCCCTAACAGCGATAGTTCCTGTACTGATTGCCATCGATCAAAAACGCATAGATAATAACAGCGACGTCAAGTGCTGCATTGAACACATGGACGCCATCGCCTTGCTAAAGGAAAAGAAGTATTTTCACGGCATAGAAAAACTCGATGCCGCTCACGCCTTCAAACCAAGCGATACTTCGGTGCTTGCCGATCGAGCGCGAGCCCTGGTTGAAATAGGTCGCTTCGACAAAGCCCTGGCCGATATCGATAAAGTAATTGAGCAGCATCCGAAAGATAGGCTAGCTCTAATGAACAAAGCCAGCATCTACCACAAAATGAGCGAAGATCACTTGGCCATAGCTGAAATGGACAAAGCCATTGCTTTAGAAGCGAAGCCAACAGGACTGATTGGCATCTTCAGTAGCTTTCAGAATATTTTTTCAACCACAGGCAAGCAAGAAGAGTCTACTTTTTACAACAATCGGGCCTGGTTCAAGCTGGCCAGCGGCGATATCGACAGTGCTTTAGAAGACTGCAATCAAGCGATCAAAATCAACCACAGTTCTAGCACCGCTTACGATACCAGAAGTTTGGCCTATTATCTACAAGGCAAATATCAACTGGCCGATCAAGATTTAGTCAGCGCCATCCGTTGCAACAATAAAGATGGAGCCTTCTACTATCATCGCACCTTAACGCTAATGGCCCTTGGCAAAGCGGCAGATGCAAAAGCAGCACTGGCCAGATACCGTAAGCTTGACTATAAGCCAGAGGCGTGGGAACCTAAAGTTCCTGCCGATATCAATTTAAGAAGGAATATTATGCAACTGCTCAAAGACAAGATCCTCAAAGAAGGTAAATATCTGGGCAAAGGCATACTCAAAGTCGATTCATTCATGAATCACCAGATTGATCCGGCCTTGATGAATGAAGTGGGCAAAGAGTTTGCCCGGCGCTTCAAAGACTTGAAAGCTACGCGCATACTCACAGCTGAAACTAGTGGTATTGCCCCGGCCCTAGCCTGTGCAATGATTCTAGAATTGCCTCTTGTTTTTGCCAGGAAACACAAACCTGTGACAATGGCCGCCAACCCTTTCACAGAACGGGCAGAGTCGCACACCAAAGGTTCGGTGGTTGACTTGATTGTATCTCCTGAGTATTTAAAAGCAGAAGATAGAGTAATTATTCTCGATGATTTTCTTGCCAGTGCCAGAACTATCAAAGCTCTTGTTGCTATCGTAGCTTCAAGCGGAGCCGAGCTTGTCGGCATAGGTGCTGTAATTGAAAAGAGTTTTGAAGGCGGTCGAGACGCACTCAAATACTTGAACATTCCAGTCGAATCACTAGCAGCCATCAAAAGTTTTGATAACGACCAGATCAACTTCTAGTAAAAATTTCTAGTGAAAATTTCTCGCCGGTAAATAAACACCATCAGACATAGAGGGCATAGAAGAAATCGATGGCAATGGTGGCAATAATTCAAAATGCCGGGCAATAACATTGCAGACACCTTGATCAAGTTGTAATAGTCCATGCACTTGAATCAATGATCCGGTAACAACCAGCTCGCGATAAATCTCAAACAACTTCGGCTTAATTATGACATTGGCCATGCCTGTTTCATCTTCCAGAGTAAGAAAAACAAATCCCTTGGCGGTCTCTGGGCGCTGCCTGCAAATTATCCCCCCAGCCACAATGACATCATCACCATCTTCTTGGCTATACAAAGCAAGGCAAGAATGAATTTTTCGAGACTTGGCCCAGTCTCGATAAAAAGCCATCGGATGTTTATTGGTTGACAAATTCATCGTACGATAATCTGCCACCACTTCTTCCAATTCTGTCATTGACGGCAGCTCGACTGGAGCTTCGTAAAGACAATCAATTTCGCCCCCTCCTTCTGCTTCGATATCATCAACCTTTGCGCGGGCATTAGCGATTAAGGCTTCTAGCAAAGGCATTGATCTCTTCGGTCGCAAGAGAGATAGAACACGCCATAAAGCCTGTCTTCGCCCTGGGCAAAGAGATTCAAAAGCACCGGCTTTGGCAAGCATTTTCAAATCACTGGGCATAAGCCCGCTGCGTGATACAACATCTTCTACCGAAGTAAACAAACCACCTTGCAGTGCAACGGCTAGAGCAGCCTGACTAGTTGGCCCTAGACCCTCGACAAAACGCAAACCTAAACGCACAGCAAAGCCATGACTATCAGCATTTGAATCAAGAATCTCTAGAGGCTCAAGAGTACAGTTCCACAGGCTATGTGCTAAAT
>JAUPUU010000168.1 GCA_030917395.1 Cyanobacteriota bacterium erpe_2018_sw_21hr_WHONDRS-SW48-000092_B_bin.40
ATCAAACTCTCCGTTGTCACTTAGCGTTAGCCAAGTGCGTTTAAAACGATTTAGTTTGCCTACTCAAAATTCTTGACAGGCGCCTTGTACATAAGGCTATTCAGTTATCAGGGTTCAAGTTGGCGTCGGAGTGATCCGCTCAGAGGCGAATGTGATTCAGACGACGAGAGAAATCATACCAAGCTAAATAGGACGTGTCAAACAATACAAAAGTGGCTATCCATAGGCTTCTTACAAAAGCCTCCAGAAATATACACAATTGCCTAACACTTTCTTATGAGCGAGATTAGCAGCTGGGGCCTCTTTCAAGAATCGGCTAGTACAATCATGAGAAAAACGCCACATCTCAAACCGTGGGAACGCTTGTTACGCCTCGCAACACTTGATCGGCACCAAATAAATAGAATCGGACGAGTTCAGCGTCTTGAGACAAAACCCAGAAGCAGCCCAGCTCTTGACTACCAAGGGGAAAGGCACCATTTTGAATCTAATTAGCGAATCTGACGCAGCAAAAGTTCGGCACTGTACTTTTTACGAGCACCGGTGACCATAAAAATACGAGAGCCATGCAGTTGAATCTCAGTAAAAGTTGCGCCGTTGCGAAACTGGTTACTATCCTGCGCCAGGCGTAAGTCGGGGTTCTCGTCACGACTTTGACAGAGCGCTGAGATATACGATTGATAGCTTGCTGCTGCTGCTTTGGCATTGCCACCATAATCCACAAGCAACAACTTAACGCGCTCTTTCACTGGCTCCCGCATCTGATAGTCGGCTACACAGGCCAATCTAGACTGTTTAAAGTCTAGCGAATTGAGATAGGGGGCTGGGCAAAAACGTCGTGCTGAAACTGGACCCATTACTATTTTCTCGCTGCCATGGAGAAATTCCAGCTGCGGCATAGTTGAGAGAATGTAAGGCGGAGCGCCAGTTTCAACAATCGCCTTTGCTACTTTAGTGGCGACACGCCTAATGACATCCTTGCTTTCTTCATCATCCCCTGACGTTCCATATATAGATATAAAAGTCTTGCCTTGAACAAATGAAATACTGTCATCGTCTTCTGATGTGGCGTCACCGCGCAGCACAACGGTAGTTGCCCCGCGACGCAAGAAAGCATAAGCGGCAAAAGCACCATCCTTGTTGGCAAATTCGTAGACATCAATATGTATATATCGTTGACCACGCTGCAGCGATTTGCGTGTAAAAGTCTGCAAACCATATTCTTGAAGGATTGCCGCCTTAAGACCGTCGCTTTCGGGCAGCTGGGGTAGAAGAGCGCCAGCCACAGGCTGCCAGATATACAGATCTAGGCCGGTCCAACCTTCAAAGGCCAATCGATTAGCGAAAGCACCTAGAGCTGTCGGTTTAAAGTTGGGTAGGGCAGGAGACAAAGAAGAAGACGACAAAGCAGAAGTGGAAGGAGCTTTAGAAGTGACTGGTGAAACCGGCGAGCCTTCGGGCACAGACGCTGGAATATTTGTTGAAGCCGCAGTAGAAGCAGGTACCTGAGCTAATGCTTGAGGCACCGGGAAGAGAAATAGAGCAACGCAAAAAGCCAAACAAGCCTTGGGCGGCACCACCAGTGATACTGAATTCATGCCTACTTTTGCGCCGGATCTAGCTTCGGATCGTAATTAATACAAATGACCGTTTGTTCGCCAACCGGCACCAAAATAATGTCTAGCTTGGCCCAGTCAGATGTGCACTCAAGAGTGATTGTTCCTTTGAGATTATTGTCAGAAAGCAGCCGATAGGCTTTCATTGCCACTTCATTCTTATAAAAGTTCAAAATCTTATCGAATTCATCACTGCTCTTTAAGATCACAACCTGTCGATATTTGTTCTGACCAATGGGTGTGCTGTCAGACTTGGTGCATTCTGTCCCTGGATAACAAGCTATGGGAAACTTTTCTGGTAGCGCCAAGCCAGTGGGTTTGTAAGCCCCACCGCAAGCAGAAAGCAAAGAACAACTGGTCGCCATTACGACAAAAACAGCCAAGCGCAATAACAATCTGCTGCCGATCATGAAATACCCCTGCCTCAGTAAACGGAACGAATATAGCGTAGCAAAAATTACCTTTTTGCACCCTTGGCACAGGCTAAATTCAGTGCCCACAAGTGACTAATCCAACAGTAATTGTTTGCCTGCAGATATTCATTCCCTGCCAAGGCAGAGATATATCGAAAAGCTAGGCCATCAGCCAATCAATAATTACATTGACTGCTTTAATTGCATCAGCCAATCAATTGCATCAAACATCAAGTGAGGCAACTATTTCTTGGTAGCTGGTCGTTTGGGTAGATCTTGCTGTCGTTCGTCGTCAGGGTATCCGCTCTTATCGGCTTTGCCAGCGGCCTTTACCTCAGCCTTTTTATCGTGGTCTCCCACACCGAACCAACCCAAAACTTTGCTACCAGCACCTTTAGCAGTTTCCATAGCCTTGCTACGTGTATCTTCATCAAGCACAGCGCCGGTAATTACATGCTTCGCATCAGGAATACCACCATTGGCGATCTTACCTAGCTCCAGAGCGCCCCGGGCCGTACCCTGATGCTCTTTTGGTAATTCTTGCACACCCTTATCAAGCGCCTTGCGGCCAACTTTTTCGAGGATAGCTCCTTGTGGCCCCATTATCACGAGTGGTGCTACTTCCTTACCAACAGTAACGATATCACCACGCTTTGCGGCGCCTAATACACGATTACCAGTAGCTTTCTCTTCCTCATATACTTCTTTGCCTACACCAACCACGGCCTTGCCAGCCTTGCTGTTAGCCGCATCAAGTGCCGCCTGCTTGACCTTTGGAGCGTTCTCGACTACGGCATCTTTGACTTTGGGCGCATTTTCGTCAATCAGCTCTTTGCCTTTGTGCAATGCCTTACTGCCACCATCAACAACCGCGTCTTTAGCGCGACCCAAGTGTCCCATGACACTGCCGAAGGAGAAACCACTCTCCGGCTTGGCGCTAGTTTTCTCTTTGTCGTCAGATGCACGTGCTGAACGGTCGGTCATAGCATTGGCCTCAAAAAAAATATGGTAAAAGCGGGGGGTTAGAGGATTCTAAGCTTTCTAGCATTTCGTTGTCAAGCTAATTCTTGCATCGCAGCTATCCCTTATGTACCCACACTATGCCCCCAGCCAAGCGAAAACCCCAAGGTTCAAGGCCTTGGGGTTCGCGTACTTATATACAGTCTTTTCAGGGCTTTGCTGCCCACAGTCTGCTCCTGACTATTTAACGGCATCCAACTCGCGAGCTTGGGCCTGGCGGTACCATTCAATGGTCTCTTTCAGTCCGTCCACCAAGTCTTTGCTTGGCGCCCAGTTAATCAGTTGCTTGGCCTTTGTAGTATCGGGCAGTCGACGCTTTGGATCATCAACAGGTAGCGGCTTTTTCACAATCTCACTACTGCTGCCCACCAACTCTTTAATGATAGTGGCCAACTCAAGCACAGTTTTTTCTTCTGGATTCCCAAGATTCACGGGTAAATGATGGTCAACACCCATTAATCGCACAATGCCTTCAACGAGGTCAGAGACATACTGGAAGCTTCTAGTTTGCTGACCTTCACCATAAACAGTCAGGGGCTCATTGGCCAAAGATTGGCCGATGAAATTAGAGACAACACGGCCGTCATCGAGCCTGAGGCGCGGACCGTAACAGTTGAAGATGCGAATAATGCGAGTATCTAAGCCATGTTTGTGATGGTAGGCCATGGTAATTGCTTCAGCAAAACGCTTAGCTTCATCATAAACACCACGAGGGCCGATAGGGTTAACATTGCCCCAATAGGTTTCTGGCTGCGGATGTATTTCGGGGTCACCATAGACCTCGGAAGTACTAGCTAGAAAATATTTTGCACCTTTCGAAAGAGCCAGGCCAAGCGTGTTGTGCGTGCCTAACGAATTGACCTTTAGGGTTTCAATTGGGAGCAGCAAGTAATCGACAGGTGATGCTGGAGAGGCAAAATGTATGACCCAATCTAAATCTCCAACAATATGAATATGGTTAGAAACATTGTGATGGATAAATTCAAAGCGCGGATTAGACTTATGCTGAGCAATATTCTGATAGTTACCAGTGATGAGATTATCCATCACCACAACTTGGTGCCCTTCAGCCATCATGCGATCGGTCAAATGTGAACCGATAAAACCGGCACCACCAGTAATTAAAATTCTCAACGTCCTACTCCTCGATAAGTCATACCGGCAGCGGTTATCTCTTCTTCGTTTAAGGCATTGCGTCCATCAATCACCAGGGGCCAACGCATACTCTTAGCTAATTTTTTCCAGTCTAGTTTTCTGAATTGTTCCCACTCAGTTACCAGTACCAGAGCATCGCTATCAGCAGCCAACTCCTCAGCGTTGTGGCAATAAACTAAGTCGAGGCTAGCATGCAGAACTTTGCATCGGTCATTAGAGACTGGGTCGTAAGCCTTTACCGAGGCACCCATCTTCAAGAGCTGGTAGGCAATAGTCAGTGCTGGTGCATCGCGCAAGTCGTCGGTATTGGGCTTGAACGAAAGGCCAAGTAAGCCTATCGTGCGACCTTTCAATATCTTCAATTCATCTTGCAGCTTCTTAATAACCACCAGGCGCTGACGATCATTGACAGCAACAGTGGCTTCTAGCAACGATGTTGGATAGGAATACTCTTTAGCAACCTGCATCAAAGCACTGACGTCTTTGCCAAAACAGCTACCACCCCAGCCCACTCCAGCATGAAGGAAGGCTTTGCCAATACGATAATCAAGGCCGATACCTTGAGTCACTTGGCTAACATCAGCTCCTACTTTTTCGCACAATCCAGCGATTTCGTTAGCGAAGCTAATTTTCATCGCCAAAAAGGCGTTGGCTGAATACTTGATCAACTCAGCCGAAGCCAGGTCAGTAACAACAAAAGGTACAGAGGAAAAATCTTTGGGCCGAGGTGCAAAGGTCGGCACGTCAAAGCTCTGCTCGACAATTGGCTTGTAGAGGCTCTTCATCACAGCAACAGCTTGCTCATCAGTGGAGCCAACCACAATGCGGTCAGGATAGAACGAATCAGAAATGGCACTACCTTCG
The DNA here is from genome assembly GCA_030917395.1 of Cyanobacteriota bacterium erpe_2018_sw_21hr_WHONDRS-SW48-000092_B_bin.40. Taxonomy (GTDB): domain Bacteria; phylum Cyanobacteriota; class Vampirovibrionia; order Obscuribacterales; family Obscuribacteraceae. The sequence continues at coordinate 5,069 of JAUPUU010000168.1, forward strand.
CGCAAGAACTCAGGATTGCTAACTACCACAAAACTAGGTGACTCTGGTCTGGCGGCACGAGCGGGAACCGGTTGGGCATTTTGTACGCCTTGCGAAACAAGCATCTCGACCCAGTTGCCAGAGCCCACAGGTACGGTTGATTTATTGACAATGATGCGACGGTGCTTAGCATCCAGTGCGCTGCCTATGCTGCGGGCCACAACCATCACCTGAGAGAGATCGGGCTCACCGTTTGGAAGTGAAGGAGTGCCCACCGCGATGAATATGATTTGAGCCCGCTTAACAGCCTCTTCTAAATTGTCTGAAAAATTGAGGAAGCCAGACTCACTGGTCTCTCTGACAAAATCTTGCAATCCGGGCTCAAAAAATGGCACTAAGCCACTTTTCAAACTACCTAAGCGCTCCGGGTTGGCTTCAACAGCCGTGACATGATTGCCAAGATAAGCTAAACAAGCGCTCGTCACTAGACCTACGTAGCCGGCGCCAATAACACATATATCCACGAGATTTATTCCCACAAACTAAGAAAAGGAAAGAGAAGCTATGCTAGCCTCTGGTTATACATATAGCTTAAAGCCTATGGAGCCCCATGTCTTCAGATTTAGAAAGCTCAAATTTAGAAGGTTCACATTTAGAGCAGTTCATTGCAACCGTAGCCAAGCTCAGATCTCCTGAAGGCTGCCCCTGGGATAGAGAGCAGACTCACAAAAGTCTAGCCCGCTATTTGCTAGAAGAGGCCTATGAAGTGATGGAAGCAATTCACGAAGGCGACCCTGAAAAAATCAAAGAAGAACTGGGTGACTTACTGCTACAGATTGTACTCAATTCACAAGTAGCAAAAGACGATGGAAACTTTACGATTGAAGATGTCGCTGCCTCGATAAATGCCAAGATGATCCGGCGTCATCCCCACGTTTTTGCCGACTCAAAAGTTGATACTGCAGAAGGGGTAGTGACCCAATGGCAGGAATTGAAAGCAAAAGAGAAGCAAGAAAAGCTCGACCAAGGGCAAGAACAGTCTGAGGCAAAAGAATCAGCTCTAGCTGGGGTGCCCAAAACCATGCCAGCCTTGCTTCAAGCCCTAAAAATTTCCGAAAAGGCCGTCAACCAGGGCTTTGAATGGGAAAAAGAAGCTGATGTTTGGGCCAAACTTCATTCAGAAATTAGCGAACTCCAGGAAGCTATTTCGCACCCTGACTTAGTCAGCCCCAAAAACGGCCAGGCAATTGACCCGAGCAAAAAGAAAGACAGTGACAAAGCCAAGCAAGAAGTGGCCCTTGAATTTGGCGATGCCTTGTTCTGCATGGTCAATCTGGCTCGCTGGCATGCCCTCGACCCAGAAGAGTGCTTGCTAATGACCATCAACAAATTTAAAAACCGTTTTGAGTGGATGGAGCGCCATAGCGAGCGCCCCCTCAAAGAACATTCAGCGGAGCAACTAAACGACCTGTGGGAAGGTGCTAAAGCGGCTCTAACAGAGAGTTTATAGAGTATTTGAAGTTTGAGCCACTGCTGGATTTGGCTTAGTATTGGGCAGAGAACCTGGCGCTGGGCCTGACACAGAGCCAGTTGTCGCAGTTGGTGCCACAGCGGAATTAGTTTGAGACTGGCCACTGCTCGGTGTGCTCGAAAGAGCGCCCTGAATACTTTCTGGAATATTATTCAAAGCTTCATTGCGAGCGTCTTCGGCTTCCGATTTTTCAGTCGGACGCTTAGGATTTTTGGAGATTTTTAGTGGAATTGAATTATCGAGACCAAGATCAATAAATTCGACTTTGTCTTTTATTGGCTCAACAGTCGGAAGAATAGAAACTAAGCGACCAAGCCGCCTGGTCAAAGTAGCATCAGGCAAACCAATTTTTAAGGTCAAATCGCCGTTAGCAACTTTAACGTCAAAGGGCTGACGCATATCAATGTAATCGACAGGTCGCCCGGTCTGACTACTAATATAGTTTGCCCAACTAGCCCACTGAGCCACTTCGCGCGAAGTGAGCTTCAAGCTATGCTGCCCGTAAATAACTAGATGCGGGCGAACCACCGCAGGAAACTCAGCGATAGAAATAAATCGACCAGATTGGGCAATAACGGCCTCTGCCGGCTTGGTCGGATCTGGACTATAAGTAGCCCAGGGATACTCTTCTAGGATCTCTACGACTAGATGCGGCTTCGGCAGAGCGTAGCGCCGAACGAAAGCATGACGAACAGCCTTAAGAGAAGCAATTTGATTTTCTAATTTCTTAGGATCAATGCGGTAAATCGGCACATTGACTGCATTTTTCACAAGCTTAAGAACTTGATCTTTGGTAGCCACCGAATTACCGTGCACAATCACTTCAGTTTTTTCATTATGAAGAGCCCAGGGCAAGTGGGTAAAACAAGCAGCTCCAGCGATAAGCATGCCGAACAAAAGTACATAGCGCAAAGTTTGTCTACGCGATCTAGCGCGACGGGTTGCTTTCCGTTGCTTGCGACGACTCTTCATCCATTCGCGGCGCTGATCAGCTTCCATGATCATAGTCATGCTGGCAACTCCTCTCTGCTTTCACAGCTAGAGTGATTGGCTAGCAAATCAGAAGAACACAATCTATCGTCGAGTGGAAATTCGCCGGAAAATGCTATTTGCGCTGGTCCGTTTAACTCGATGAGATTATCCAAGGAAGACCAGGTGACCTCAAGTTCCCCACCTGGAAGAATAACACAGCATTGGCGGTTTAGGCGCTCTTCAATTACCCCTGCTGCCACCACGGCCGCAGCGCCTGATGCACAGGCCAAAGTTGGCCCACAGCCTCGTTCTACGACGTATACGACGGCCCGATCGCGCCCCTGGGGCAGAACAAATTCAACATTAACTCCCTGAGGAAAGATAGACAGGCCCTGAATCTGATGGGCCAGCTCAAGCAATCGACCAGGAAATTTTTCCACAAAAGCAGCAGAGGCACCACTCGATATACCATGCATACAGCCTTGATATTGAGTTAATTCCAACTCTGGACAATCAAAGATGACGCAGTGAGGATTACCCATATCGATAGCAGTGGCACTAAGGGTGATATCGCCCAAAGTTAGCTTTTCGCCAACAAATTTGACCTCTGGCGCAGCCAAACTTGTACTAATAAACCTCTGATTAGGATTATTAGCTGCACCGCCGGCAGAGCCTGTCGGTGAATTGAGAACAGTGACATTAACAGGATAGGCCCGAGTTGCAACCTTGAAACGATCAGACTGGGGCCAACGTCTTTCGCTCTCACATTTAGCATTTTCACGCGCAAAATAAGCTAAACAACGCAGGCCATTTCCGCACATATCAGAAGAAGAGCCATCACTATTGATGTAAATCCATGCCAAATCGCATTGCTTATAAGAAGGATAAGCACTGACAATTTTTTCAGACAAAGAGCCCGCAGTAGAATCAGGACTGACCGCGACAATTAGACCATCAGCACCAATGCCAAAACGCCGATCACACACTAACTGAGCTAATCGACTAAGAGTGGCAGCAATATCTAAATTTTTCCCTACCGCCTTTAACAGACCATGCAAGGCTAGATCGAGGTCAACATCTTTGACCATGACGAAGTCGTTGCCAAGACCATGCATCTTGGTAAATGGCAATGAATGCGGTAACAACTGATTCGGGTCGGTTTCCATATATCTCGGGAGATTATAACCCTTGCCAGCTTTCTTGTGCTTGACATGATCAGGAAGTAACAAACTTAAAGGGAATTGACGATAATCCCTTATATACTCATCCAATTTTAGTCTTGCAGCAGCAATGAGCAGTAGAAGGTTACTAACAAAATGAGAGCGTATATATCTGTTGACTTAGAAGGCGTTAACGGAATTTTGCATTCAAGCCAAACCCAGCCCAACGAGCCAGGCTACGCTAGGGCCCTAGAACTGATGCACGAAGAGACCAATGCTGTAATTGAAGGCCTTTTGGCCGGCGGTGTAGACGATATTTTGGTGAACGATTCGCACTGGGATATGCGCAATCTTCATATAGAGAAGCTTTACCAACATAAAGGGGTTTCGGTGCGCAGCGGCTGGCAGAAGCCGTTCTCGATGGTTTCAGGAATAGACCCAGCCGATTTTGCCGTATTTGTCGGCTACCACGCCCGGGCCGGTCATGCCACTGGGGTTTTGAGCCACACTTACCGGGCCCAGATCTTTTTCGAAGTGAAACTGAACGGTCAACCAGTGGGTGAAACAGGCCTCAATGCCGCATTGGCTGGATACTTTGGCGTACCGATAGCGATGCTGTGCGGTGATGACACCGTTTGTGAAGAAGCCCGCGATCTATTGGGAGATATTGTCACAGCCCAGGTTAAAACTGCTGTTTCGCGCTATGCCGCAGTGTTCCACCCGCATCAAGAAAATCTCAAGCTATTAAAAGAAAAAGCTCGTCAGGCCACCAACAAAAAGCACTGGCAATTGTTCAAAGCAGCCGAACCAGCCCTGATTGAAATCACCTTCTTTGATCCATCCATGGCTGACGCTGCGGAACTACTGCCACAAATCAAACGACTTTCCGCTAGAACCATAACAATTCAAGGCGCCGATTACGGCGAGACATTCCGGCTGATGTTGGCAGTGGGAGCCCTTGGTGCGAGCAGAAAAGACCCATATTTCTCTTAAATTAGGGCTTTATCGGCAGACCCAACCATAGCCACCAAACGAATTTGATTAAATCTAGCAATTTTCTCTCCGACCTGTAGAGGGGAGGCCCACTAGCGGGTATCAAGAATATACAGGGGATTGGATCTCTTGCCAAAAGAACAGGCAACGACGGGGTATGACGTCGATGCGGTTCGACTTTGCCTATATTTTTACTCGGTCCATGGGGAATTTTCAGATGTTCCATTCTTCCTACCAAAATCTTTCAATCCGTCAACAAATAATCGCAGCCAACCAGTCGTATCCCTGCCCACGCTGCAGTTCCGGCATGATTGAGCCCTTTGGTATTACTGAAACACTGAAATGTACTTCTTGCGAGCGCAGCTTCGTCGCCCTGCGTGGGGGAAGAATGCTCTACCCAGCCAATAGCATGGGTCTCAAGATCGCCTTGACCTTCTGGTGGGACGGCTTGAGATGGCACTGCGCCGGCACAACTGCTAGCGCCAGACAATTGCTCGTGCCAGCCATTTTCTTGGCTATCCCGGTACTCCTTTCACAAATTCTTCTATCACTTAATCTTATTGCCAGCAGACCAGAGTATCCCGCTCTCTTTGCTGCCGCTGGCCTGCTAGTTGGCCTGGTCTTGATATACTCAATTTGCGGAGACTTCGATGTAGTGGCGAAGCGCAAAGAAAGAACAAGCAAAAGCCCGCAGCCAGACCGCCCTTCTTCGGGCAATTAAATATACGGACTGATTAATTTTTGGAACATATACCGGTTCTCCTCAACGAAGTTATCGAGGCATTGGATGTACGGCCCGGTCTCACATATGTAGATGCCACCGCCGGCGCTGGCGGGCATTTGGCACGTATTGCTGAGCTGACCGAGGGTAAGAGCAAACTCTATGCTTTTGACCGCGACGCTGGCAGCCTGGAGCGGCTCAAGGAGCGCTTTGGCGACAAAGCCACTATGGTTCACTCCAACTTTAGATATCTAAAAGAGTCATTGGCGCAACACGGTGTCAATACCATTGATGGTGGCATATTGGCAGATCTAGGCGTATCGTCGATGCAAATAGATCAAGGAGAGCGTGGCTTTAGCTTTCAGAAAGAAGGTCCACTCGATATGCGAATGGATCGCAGCGAATCAGTTTCAGCCTACAACATAGTCAATCAATGGCCAGAAGGCGCACTAGCAGACATCATTTACAAATACGGCGAAGAAAGACATAGCCGCAAGATAGCCAATCGCATAGTGGCAAATAGACCGATCGAATCTACTCTTGCCCTGGCTGATATTGTCGCTCGTTGCATACCTAGAGCAGCTGATAAAAAAAATTACAAAAAAAGTTTCGGCTCTGCTGGTGGTGGCTATATACATCCGGCTACCAGAACCTTCCAAGCCATAAGAATGGCTGTTAATGAGGAACTTGAGAGTCTTGAAGATTTCTTACGAGAGTCATTAACTATTCTAAAGCCAGGGGCAAGATTAGTAGTTATTACGTTTCATAGCTTGGAAGATCGAATCGTTAAACAATTCTTCAAGATGGCCGCAGCGTCATGCATTTGCCCCCCTCGAGCCCCCGTTTGCACCTGCCAAAAAGAGTGCGAGGTACTGATAATTACGCGTAAACCTGTTACAGCTTCTGAAGAAGAATTGCTTGCCAACACCCGGAGCCGTAGTGCTAAACTACGTGCAGCTCAAAAGCTGATTTAGGAGTATATATGGTTAACACTCTCCCGCGCCGCCGCGTTAACGAAGAACAACCCGTGAGCTTCGCTTACGGAAGATCTCATAATGATTCGGCCGCAAGAGTGTCCGTTGCCAGAGTTGCCTTGGTTGAAAACATGCAACCAGCTACGACTTATCCAGTTGCCTTCGGCTACAGCCAAAATCAAGCCGCTCCCGTTCGGTCCACACCAGCGCCATCACGGACCGCTCGTCCGCACCTGGTACCGATTGAGTCTCCTAAGCGCAAAACCCGCAAAGCCCCTTTTCTAGTACGTGTAAACAGAACGCTACAAGCTTCATTAATAGCTCTGTGTGGCTTAGCCATCTTGGGTTATGGCTTTGATGTTTCCTCGTCAAGTGAAGTCGGTAAGGTTCAAGACCAGGTACGTCGCCTCAGCGAACAAAATTCTGAACAGTCTTACGACCTTCTCAAGAGGGTCTCGTATCAAGACATCCAGGCCAGCGTCACCGGTAGCACCGGTTTGCGAGTGCCGGAAGAAGTCAAGATAGTCAAAGAAGTGACCGCTCCAAAACTTAATCCTTTCAAGCCAGCCAAACATCAACTACCTTTGATGCCAGGCTACTAAAATATTGGTTGTTACTTCTGACAACCATTTCTTGTAACAAATCAAAAAGTATCCGATAGATATATATCGGGTCTTGTTGATGGCGGAGTGGAAAGGACTTGCCTAGAGATTTGATAGATAGACCGGTAAGAACAAGGTCCCGAACCGGGCGAAAACGGCGTCAGCCCAAATCGCCCCTCTGGTGTTTGCGCTTCTGTCAAATTGTCTTAGGTGTATGCGCCCTATCGGTAGTTGCCAGACTCTACTATCTACAAATCTATCAAGGTAGCAAACTTACAGAGAAAGCCCAAACCCAAAGACAGCAGCACAACATGCTGGTGCATCGTGGTGCCATTACTGATCGCCGTGGCCTTCCTCTAGCGATAGATACAACTAGATACGACATTTATGTGCACGTTAAGCTACTCAAAGCTGAGCGCGAAGAAGCAGCTGTAAAACTGGCAGCCATTGTCAAAGAACCAGTGGCAAAAATTTCCAAGCTACTCAACCAGGGTTACCCTGTCGTAACTTTAGCCAAGCACCTTGATAGAGAGACAGCAGACGCTCTACAGGCACTGAATTGGGCTGGCATTGATATCGTACCTCGTCCCTTTAGACAGTACCCAGAAGGGGCCCTTGCTGCTCACCTGCTTGGTTTTACTGACGCTGAGTTTCACGGCCAGGGTGGCGTAGAACAAGCCGAACACGAGATGCTCACTAATACTGGCACCATTCCCAAGCCCCAGTTAGACGGCAAAGGCCATCCAATATTGGTGCCCGAGCGCGAGCCATCCTGGGACATCACGCCACCACTAGGTCGCCACGTTGAGCTGACCATCGACAACTATCTGCAGCACTTGGCTGAAAAAGAATTGTTTGCCATGTGCAAACACTCACATGCTCTAAAAGGCGCGGTAATTCTAGCGGATCCAAATACAGGCGAGATTCTTGCCTGGGCCAACTACCCATCGTTTGATCCCAATCACTACAACAAATATCCCTACGAGATTCTCAAAAACTGGTCTATGGTTGATGTCTATCAACCTGGTTCTACCTTCAAAATCATTACCGTTTGTTCTGGTCTTGAAACCGGAGCAATCAAACCTAACGCTACTTTTTACGATGGTGGCTCGCTAACGATTGGCAATCGCACCATCCACAACCACGATGGCGGCCATGGCACCATTGATTTGAAGGGTCTCTTCATCCACTCTTCCAACATCGCCTCAGCCATGATTGGTATGGCGATGAAACCTCAAGTGTTCCACGACAAACTCTATGACTTTGGCTTAGGTCGACGCACCGGCATCGAACTGCCAGGCGAATCACGTGGTCTTTTAACTCCTGCCAAATATTGGACACCAATTGACTCTGCTACCACCGGCTTTGGTCAAGGCGCCATTGCGGTAACTCCTCTACAGTTAGTAGCTGCAGTCAGTGCAGTTGCGAACAACGGTGTTTGGATTCAGCCACACCTGATCAGAAGAGTATATGACCCCAGCAATGGTGTCACCGAAAAATGGATCGAACCCAAGAAACGTCGAGTGGTGGCGCCAGAAGTAGCCAAACTAGTTTCACGTCTTCTTGCTGAAAACATCTACGAAGGTACTCAAATAGCTGGTCAAATTCCAGGCTATAGAGTGGCCGGTAAAACAGGTACAGCCCAGAAAGTAACGGCCAATGGCCGCGGCTATATGGCTGGTCAAACAATTGCTTCTTTTGTAGGCTTCTTGCCTGCCAGCAACCCACAGCTAACATGTATAGCAGTAATTGATAGCCCTCAAACCGATGGCCGCTGGGGTAACACTGTGGCTGGCCCAGTCTTCAATGCTGTTGGTATGGAAGCCGCTCGCTACCTCAATATCTCACCTGACTATGTCACGGTCCCCGGTGATAAGGGCAAGAAAATTCAACCAGTTGTTCCGCCCTCAGTGAAATATGCCGCCGAACTAGGCGGCATAAGCAAAGAGCCTGAAAGTGTCGGACATTAAGCCCGCTACTGAGAAAGCAAATGATGATGCAACACCGGGCTCCGGTAAAAGCTTAGCTAAAACGTTTTCTCTGGTCGCTCTCTTTACTTTGCTCTCTAAGTTTGCTGGTCTTGCTCGCGACATGATCGTTGGTCATGCTTTTGGCCTTGGCATAGTTGCCGATGCCTACAACTATGCCTATTCAATTACTGGCACCATTCTTGTACTTTTTGGCGGCCAGGGTGGCCCCTTTCATACAGCGACATTCGCTACCTTGACCAAAGAAAGAGAAGGTGGCAACGGCAAGCTAGTAATGCAGATGATGGCTTGGACAGCCATAGCCATGGGCCTCATTGCACTACTAGTTTATATTTTTGCACCAATCATAGTGCAGGCAATTGTACCTGGTACCGTTGATGCTAGTCATGGATATAGCACCGCTCAGCGCTTGGTAGAAGTAATCAAACAAGTGCGTATCATGGCACCTCTAATTATGATTGCCGGGCTAGTCGGCATTGGCTGCGGCATATCAAACACCTACAATGAACATTTTTGGCCATCGATTGCACCGGCATTTGCCTCTGGAGCAATCATCACTTTTGTGCTCCTGCCCCACACTGACGGTGGTGTTGCCCTAGCCCTAGGTACATTGGTTGGTGGTATTGGCCAGTTAGCTGTGCAAATACCCGGCATGCTCAAATCCCGTCCTTGCCTTAGTCTTGATATTTTCACGAAGCTACAGCCGGGCATGAAAGAATACCTGGTGATGTTTTTGCCGCTCACTTTCAGTACTTCCATTGGCACGTTAATTGGTTATGTAGATCAAGCTTTTTCGTCGGGCCTAGTACAAGGTGGTTGGTCGGCTATCTGCAATGCCAATAGGCTAGTACAGCTGCCCCTAGGAATTTTAGTTACAGCCATGCTTGTTCCCATTGGCCCTATCTTTGCTAAACACGTAACTGCCGGAAAAATTGGCGATCTCAAATTTGAATTAAAACGCGCTCTAACCTTACTTTGGTTCTTGGCACTGCCGGTATCGGCCCTGCTATTAGTAGAAGGCCGCTCAGTGATTAAGCTGCTTTTTGAAAAAGGCGCTTGGACAGCCAACGACACTGAGATGGTGACATCAGTTTTGCTTATATTGACACCCATGATCTTCTTTTATGTCGCCCGCGACTTACTTACCCGGGTCTTTTACGCCTTTCAAGACAGTCGCACCCCCTTTGCCATAGCGGTAATGGCCATTCTAGTAAAGATATTCCTAGACTGGTTGTTCGTCTCAGTATTTAAATTAGGAATCGGTGGCATCGCCCTAGCAACTACCCTAATTACCATATTCAATTTAAGCTGGCTTTACTATTTCTTGCGCAAGAAAACAGGCCGCCTAGGTACCGTGTCAATGATTAAACCGCTGATAATTATGGTTGCTGGATCTGGCCTCTGCGGCCTGGCAAGCTATCTTATTAGCAATAATATTCCGCAGACCTCTGCTCAGCATCTTGCTTCAATTTTAGCCTCAATAGTTGGTTTAACATGGGCCAATAAAATAGTTTTGGCGTTAAACATTGGTATCGCCAGTAGTGCCGGGCTTTTACTCTATACAGCCTTCTGCTATGTCCTCAAGCTAGAAGAACTGCGCTTGGTAGCCGATAAAGTGCAAGCTAAGCTAAAGATTTCGCGCGCTCGCCCTTAAGCTTTGCCTTAACTGGTATGGTGAACCAAAACTTCGAACCTTTACCGGGTTCACTCTCCACACCTATTTCGCCACCGTGCTGTTCTACTAGAGCTTTTGAAATCGCTAAGCCAAGGCCTGTACCACCTTGCGAGCGAGAATCGGTTGAATCAAGTTGTTGGAATTTACCAAACAGCTTTGACAGGTCACGAGCAGCGATACCAGCGCCCTCGTCTACAACAGAGAAATAAATACAGTCAGTCTGGCGCTCGGCCTTAACGACAACAGTCGATTGCTCTTTGGAAAACTTGATGCTATTAGAAACCAAATTTGTCAGCACTTGAATGACGCGATCACGATCAAGCTGTATCTCGTCATCACAGCTGGGCTCTGTGACAACTGTGACTTTTGATTCATGGGCCATTCCGGCAAGACTAGCCACGGTAGAGTGTAACAAGTCAGAAATTTTTGTCTTTTGATATTTCAATTCCATTTTTCCGGCCTCAATTTTACGCAAATCGAGAATAGAATTGATCAGTCTAATTAAGCGATCAGACTCAATGCGGGCAATGGTAACAAAAGTAGATGCCTCTTCACTGACCTCACCAACTAAACCGCTCTCAATCAAGCCCAGAGAACCTCGTATAGAAGTGAGCGGACTGCGCAATTCATGAGAGACAGTTGAGTAAAACTCGCTAACACGCTTCTCGGCTTCTTTGCGATCGCTTATGTCATCCGCAACGCCACAGAGTTGAACAACTTGACCATGATCGTCACTAATAGAAAAAGTCTTAGCTGAAATCCAGCGCACCTGGTCATGCTCGCGCATAATGCGAAATTGCACTTCAATTCCATCTCGGTCGGTCAAAAGTTTCTTGGCAAGAGCAAGATCCTCATGATGCACTGAGGCAAAGAAAGCATCGCTATCAGCCAATACATCAGCCACTGCTCCTCCGGTAATTTCAGAGAAAGCCGGGCTCACATAGAGAAAACGCTGCTCTAAAGAAGAAATCCAAAAGATAGCTTTGACATTTTCGGTCAGCCGTCTGAACATTGCCTCGCTTTCTCTAAGCTTCTCCTGAGCCGCTTTCAGCTCAGTAATATCACGGCCCTCGGGAATCAATAGAACAACCTGGCCATCTTCATCAAAAACAGGCTGCAAGGAAAAATCAATAAAGATCGTGCCGTTAGGGCCACTATGATCTGTCAGGAAGCGCACAAACTGACCGGCCGCTGCCCGAGTAATACCATCGCGAATCTGCTGCTGAGATTCCTCATTTTGGGTCCACCATGGGCACTGCCAAAACGGCTTACCTTCGACCTCAGCCAGGGTCGCACCAATCACATTTAAGGAAGAAAGATTGGCATCAATCAAGTAACCATCAACAGTCAACAAACCAATCAACTCAAATTGCTTATCAAAAATAGCCTTGAACTTGCGTTCGCTTTCAATCAGCTTCTGTTTAGCTTCTATTTCACTCGTCACATCGCGACTAGCACCGGCCAAACGAATGGCCTCACCCGAGGCATTGCGAACAGCACAAGCACGAGATGAAAACCAAATATACTTTCCAGAGCGATGGCGAATGCGAAATAGATGACTAAAGACCGGCGTCTCACCATCAAGGTGAGCTTTCTCCACCCGCCTAAGCTCCGCTAAGTCATCAGGGTGAACCCAATCATAGAACTGCTCTCTATCGCTCTCAAACTCATCATCACTAAAACCAAGTAGCTCCTTCCAGCGACTTGAATAAAAGGCCTTCTTCTTAACGATGTCATAGTCCCAGATTCCGTCCATACTGCCAGCCAGCGCTAGGCTATAGCGCTCTTCACTCAAAGCAAGAAGTGCCTGGGTTTGAGCGTGTTCGATATATTGACCGACCTGCGAACAGACTGAACTAAACATTGCCAGCTTAGACTCATCACTGGCTCTCACTTCCGGAGAATAGAAAAACAAAGCTCCAAAAAACTTTTGTCCAGAGAAAATTGGCACACCAACGGCCGTATGTAAACCAGCTTCCTGAGCCAATTGTTTGCGAATAAAAAGTTCAGATAACAAAACGTCTTCAATCCACATAGGTTGTTCTTTTTGCCATAACCGACCAGGAATACCCTCGCCTTTGGCAAAGGTGTAGACAAGAGAACCCTCGGCAAAATGTTTAAAGTTAGTCACTTCGCCTTCTCCACCGACAGCGAAGAAAGTAGCCATAGATAAGCGTTCACGGGCCTCATTCAAAAGCCAAAGCTCACCACCACACCAATCAAAATTGGTACAGATAGCCTCAATTATGCGCCGACCGGTCTCTTCTAGCGACGATTGCTGAGCCAGTATGCGAGTAACATCGAACTGCGCCCGTATGTGTTTTTCATTCTCCTGCTGAGCAGTGGTATCAAAGAAAGTAAGAATCGCTCCAGTCACCTTGCTTTCACTGGTAATTGGTATCACTGTTACATTAACAAAGAGAGGCTGTTGTTGCGAACGAATAAGCCGCAGCTCAAGGTGACGTAAACTAACAGCTCGTTCAAAGACACTAGACAAATTAAGATAATCAGAAAGAGGGCGACTAGTGGAGCCAGCGAAAAGCTGATGAAAAGTCATTGCCAACAGATCTGTTTGCTCAAGACCAAACATTGTCTGAGCAGACTGATTAGCAAAGGTAACCTGACTATTTGTATCAAGTAACAACAAACCTTCATCCATACTGGCGAAAACGTTACTGAGGCGATCGCGGGCACTAGCTGCAGCCAGGGCATCAATCTTAGAGCGCTCGGTAATCTTGGAATTGCTAATAAACAGACCGATTACTACTGAGCCACATACAAGAAGAGCTAAAATAGCAAAACCAAATACCACTGAAAGGGCCACGGTAGAGCTTTCAGTGAACTCCCGCAACTGGTCTGTTAAAAGCTTTCTATGACTACTTTGCCCCGCCTTAATTTCATCAACGATAGAGCGAATCTGCTCCATCTTGTTCATAGGTTTTGGCTGTTCTAGCTTCAGTGGTTGCTTTTCTAGCTTGTCGCTATCTACCTGAGCCGCTAGCCCTGGGGCATTAGCCTGAGCACGATTCTCTATAGCAAGTTCAGTCATCTTTTCAAGCGCCAGCTGCTTCAAGCGCTGCACTTTTTTAGCATCATCCGAATCAAGAGATGGTGAACGCAAGATCTCGGCAACAGTTGGCTCCAGCTCCTGGTTGGCCCGATTGAAATAAACCAAATGCCTTTGTTCGCCACTGACTAAAAAATCATGCTGCCCTCTTTCGGCATCTTGCAATAAGGAACAAAACAAATCTAAGAGTCCACCCAGGTGATAACTCTCAATCACCAGTTTGCGGTATGAAATCATCGAATTTTGCTGCTGAAAAGCAATCGCAGCAACCGCTACAAAAGTCATGACCATGAGCAAAAGTGCAACAACAAGGCCTTTACTATCTACACGCCAAATCATGATGAAACTTTCGCTCGCAGACGCGCAATCAGATCTTTAGTGCAATGATCGCGAACTTGACTAAACTGAATGCCGTGCTCTGGTGCACCGGCAAATCCAGCTGTCAGAGACACCCTAAAGACCGTACAATCACCACCGCCAGCATCATCATCAGCCGAAAATTCAATTTCTGAAAATTCTTGCTCTAGTAGGTCAACCAACTCACCAGCCTGTTCAATATTTAGGTCAGGGAAGGCCAAGACAAACACCCGCTCAACCCAGCGGGCCTTAATTACAGAAGGTTCGAAACGGCCTCTAATCAACGCTCCCAGAGCACATATTACTGACTCAGCAACAACAGAACCGAACTTTTCACCAAGTTCATCAAAGTCATCAATGCTAACTAGAGCCAAAGTGAAAGGTAGTTCAATTGAAATACATTCTTTCATTCGTGGTTCAACTTCGGCAACAAATCCTTCACGCGAGAGCAACTGCGTCAAGCGATCACGATCGTGCTGATCGCGACGAAGCCGAGTACGCTCAGCATAAGAAGCAACGCGAGCAATCAGCTCTTCTTTGAGAACAGGCTTAGCAATTAAGTCATCCCCACCGGCACGAAAAGCCAGCGCCCGTCCTTCTTGATTGCTCTTAGCCGTGAGGAAAAGCACGGCCAAACTGCGCCAACGCTCGTGTTTACGTATCTCGCGACAAACATCATAGCCACTCAAGCCCGGCATAATCACATCAAGTACCACTACTTCAGGCTGACAACGCTCAAGGGCCTGGATAATACCAATCGGCTCATTCAAGGTTTCAACGTTGTAACCCTCAAGGCTCAATATGCGAGAAACAAAGTCGGTCAAAGCGCTATCATCATCAACTACCAGCACTTTAGGTTTGCTGCGGAAGGATAGATCAGTGACCTCAATTAGAGCATCATGTAATTCATCAGCAGAAGGCATGAGCGGCAATACTTCAGAGAATCCAGCATAACTAATTTTTGCTGGCACAAGATTGGCATTCCCCTGAGTCTGCGCCTGCAAATCAGACACCATCAGCAGTGGCAGAGCCGGATTGCTGGCAGCCAAACGCATATCACGACAAAACTCAAACAGGTCTGGCTTGCTGGCATACGGTTCCGCCACAAGAACCGCATCAAAGCTACTGCGACTAAGGGCAGTTAAAGCTGAGGCATGACTAGAAGAGATCGACAAGTCGGCGGCTTTTTGAAAAGCTTCAAGTTTCGAAGCTCCGTCACTGTCTGTGACTGCCAATAGACGAGTGCGATACTGCTCAACTTCAGAGCTAGGTGCACCATACTTCTGCTGGGCATCAATCAAGGCCAATTCACCATCAGCAAGAATACGAAAAACCTCAGACCAGATCATTTCGCTTTCTGTCTCAGATGCGTTTGGATCGTAAGCTTTAGTAATACTTTCCAGTCGCTCAGAACACTTAGCCACGGTAACTAGCTGAAAGGAACCAGCGGTACCTTTTATTTTGTGAGTAATGGCTAAGACATCCTCAACTTTGCGAGCGGCCTGAGGCTCGTCTTTAATGCTGCGCAAAAGAGCTGTCAATATCGCCCAAGTGACTTTGAGTTCGACAATATAATGGGCTCGCGCCACATTGATTGTCTCTTCCACTTCTAACATTTTTCGCAATTGCGTTAGCTTGTTAAAAAGCACAGACTCAGGCTGAGATTCAAGATTGCCTAATCGCGCCAATTCCGCTCTGGCTAATTCACTGTTTGGGTACTCTTGGCGAATGTTCTCACATTCAATGTCAACCATCGAAACACGACTAACTGGCCGACCAGGAAACTGACCGGAAGAGTGATCTAAATATTCGGTCTCAGTTGGTTGGTAATCGGCCTGGGGCAAGATACTGTCTATAACTTCGACAAAGATTTCAGGCAAAACAGGCTTTTGTAGAACAAGGGAAACTTTGAGAATATTGCGCAACCAGTTAAATGTGCTGCGATCACACCAGTGGCCAGAAATAAAGGCTATTGGCGTATCATTGCCGGCATCCCGCAACTTGCCAATCCAGGTAACGCCGTCCATGTCGGGCAGCAGATAGTCGACAATAATCAACCGTGGTTTAGAAGCAGCGAGTACCTGCTCCGCATCGCGCACACAGCGAGCTTCCCAAACCTTGAACCCACGCCGGCCCAGCAGGGCGGAAACAAAGGCTCGGAATGCCTGATCATCGTCGACAATGAGAATCTCACCGCTTGAGCCGGGCTCCATTGTGCACTACCACCTTGTAAGTGTTCGAGAGTTTGAAAAATACAGTCTTACTTAGGTTATACCAACCTGAAGAGCAAAAAAACGAGCCTCCAATTTACTTAGGAAGCTCGTTTTTGAGTAATTACAAGACGTAAAAGAACGCGAACAGCAGAGGGTTTTAGCGGGTGAACTCGCCTGATGAACGAGTATCCTTTTCAATCAACTTGTAGAGACAACAACCGAAACACACAACGACAAAAGCAAGAAGCAGTACCTGCCAGGTTGCCTTGGCGACGACAAAACATGCAATCGCAACAACAACCATGGCAAGGATCGTCGTGATCGGCTCCCGGGCGTGAGCCATATCCGAACCTCCCATAGAGAGAAATATTCAATTTTTAGCAGTGGATATACAATACATCACCAGTCAATATCAAAGATATGCATCAAGCCTTCAAAAAGCCGCTGGCTGCTGCAATACAAGAATATTTTTGAGCTTACGCATATACCTTTATCAGATGCTGTAATCTCTGCAGCTAGTCTTAGGGGCCACCCTCTGGGGCCCCGCCGGCAGGCGGAACTGCGCTAGGAGCGGCAGAGCCAGGTTGGGCCAATTCCTGCATTTTTACACTTTGCCAATCGCCACCCTCGGCGTACTTGACCTGCAGAACGCGCACTTTCATGGCCACAACCCTGGGGTCTAGTGTGAAATCGCGCTTCCATTTATGACCTTTGGTGCCACCAGCGGCTACGTAGGCGCTGTCAACAGCGTGAAATGTGCCTCGTTCAGTGCCCTCAGCATCAACAAAGCGAATCCTAAATTTGACCGCAGATATAGATCGCTGGCTAGTATTCTTGTAATCTGCATATATGCGCGAAGACATAGGTGCATCAAACGGATCAAGATCAAGTTCGCAGCGTACGGAGGCCATCTCTACGGGGCACTGATCTTCTGGCACAAATTCACAGCTAATGCTTCGAACTTTTTGGCCAGATTGAGCGTATACAGAAGAACCGGGTGCAGAAGGCACAATTAACTGGGGCAAGAGCATGGCAGAAACCGATAGAACGAGCAAAAGTGAAAAGCGACCGATAAATTGGCGCTTAACCCTGATTCTGGCGTTTTTCAGCGCATTCATATGTGCTCTCCTCATAGCCTCTCTACCGCAGGCACTGGCTGATAAAAAAGCCAATTTCACCTTGACCATCTTGCATACTAATGACCTTCATGCCCACGATCAGTCCTTCCAAGACAGGGGGAAATTGGTTGGCGGAATGGCCCGCTTAGGTCATTTAATCAGAGAATTGCGCAAAGAGAATAAAAATGTCGTAGTTGCCGATGCTGGAGACATTTTTCAAGGCACTCCCTTCTTCACCCATTACCTGGGCGAAATAGAAGTAGCAATGCTCAACATGATTGGCTACGACTTTTATACAGTAGGCAATCATGAATTTGATGCCGGTGCCATCAATCTTGCCACTCAGCTGGGCAAAGCCAAATTTGACATTCTAAACTGTAACTTGAATGCTGATGCTTTACCGCAATTAAAAAAGCTTCTCAAACCATCGGTAATTAAGACTATTGCTGGTCAAAAAATTGGCTTCATTGGTGCCATAACCCCCGATATCGAAACTCTTTCTCTAAACCGCGACGGGGTAGTTTTGCAGAGGGGCAGCAATGAAAAATCAAGAGATCTAAATTGGCTTAGCCCCATCAAAGATGAAGTCGAGAGGGTTGCCAATCAAGGCGTCGACAAAATAATTTTGGTGACCCACTGCGGTCTTGATGTTGACAAAATACTGGCCAACGAGATTCCTCAAATAGATGCAATCATTGGCGGCCATAGCCATACTAGGCTTGATGCTCCGGTGGTAATCGAGCATCAAGACGGCAGCCAAACACTGATTGTGCAAACCGGCAGCTATGGGCGCAACCTCGGCAAGCTCGACTTGGCTTTCGACAAGCAAGGCATGGTTAACACTAGAGAGACACACTATAAGCTCTTTCATATTGATGAACAGATCAGTGAAGACAAGGATATTAGAGACTACTTAGCCCTAAAAGGTCAGCCTCTACAAAATCTGAAAGATACAGTACTGAGCTTTGCCAGTCATGATTTTGATAACAACTTTCGGGCCATGAAAACAGATTCGGCATTAGGTGATTTGATCTGTGATTCTTTCTACGAAGCCGGCCTCTCAGATAATGCCGAAATAACTTTGGAAAATAGAGGTGGCATTCGCTCGCGCATCGAAAAGGGTGCCATTAACTTAGAAAAGGTCGAAGAACTGCTGCCCTTCGAAAACCATTTAGTGTTTGCCGATGTCAGCGGAGAGCGCCTGAAGAAGACACTTGAGCATAGTGTGGCGGGAGCAACCGGCGGCAAATTTTTAGATGTACATGGCCTTAAATTTGCTTACGACTCAGAGCGCAAAGTTGGTGATCGCATTGTCTTTGCCTTAGCCGAGAAAAACAAAACCTGGCAAGAAGTCGAACCGCAGTCGACCTATCGCATTGGTATGACCGACTATTCGTTCAAAGGTGGAGAAGGTTATCAATTTCCCGATGCCAAAAATGTCAAATATACTGACCTCAAACTCAACGAATATCTAAAAAGCTATTTGCTTAAGCACCCGAAGATCAAACCCCAATATGGCGACCGCATTGCTTATTTAAGCGGCAAGCTGCTACATTCAGTCAGCAGCAATCAGCTTGACGATTCGCCCATGGCAAACTGTTCTAACGTCAAAGTTTCAGCATTTACCGCCGACAAGCGAGGGGTAACAACTGTCTATAAAGGCACTACTGGCGGTAGCACAGTTTTACCCCTAACAAATCCAGAATTATTGGTTGAATCAGTACCACTAAAAGAATTCGGCAAAAGAATCGCCAGACAGAAAGCCCAACTAAAGCGCTACATCACAATTGTGGCGGAAGGCGAAGCCAAAAGCAAAGGACCTAAATCTGTCAAAGCCGTGAGTTATCCCGTTTCAATTGAAGAGCTAAGAGAGAATTTTGTCGGACTAAACTAGTAGATGGCAAATTTGTCGAGCCATGTGACAATTCGTGCCGAGTACAATCAGTACATCCACCCACCTGATTCCGAAGCAAATAGGCAGACCATATGACCCCACCAGCTCAACCCAGCAGAAAGCCTAGACAATGGATCGGGTTCCTTGGTGGTATTTTCGGTGCCTTTCTATTTGGCGGCTGGGAACCATTTTTTTTACGAGGCTGGTGGTACGGCATGTTCAGAGATGCCTCAGTCGGCGGTGATTTTTTGAATTCTTACGGTCCGTTTATCACATGGCTGCTCATATTCCCGCTATCTGGGTTTCTGATTGGTTTCTTCTTGGTTCGTTGGATAGAAAAACGATTTGTCAAAATTTCTGGCGAATGATTCTCAGGTGCCTAATCACGCTATCAATGTGGTCTTTAGTAGGATTGTATGCGTAGATCAATGCATCGTTAAAATTGCCTTCGGCCCAGTATTTCTTGACTCCGCCCCAATCGATCTCACCGATGAAGTCAGGCTTAGTTCCCTTCTGGATGTGTTGAATGACATCTGCGAAATATCCTGCGACAAAGCGTGGTGCGCACTCTGATTTCAAAGCGGCTCTAAGAGGGTCTTTTGAAAACTCTCCAAGCTGCAGGGGAAACTCTTTCACTAATCTGTCTATATGCCGGATCTGTATCTAGTCCGGTATCGAAACCCTGTTTGTAAAACTCTTGCTCCAAGCGAATCGTGGCTGCGATCAAATTCCTATCTAGATGATTTCGGCCATCACCAATTCTCTTTGCCAACTCTGGAAACGCAGCATTAGCAGCCTTACATGCAGGATACGAAATATAAGCATCCTCATTTCCCCGATGGGGATAGACAACATTTAATGGCTCCAACCTTGCCGGAATCTCAAAACTACCAAGAGCTTTTCTTGAGGACTCAATACCATTCCCAACCTTCCTTAAATCTTTCTGCAAATCTCTCATGTCATAGGCTACACTCGGAGTTTCTTCTGCCAGGCCATCAATAGTAAATTTACTGGCACTGCTCGATGTGTCGCCATTCTTTCTAAATAAATCTGTAGCTGGCTCATCCTGGCCGAGGTAATGCGCTTGCTGCACCCTGTTCCACCTGGCTTGATTGCCAGCGTCTCCAACAACACCGCTACGCTGCACTTCGGGTGCCGCTTTTACTTCGTTAACTTCTTGCCGGTCGCCCTGCTCTTTCTCTTTGTCTAACATCTAAGCTTTCCCAGACGGGCACTGATTAATTGTGCCCAATTATCAGGAGATCAAGCCTGCTTTCACTAGCTACTGCAGTTCACATTACCGCCTCCTACGGCAATTAACTTGCTCTAGACACTGTCTACGTCGGATAATCGGCCGCTGGCAGGTGCCAAATCCAAGCCCAACTATGAAACCCAAATATTGCTGCCTATTCGCGTAGGGGCTTAACATTGAGTCAGCTTGGCAAAATAAATGAAGCAATTGACGACTTTTCGAACGTAAGTAGAATCACATTTTATTCTTTTGCAATTCATCCAAATTTAGTTGGGCGTCTTTAAACCCAGCTTTTAATCGCAGTGCTTCTTTATACTCAGACTCAGCCTGCTGTTTGTTGCCCATTTGCATCAAAGCCACACCCAAATTATTGTGCGCAGCTGCTGAACTTGGGTCATACTTTATTGCTTCCTGATAGTGACCAACCGCTTCTTGCAACTGTCCTTGTTTCTGCAAAAGCAAGGCGAGATTGTAGTGCGCATCAGCATAGTGAGAATCTATGCGCAGAGCTTTGCGAAACTCATCTAGAGCTTTTTTGCTGTCACCCTGACTGAGATAGGTCACACCTAAACTAGTGTGCGCCTGAGCATAGCCCAGATTTCGCTGAGCCTCTGAACAATCAGGATTGATCTTCAAGGCCTGCTGGAAACATTCAATTGCCTCAGGGTATTTCCCCATGTTGCTATAAACCACACCAAGATTATTGTGAGCTTCAGGAAAGTCTGGCTGAGCAGCGATAGCCAGGCGATACTCTTGAATGGCTCGATCATTGTCTTCAGCTGCCGCTAGCAATCGAGCCAAACTATAGTGAGCAGCAGCATTCTTCTCATCAAGCTGAATAGCCTTTTCATAGCCCTCCATGGCCGGTCTTAGCTGACCTAGCCTTTCTAGTGAGATAGCTAAATTGTATTGATACTCGCTATTGGCGCCAGCTTGCAAGGCACACTCAAATTCTTTAACAGCGGAGGCATATTGGCCCTGATCGAAGAGTGCCACACCCAGGTCGAAGTGGGCCTCGGCAAATCTGTTATCAAGCTTAAGAGCTTTCTGATATTGGCCAATGGCCTCGTCAATCTTATTCTGGCGATGATAAATCTTCCCCATCAAATTGAGTGCAGCAGCGCTCTCGCCATCTTTCAAAATTATTCGACTGACCAGACCAGAAGCATCATTGTATTTTCGCGCTAGATAAGCTTGATTAGCTCGCTCAAGAGCGGCGCTATTGTTATTTTGGGCATTGCTCGCAGCCGCTGCGCTATCTAGAGAGAGAGAGAGAAACAGAGAAGCAGCTAGGCCACAGCAAATGACTGTTTTCACTGCACTGATTAGCTTCACGCCCATAAGGTTCAACCGCTTTACTTCCCGTTAATACTATCTTTTCAGTATAGCGATCCAATTAAGCTATGCTATAGCGGTGACTAACTATTTTACTTTCACTAGCCGAGTCAAAATAGCCTTGCTTTTGGGCGCCAGTCTGGTCTTAGCCCCCTGGCAAGCAGACAACCACGGTGCTGCAATAGCTCGGGGAAAAACTCCGACTGGCACGATTACTACAAAAAAAGCCGATGATGTCGGCTGCCCTGGCTGCCTCTCTAAAGCATCTGGTCTATTTGCCCGGGGCAACACCCTCGAAGCAGCTAATTATCTGCGCGAATGGCTGCCGAAATGCCCAAATAACCTGCAATTACATCTTCTTCTCAACACCATTTTGACCCGCCTACCCGATACCAAAGAAGAAGCCTTAGCCGTTGCCAAAGCCGCCACCGCAATAGCTCCTGACTCTATGCTGGCGCACTTACAAGCAGGCATGACACTCCTGACAATGGCTGACCAGAGTGCAGCCGCTGAAGAATTTGAAGCTGTGGTAGCACTTGATCCGGGCAACCATGACGCCTGGCTCGCCCTCTCCGAACTTTACGGCAGCCTCAACGAACAAGACAAAGCTAAAGATGCTGCAGCCAAAGCTGCGACACTGAGCCCTTCTGCTCGCTACGCCCGTACCCGAATAATTACCAGCATGAATTCGGCCGGCAATATCAATGGTGTGCGTCAGCAGTTCAGGCAATTTTTGGCTGGTTCCGAAATTCCTACAGAAGGCTTACTGGCTCTAGGCGAAGAAGCACTGAACATGGGCTATTACGACGAAGCTAATGGCTGCTTTAGTCGGGTACTAGAACAATATCCGCAATCAAAAGTTGCTCAATTCAAACAGCAATTGAGTCTCTATTTGGCTGGCAATGTACAAGCAGCTCTAGCTAGTCTAAAAGCTAACAAAAAAAATAACGCTCAACCTAACTCTCAAGCACTGTCACTTGAAGCCCTTTGCGGCCTTAGCGCTGGAGATCTAGCTGGGGCACGTACCATCATAGCCAAGGTTACAAGCCTGAACTCAAATGAGCCCCTCTCAAACTTTGCTGAAGGCTATCTGGCCTACAAAGAGGGCGACTACAAGAAAGCACTATCAGCTCTCAACAGTGCCGCCAACAAAGACAAAAGCCTTTTCCCTGCTCAATTAATCGCCGCGAAAATCAACTTAAAACAAGGCGAAGTAATCGAAGCCACAAGCCAAGCCCACGAACTGCGAAAAATTTCGGGTTTGATGCCGCAGGCTCTGGCTCTAGAACTTAGTTGCCGACTGAAGCAAGACGACTTAGATAAGAGCAATTTAGCCGCTTTGAAGACTGACGCTCTGCGCCTTTGCCAGAACCTCAGTGACAATGATCAAAGCAATAAAGCAGCACTCTATCTGGCTCTAGGGCGCCTGGCTCTTAATGAGGGCAACCTTGGCGATGCCAAAAGCTATTTCGCCAAAGCCGAAAATAATGGCCACGATGAAGAATTAGACGTGGCATTAGCAGCCCTGGCAGCCAAAGAAGGCAATAGCGCTGCTGAGCAAGAAGCCCTTGAAAAAGCATTAGAGCTCGCTCCAGGAGACCTAGAAGCCTTAAGCAAGCTGGGCATAATACTGGCAAAGGCTGGTCAGACCAAAGCTGAAGAACTTCTGACCAAAGCACTAAGTGAAGGAGATACCAGTGCTCAAGCAGCTTTTGCCCTTGCCAATATCAAACTAAAAAATGGCAACCTTGAAGAAGCACAAAAGCTCTTTAAGCGCAGTCTAGATAATGGCCTGACTGGGCCAGATAAACAGATAGCAAAAGATACACTCAACAAGAAATAGAACCAAGAAATAGCAATAAGAATAGCACTGAGAAACAAAACTGACTAAGGCAAAAAAAAGATGGTTGTAAGCAAATTAGAAGCAGCAAGTACTTTCGAATCATTCAACCCTGCCACCAAGCAATCGCTTGGTCGTGTGCCTCAAATGGGAGAAGCCGAAGTAGCTGCCGCTGTGGATAAGGCCTGGAAGACTTTTGAAAACTGGCAACTAACCTCTTTTAGTAAGCGCGCTAAGTTAGTGATGAAATTTCGTCAATTGCTCGCCAGCAAGGCCGATGAATTGGCCAAGCTGATCAGCGAAGAAGTAGGCAAGCCACTTCCAGAAGCATACCTTTCAGAACTTTGTGGCCCCCTAGACACCTGTGTCTGGTTAGCCGAAAACTCAGAAAGACTATTAGCAGACCAGCCTGTTGCCTTAACCAATCCACTGCTATCCAGCAAGCAAAGTATCATTGCCTTTGAACCTTTAGGCGTGGTCGGGATAATCTCACCGTGGAATTATCCCTTTGCCATTCCCACAATGACCGCGCTCATGGCCATAATGCTGGGCAACACAGTAGTTCTCAAACCGTCTGAAAAATCTCCTCTAGTTGGCATCAAAATTGGCGAACTGTTCGCTGAAGCTGGTTTTCCTGATGGCGTCATACAGGTAGTTACAGGTGGCAGCAGCACCGGCAAACTTCTGAGCAAAGCCAATCTCTCAAAATTGATTTTTACTGGCTCAGTAGAAGGAGGTAAGGCCGTCATGGCTCAGGCCTCAGAGCACCTCACGCCAGTAACACTAGAGTTGGGCGGCAAAGATGCCGCCATCGTACTGCCCGATGCACCGGTAGAATGGACAGCCCGCGGGCTTTTGTGGGGCGCTTTCACCAACGCGGGCCAAGCCTGTGCCTCAGTCGAAAGAGTGTACATAATTAAAGGCAAAAATTCAGACAAACTCGTTGAAACCCTTACCACCATGGCTGGCAAGCTCAAGCTAGGACCAGCCACAGACCCACTTACCGATGTTGGCCCCTTGATTGACCAGGGGCAACTTGACCGAGTCTCTGAGCACGTCCGCGAAGCCATAGCTGCAGGCGCCAAAGCTCTTACTGGTGGTAAAGAGAGAAGCGATCTCGGTGGCTATTTCTTTGAACCGACCATACTCACCGGTGTCAATCACACCATGAGAATCATGCGCGAAGAAACTTTTGGACCGATTATGCCAATCATGATTGTCGACAGCGAAGATCAAGCAGTTGAACTGGCCAATGACAGTGAATACGGGCTGACAGCAACAGTTTGGGCCGGCAAGCTCAATCGAGCAGAATGCGTCGCTCGCGATCTTACCGTAGGTACAGTACTAATTAACGACTGTCTTTTCTCTCACGCCACTCCGCAGCTACCCTGGGGCGGCCTGAAGAAGAGTGGCTTTGGTAAAGGTCATTCGATCTTTGGCCTGCATGATCTCTGCAACATCAAGCATATCAGCATCGATGCCGCCGGTGGAGCGCACCGCGTGTGGTGGTACCCATACAGTAGTTCAAAAATCAAGATGGCTCAAGGCGGCATTCAGTTAATGCACGGCAAGCTTTCAAAACGCACAGCTGGCCTCGTAAACTTTGTCGGCAACATGTTTACTGATGCCCCCAAACAAGTATCAAAAATAAAGGGTGAAAGTTCACCTGAAAAAGCTGAATAGCTCAGCTAACATCAGCCGTTTCTAGTTGAGCTTGCCTGTTCTTGTTGGGCAAGCGAATGTCGCTTACCAGGCCAAACAGCTTAAAGAAGTTTAGAGCCATCCAGGTAAAGTCGAACTCTCCTTTGCCCAAGCCAAATCGAGCCGATTGGGGCAAAGCATGGTGATTATTGTGCCAGCCCTCTCCAAATGACAAAATCGCCACCCACAAGACATTGCGACTCTGGTCACCGCAAGCATAGGTCTGGTATCCCAGTTCTGGTTTGTGGCAATAGAGATTGACTAAAAGTGGTGCGCAAAAAGCACAAATACTGGCTAACAGCTCAGCAAAAAATACCACCGGTCCAAACAAGAACCAAATAGCGGTGCGATAGACAATAGAAATAAACAAGCACAAAAGACCATCTTTGTGACTGTGATTGACATGGAGGAAACGATAAAGAGGATCGCGATATAAATCTGGTGCCAGAAGTTTGCTCTCTTCAGCCGAAATCAATACAGTCGGTTGATACATCCAGCCAAGAAAAGCATGCCACTGACCGTCTAAGGGTGAATGGGGATCACCAGGCTTATCAGAATAACGATGATGCAGTCTATGTGTAGTCACCCAAAAGATAGGCGACCCTTCTAGACAAAGATAGCCGCCAGAAACAATCAGGTACTCAAGCCATTTAGGTACCTTATATGAGCGATGAGACAGCAAACGATGGTAACCCATTGTGATACCAACGCCATGATAGATGTATGCCAGAAGAAAGACACCAAGAAAAAGCCAGATAGACACAAAACACCTCTGATAAGCATTTTGCATTCTAACAAGGCAAAAAACAGATGCCATCAGCATAAAAGCTAAACAGAAGAACATTAGTCCCAAAACAGGCTTGCCACGCCAAGACGAAGTAGTGGGAACGTTCTGGGCGAAGGAGAAAAAATCGATAGTTACAGACGTGCACCATAATAGGTGCATAGTCAAATATCAATGTTTCCCTCGCCGCCTCAATCTTTGCACTGATTTCAAGAAGACTCGATTTAGCGCACCACTCGCTTAGTTGAAAATAACCGCAAAAGGTAATCACTCCAAGGACTGACGATAGCTACGCAGCGGACATGAAAGACTATGCCGGGTTACATCACGGCAAGGGTATCAAAAAAATGAGTAGCATTGGCAATCGAGTATCGAGCGGAATACTCACGGCAGTCCTAACAATTGCGCTTACAGCAAATTCGACCATTCCAGCCTTTGCCCAGACGCAAGCTACATTGAACAATATAGAGATGTTGGATAAGCAAATTGCCGACAAAGAAATCGAGCTACTAAGGCTGAACAGCGATTTTCGCAGCCACTACACAGCCCGCGATAAAAACAAGCAAAGACGTATGAAATTCTACGACTTCGCCGCTGGTGCAGTAGCAAACGCTGGCGACATTACTCTTATGAGCCAGTTCTGGAAATATCAAAAGAAACCTGGCGAAGGTCTTAATCACCGCGGACGCTTGCAAGCTGGCGTGGTGACCGTCTTGGTGGCCTACTCTCTACTTGGCACTCTCTATGCGGCTGAAGGTGCTGGTGACTTGATCACTGACTACAAGTTAAAAGCGCAAACACTTTGATGCTAAATCAATGAGAGAAAGAGTAGTAGCGCTAAGAGACGAGATCGACAAACTCCTGAGCGAGCGCAGCACAGCCGTAGGTCAAGTTGTGAATCTTGACAGCTCTGATAAACAATACCTCAGCGCCGAAGAAAATGTGCTGAAAGATTTTAGAGATCTTGGCCTAGTCGAATTTAGCAAACTCTATATTGATTCGCGCAAACGTCACTCAGCTCGCGACATCACCACTATCGGCACTTTAGCTGTCTGTGCCACCGGTATCTTCCCTGGTGCATTCGGCGTACTCAATGGTATCAAACACACAAATCCTAAACAGATTGGTGGTGGTGGTATCGGCTTCTTGATCTCAGGAGCCACCCTGACAGCCGCGCCAGTACTAATACACGGCGGTGCCGCTATAACAGCAAAAGTGGCTGGAGAGCGTCTATCGAAACAGCTTGGTGAAGTACAGTGCAAGACCACAGATAAATTGGCTGAAGATACTAAACTGCTAACGCAAATTCTCAACGCCAAAGCTCAAGAGAACAATATCCAACCTCGCACAGAAACCTACCAAGTTATGGGCAAACTGCTGGAAGACCGCTCTGAGTTCTTGAAGAAAGAAAAGAAATACCAAAAAAGAGAGATGATCGAAAGCTTCATTTCTTATGCCGCCAAAGGTGGTCCACAAATTGCTTTCGGTACCTGCGTAGCTCGAGCTGGCTATCGCTACAATCGCAATCCCTACAAGCTATTTAAGGGCGTAGCACAGGGCGCCACAGCCAACGAAGCATCATGGGCTATCTGGATGCTTGATACAGTGCAGAAACAAACTCGCAATGAGATCAAGAACTACAAAGAAGCGCATGCCACTGTTCAACCCGCCTTCAGCCAGACCAATGAGGAGCTGAAAAAACTGGAAGCCTCTATCGGTCACTAATCGCTAAGTATCTGCTTGAGCTGTTTTTCGCACTTTGCCGAGAATCAGCTCAAGCAGGCGAATAGATTCAACCACATCACTATCAGTATTGTCTGCACCAAAAGTAATACGCACGGCACCCAGTGCCTTTGCTTGACCCAAGCCAATTGCCTTAAGCACACTAGAGGCCTCAATAATTCCTTGATGGCAGGCAGAGCCGCTTGACAGAGCCAAGCCCTTCAAGTCGCTTTTGAGCACTAGTGCTTCACCTTCAATACCATTAACAGAAAAGGAAACATGACCAGGCAGTCGCTTGGCAATGTCATTTGGTCCGGTTATGGTCAAATCTAATTTAAGAGCCAGCAAGTGCTCAAGTAGTTGTTTTTGATAAGAACGCAAGCGTGCTTCTAAAGCGACTTGCTCTTGCTGAGCCAGCTTTGCCGCCTCACCGATGGCCACAATATGAGCAACAGACTCAGTACCGGCAAACATTCCCATTTCTTGTCCGCCACCAAATATGATGGGCATGATGTTGAATAGACGACGAAGAAAAAGGATACCAATGCCTTTCGGTGCGCCAAACTTATGACCTGAGAGAGAAAGAGCTGAAACTTTCAAGCGACTCAAATCAATTGGCAATTTTCCAGGTATTTGCACCGCATCAGTGTGCATAAATATATCGCGACCAAGGCTCTTGCTGTGATTCTCGACCATCTCGGCCATGGCTTCAACCGGTTCAAGCACACCAATCTCGTTATTGCCCCACATGATCGAAACAATACTGGTATCAGTATCCAGTGCCTTCTCAAAATCAGAAAGACTGACGAATCCTTCTCTATCGACCGGCAAATAGGTAACTCGCCAACCCTGTGCTTCAAGATACTGAGCCGGGCCGAACACAGCCGGATGTTCAATGGTTGAAGTAATCAAATGCTTGGGTAGGCCATTTGCCTCAACAAAACGAGCTCGCCCTAGCAAGGCGACATTGTTAGACATAGTGGCACAACTACTAAAATAGACTTCGCTCGGCAAACAGCCAAGAAAACTAGAAACTTGATTGCGAGCATTATCTACAGCTGCTCGAGCTGTGCGACCAAGGCTATGAATCGAACTAGGATTGCCATAGCTTTCAGACAAATAGGGCAACATCGCCTCCAGAACCTGGGGACGAACTTTTGTTGTAGCGCTGTTGTCGAGATAGATCACAGCCTTCCTCTGCCTGGGGGTATGGTAGCATTCTCTAAATTTTCACTGTGAAAATCTAGATATGTTCCTCAAGTTTATCGCTCTTGTTGCATTTACTATTCTCATTATGCTCATCAATCTTTGCTTGGGCGACCTCACTGTGGCGCCCATAGAAGCGCTGCAGGCTGTTTTTGCTCATTCTGGCAGCGGTGAAATCCATGATGTCATTGTTGGCATTCGCCTGCCACGACTGCTGACAGCCTTCGTAGTTGGCCTCGCCCTTGCCACCTCAGGCTATCTACTGCAGGCATTGAGCCGCAATGACTTGGCCGACCCTTACCTGACGGGCGTGTCAAGTGGCGCTGCCGTTGGCGTTGCTTGCGCCATGCTTCTCAAATTTGACTTTCAAACAATTCCACTGTTTGCCTTTGCCGGCGGTATCACCGCCAGCTTCTTCGTTGCCTCTATTGCTAGAGGTAGCGGGCAATACGGCGTTTCAGTGGCGAAGCTACTCTTGGCCGGCATCGCCCTATCATCAGTTGCCGGAGCTTTAATCACACTGGCCATGACCACATTTGGCACCCAGCTAATGGCCCAAGGCCTATATCTCTGGCTGCTCGGCGGCATAAGCGGCCGCAATTGGCAAGAGCTAATACCGACAGTTTGTTATACCTCTGTCGGCTTGATAGTAGCCTTTGCCGCAGCCAAACAACTAAATTTGCTAGCACTAGGTGAAGAAACCGCAAGCTCGCTTGGCCTCAACGTCGGTCGCTGCCAACTTGTCATTCTCGCAGCCGCCGTACTGCTGGCCAGCTCAGCAGTAGCTCTAAGTGGCATGGTTGGTTTTGTTGGCCTGGTAGCTCCCCATCTATCACGCCGGCTCTTCGGCCGCGGAGTGAGGCTGCAACTAGTCTGCTCCGGACTAACAGGAGCCATTCTGGTGCTCTTCTCTGACCTGCTTGCCCGCACTCTAAGCCCGGGGCAAGAACTCCCCCTGGGAACACTTATGGCTCTCATTGGGGGGCCGTTCTTCATCTACCTGCTCTCCTATTCGCTTGATCAGGTGCAAAGCCATTAATACAATTAATACCAGGCAACTAAATCAAAGCAAAATTCTCAGAGCAGACCAAGTAGCACTAAGCTACGCCAGGCAGAGTCGAGCTAGAGCTACAGACGCAAATGTCATCGAGCACATCAACTTGGCCCTTGAACCGGGCGAAGTTCTGGCAATCCAAGGCCCCAATGGCAGCGGCAAATCTACTCTAATGAAAAGCCTAGCCCGGCAGCTCAAGCCAAGCTCAGGCTCAATTACACTAGACGGCCAGAACATATGGAACATGAACATAGTGGATTTTGCTCGGCAGGTAGCCTATGTGCCTCAAAGCATGGAGACACCGCACGACATGACCATTTATGAGTTAGTGCGATTAGGGCGCAACCCGCACCAGAGCTGGTGGTCGAACCAGTTAAGCAAGATCGATATTGACACCATAAACAGTGCCCTAGAGCGCTGCGGACTCAACCGTTTAAGTGACAAGAAGCTGCATGAACTCTCGGGCGGAGAAAAACAACGAGCGCTAATTGCCATGGCCTTAGCCCAAGAACCACACTTCATCTTGATGGATGAACCGACAGCCAATCTTGACTTTCGCTACCAACTAGAAGTGATTGCCATCATCAAAGAATTGAAAGAACAAAAAATTGGTATTGCCACTATTTTGCATGATCTCAACTTAAGCGCGCGCATTGCCGATCAAATTGCCTTAGTAGGCTCAGCTGACGAAGATAAAGGCGCTCCTTCAACTATTGTTGCTATAGGCAGGCCAGAAGAAGTACTAAAAGAAGATCTGCTGCGATCAGTCTTCAACGTCGAACTAGCTTTTGTCCACGACGAAAGAAGCAATCTCGATCTCTATGTTCCAGTGTCTATTGCAAAAAGCAGCGAAAAAAACTCCGCCACTCAAATTTAGATTTGAATGGCGGACTAAAATATTTACTGATATTTGCTGACTAGCTTTTAGCCTCTCAGCCACATTGGGTCATAGTTATCGTAATAGCGCGAGTTATTGTTGTAAGCAATCAAATTGCGGTTGTAAGATGAATTCCAGGGGTTATAAGGGCGATCATAATAACCGTAATTTTGACCACCGAAATAGCGGCCACCAAGACCACCATGCTTGATCATTTCAATTTGCGCCCAAGTCTGAAGAATTGGTTGAGCTTCATAGGCTACATCACCAATTCCGCGAGCAATACTGCCGATAGCTCCGAAGAACTGATCGATCGGATTGCCACTTCTCTGGCGCTGATAGTTATAGTCGTACTGACCGGCCGAAACAGCTTGGACATCACCGTAACGTGAAGGTCCACGATCATCGTAATAGCCAGAATCACTATATCTCTGTTGATGATGCTGACGGCATTGCGGGATAGGTCGACGCTGCATACGGTCATAATCATCGCCGCGATTGAGCCAGGCCTCTTCTTGGTAGGCTTGGCGGCTGTTGGCATAGGTGTTGTACTCAGGACAGTAGCTGCCGCGGCCACTGCCGACTCGCACCGGCTGCTCGCGCTGTCCGTCCATAAATCCGTCACGGTAAGCTTGGCGATAGCCATCTCTAAACGCCTGTTCGGAGTCGCTCAAGCGTCGCTCTGTGCGGTTATCGCACCGATCCTGTGCGCACTGCCGCTGAGGCAAACGAGCATCCGAGAAATTATCGTTAGGAGGATTGACGTCGTTGCGATTTGGATTGAACAAATCGGTACGGTCAAATTGTTCGCCACTACTAGATCTACCCATGGGGATCTCCTTAGAACTACACGTGCTCCCGAAAGCAAAGTTGGCCATCACTTCGAGCACTTCTTCTTCTATACAATACCTTTCAATATTGGACAGTCAATGGGAAAATTCCCATCACCAATTGACCTGGCCTTAGCCCACACTCATATTGTGCCCAATATCACCATAGAGCAAAGCCGTGGAAGGAAGATAATGGCTCCGACAATTGCGGCGGTAATGGCCGCTACGAGCACTGCCGCCGCCGCTGTATCTTTAGCGTAGCGGGCTGAGATGTGATAGCGATAGTTGGCTTGAATATCAACCATGTGCTCTATTGCCGTGTTTACAAATTCAGCAAAAAAGACAAAGCCAATGGAAACACTAAGAGCAATCCACTGCCAAGGTTCAACCTTTAAGTAGAAAGCTAGAGCAAAAACGAAAAGACCTAAGAAGGTATGGATACGCACGTTTCGTTGACGACGGAAGCCCAGAGCTAAGCCGTTAAAAGCATGATAGAAGCTCTCAAACAGAGACCCGGCCTGACCGCTCTTGCACTGCCAGCTCTCTTGTGCAGCATTAGGCGAGACCAGTTCTTGTGCGGTGTCAGCGCTCACGGGGGCGCCTTCGTCTAAGACCTCGGCCAATTGCTTACCATCCGGATTGAAATCATATAGATTAGGTTGGCCAGCAGAATCTGGGTTTACATGATTTTCAGCCATATAATCGCACCGCTAGAATCACCTCTATAAAAGGCCAGGTTTAGACCCTCAAGCTAATCATGGCACAGAAATCTGACCTCTGGGGGCTAGCCAAGTGATTGTTAAGGATCCCGCTTAAAGCCTGCAAGACTCAATATTTCAGTCTGTCGACCAAACATCTCTTTCTCGTCGGCCTTGGTCATATGATCAAAGCCCAGCACGTGCAAACAGCCATGCACAAACAAAAACGCCATTTCGCGACGAACTCCGTGCCCATACTGCTCAGCTTGAGCCACAGCTTTCTCGGCACTTATTATTATTTCACCCACTATCCACTGATTAGGATCGTCTTCAAGCATCTCAGCCAGGGCTTCCGCTGGCAGTCCAAGAGCAACATATGGGTCGGTCAGCTCCAAAGGAAAAGAAAGCACATCGGTGGCTTTATTAATAGAACGCCATTCTTTATTGATCTGGCGAATGGTGCGATCTGAAACTATCGCCACAGAAAGAGAGCCCCGAGCAAAAATAGCCTTCAAATCTTTTTTAGGTAGCCAGCGCGGCGGTCGCTTCAAAAGATTTTGACTGAGACCCTCGGTCAAAGCGGCATAGTCGGCCTGCAGCTCCTCCCAGTCGAGCTCAAGCTTGCGCTGGCGGTTATGAAACGCTATCTTCACTTCTTCTTGCGTGCTCCTTGCTTACATGTTAGGATTTGGCCATAGAAAACCAATTTTTAGTCGTTAGCTAGTCAGAGATGTGATTAGCCTACGGCATTTTTGTGTTTGTGCATATTTTGCACCCGGCAACCCTTTACTGCCGCCGACTGCACTTTGGTTATTTCACTCTAGACATTATTCATGCCAGATAGCAAAAACCCTAATAACAAAAACGATAATGAAGCTATAAAGAAAGTTACAGACCTCACCGAAGAAGTGGTTAAAGGCCTGGGCTTCGAACTAGTTGATATTCACTTTGGCCAGCACGGCAGACAAAAGATTGTCGAAATAACTATCTACAATCCAGGCGGAAGCGTCGGTTTGACAGATTGCGAGAAGGTCAGCCGCGAGCTTGACAGCAGAATAGACTTAATTGCTGACAGCCTCGACTTTTTCCACGGCCCATTCTTGCTAGACGTCTCTAGCCCTGGCATCGACCGAGTTTTGAAAAGCGAGCGTGAATACAAATTATTCACCGGCCGCAAAGTCGAAATCAAGACCAAAACCAATGTTGGCGCCGATCCCTACGGACAACATTTCACCGCGCGCTTAGTACATTTCGGCGACGAAACGTTCAAGCTCAGCGAAATCGGACCGATTCAAAGCGCTCCAACTAAAAGCAAAAACAGCAAAAAACATGCTGCCAACAAGGTTTCACAAGAGCCCGTCAAAGAGCTCAAAGTTGCTCTCAAGCAAATAATACAAATTAGACTCTATCCCGATCTGCAAAAGAAATTCAAAGAAATCGCCGCTGAAAATGCAACTGAAGCCGTGATTGACCTGAGTGCAGAAGGGTCCGAAGAAGTCGATGCAAAACAAAATAAGGTGGAGGTAGAACGTGATTAAAATTGGCGACAAACTCCTTGAAGCAGCTGAGGAGCTAGAAAGGGATCGCAATATTCCCCAAGAGGAATTCATCTCTTATGTTTGCGACGCCATTGTTGCGGCCTACAAGAAGAAAGTGCCTGATCACGACGTCGAAGGCGTAAGAGCAATCTTCGACACTGAAACCGGTGAAATCGGGATTTTCGCACCGAAAGAAGTAGTCGATAAAGTCTCGAACGAATACCACGAAATTAGCCTAGGTGATGCCCAAGACCTAATTCCCGACGTCACAGTCGGCGAAGTTCTAGAAATTGAAGTAACACCACAAGATTTCTCTGAGTTTGGTCGAATTGCCGCGCAAACTGCCAAGCAGCTGATTACTCAGCGCCTGAGAGAAGCCGAGAAAGAATTAATCAAGAAAGAGTTCGAAGCTCGCAAGGGCAGCTGTACAACTGGTCAAATCGAGCGTATCGAAGTGATCAGCAATTCACGCAACAACGTCATTGTCAATCTTGGGCGCGTCGAAGGCTGCATGCCAAGCCGCGAACAACTCCCCGGTGAAACCTATAGAGTTGGCAATCGTGTCCGCGTCTATGTACTGGAATTGAGAGATACAGGCCGAGTTCCCCAAATTATCGTTTCACAGGCTCACCCAGAGCTAGTGCGTGAATTGTTTGAACTCTATGTACCTGAAATCGAAGACAGCACTGTAGAAATCAAGTCAATCGCCCGTGAAGCTGGCTACAGAACAAAAATCGCCGTGCATTCAGAAGATTCTGACGTTGACCCAGTAGGCGCCTGTATCGGTACACGCGGTGTGCGTATTCAAAACGTAGTGGCTGAATTGCGCAACGAAAAAATCGACGTCATTCGCTACTCTACCGACCCCGTCGACTATATCTCCAACGCTCTTTCACCAGCCCGTATCACCACTGTAGCTCTCTACGAAGAGCAGCAAGAAAATGCCGGTCGTCGCGCCGAAGTCATCGTTCCAGACGATCAACTGAGCTTAGCGATTGGCCGTGGTGGTCAAAACGTCAGACTGGCAGCTAAGCTGACCGGCTGGAAAATCGACATCAAGTCTGAAAGCCAAGCTGGCGGTTCGTTCCGCAGCATGAACCAGACTCTTGACGAGCTCACAACATAGAGAAGGTCGCGAGCTACGTATTGAAAGCAAAACTGAGATTGTGTGTGGCATGTCGTAAGCTGACTGAAAGCAATGAGCTAATCAGGCTTACTTACGACTTTGCTTCAGCCAAGCTCGAAGTAAACTCGAATTCATCGACAGCGAAAGAGGCCGGAGTAAAGACCGGCCAAAAGCTGTCGGGTCGTTCGGCATATCTTTGCCGTTCTTCGCAATGTCTCGAAATGGCACTAAAGAATACGAAATTGAAACACGCCCTAGAAGGCCGCAGGAAGAAGGGTGTAGCGAGTTGGCGCAAAGTGGCTTGGCCGCTTGAAGCACAACTTATCCAGGCACTGTGGCGAGAATGCACAGATCCTGTAAAAACATGCCAAAATACTCAGAGACACGGAGAGGGCTGAATGGACGACAGAGTTCGAATCTATGAGTTGGCGCGCAAGATGAACGTTCCTAACCAGGACATCATCAACACCTTGCGCGAGCTTGGTTATGACATCAAGAGCCACTCCAGCACCGTTGACAAAATCGGCCAGGACAAAGTGATAGCTGCGTTCGCAAAGAAGAAGCAGCAGCCAGACGGCGCTGAAAAGGGCAAAATGGCAAAAACAACACCGCAACCGGGCTAAGCCACGACAGTCAAAGCGGCGG
Organism: Cyanobacteriota bacterium erpe_2018_sw_21hr_WHONDRS-SW48-000092_B_bin.40; assembly: GCA_030917395.1. Classification (GTDB taxonomy): domain Bacteria; phylum Cyanobacteriota; class Vampirovibrionia; order Obscuribacterales; family Obscuribacteraceae. Next base: position 40,921 of record JAUPUU010000168.1, read on the forward strand.
CGGCTCCACCACCTCCACAACCGGCAGCAGTCAAGCCTCGAGTGCTATCGAGATACCGACCAGAAAGACCAAACGCTGACGGAACCATTCCTCAACCGCATTTCTTACCAATTGGCGATGCCGCCGGCAGTTCAGCAGCTCATGCAGCTCCAGCGAGCACAACTGTGGCTCAATCCACAGACAAACCAAGCGCAGTTCAACCTGCTGCCACGAGCCCAAGCGCTCAGACAGCCCAAGCTGCCCAACCAGTTCAACCTGCCCAAACAAGTCAAGGACAACCATTGCCAGCTACTATCGCTCCTGCCCAGACAGTCACAGCTCCTCGTGAAGAAGCTCAGCCCGTAAGCCATACATCCGTAGCGAGCGGTAACACTGCTGGCACTGCAACCAGCACCGAAGCTGTCTCTGAATCTGAAGCAAGCAGCAAGGCAGCAAAGAGCCAAACTGAAGTGGCACAAGAGAAAACCGACACCGCCGTAGCAGAGAAAGAAGCTGACTCGACCGAAAAGGCGCTAACTTTTGAGCCTCAGACTGTTGAAGCCGAAGACGATGAAGAGCAAGAACTACCAGCCCTTCAGCCTCGCGCCACTGGCAACGAGTGGTCAGATTCATCGAAATTTGCACCACGTGTAATTCGCAAACTCGATGCCCAAAAAGCTAAGCAAGTAGTGGAGCCACCCAAGGTCAAAGAGCCTCCAGCCAAAGCTAAAGAAGAAGTTAAGCCCGAGACCAAACCGAAGAAAAAAGAGACTAAAGACGATGGCGATCAGCCAAATCGTGGCCCTGGTGTCAGACCTATGTCGCCATCGGTGCCAACTCGCGTAGCGGCCCCTTCAATGCGCGCTACTCCGCCTCGTCCGCCAAAATCTCATCGTCCTAGCCCTTCGGACAGACACGCACCGAAGAAAGAAGAGAAGAAAGCACCAGTCGTTGCTGAATTGCCGAAAGCAATTGTGATCACCACCAACGTCACTGTGCAAGAACTGGCCGCAAAAATGGGTGTGCCAGAGACTGAAGTTATCAAACGCCTGTTCATGAAAGGCATTGCTCGTACCGTTAATATGATGGTTGAGTTCGAACTGGCCAAAGAACTAGCAATTGAGATGGAATACGAAGTGCTTTCTGTTGAAGAAAGCACTGGCGAAGAAGCGCCAGCAGAAGATGTTGCTGAATTGACTGAAGAAGAGCAAGCCGCTCTAGTGACACGCCCACCTGTCGTTACCATCATGGGTCACGTCGACCACGGCAAAACTAGTTTGCTCGACGCCATCAGACAGACGAAGTTCTTGCTGACAGATGCAGAACACGGTGGTATCACCCAGCACATTGGTGCTTATCACGTTGAAGTTCCAGACAAAGAAGGCCAAATGCGCCAGATTGTCTTCCTCGACACACCAGGCCACGAAGCCTTCACCGCCATGCGCGCCCGTGGAGCAAAAGTCACTGACATTGCCATTTTGGTAGTTGCAGCAGACGACGGCGTTATGCCCCAAACTATCGAAGCCATCGACCACGCTAAAGCAGCCGGTGTACAGATTATTGTGGCCGTAAACAAAGTCGATAAACACGAAGCTGATCCAGATCGAGTTCTCAATCAATTGATGACTTACGATCTAGTTGCTGAGAAATTTGGCGGCGACACTGTAACTTGTATGGTTTCAGCTAAGAAACGTACTGGTCTTGATGAACTGCTTGAGATGATCTTGCTAGTTTCAGACATCCTTGATTTGCGTGCCAACCCAGACAAACCAGCTGTAGGCGTCATTATTGAAGCCGAACTATCACGCGGTAAGGGTGCAGTTGCCACAGCTCTCGTTGAAAATGGCACATTGCGCGAAGGCGATTTCATCGTCGCTGGTAGCAAATGTGGCAGAGTACGGGCCCTGTTCGATGACCGAGGTCAAAGAGTTAAGGCTGCCGGCCCATCAATGCCTGTATCAGTACTTGGTCTCGATGAAGTGCCGCAAGCTGGTGACCGCTTTGAAGTAGTGAGCGACGCCCAGGCCATGAAAGTTATTGCCGAATCGCGCCGCAGCCCCGAAGCTCGTTCGCATCACCACGTTACTCTTGAATCTCTACACGAGATGATTGAAGCTGGTGAAGTGAAAGACTTGAACGTTATCGTCAAGGCTGACGTGCAAGGTACAGCAGAAGCTATCGCTGATCAAATTCGCAAACTAACTTCTTCTGAAGTACAGGTGCGTGTGCTTCGCACCGCCTCCGGTGCAATTTCAGAAAACGACGTCAACCTGGCGGCTTCTTCTAATGCCATTGTGGTTGGCTTCAACGTCCAGCCTGATCAAAATGCTAGTAGCGTAGCCGACGCCAACGGTGTCGATATCCGTACCTATAGCATCATCTACCAAATCACTGATGATTTGACCAAGGCCATTCAAGGTCTGCTCAAACCAATTAGAGAAGAAGTCAACATCGGTCAAGCCGAAGTCAGACAAGTCTTCAAAGTTGGTAAAGGCACAATGATTGCCGGATGTATGGTGCTGAGCGGTAAAGTTCAAAGGGGAGCCATCGCCCGCATCGAGCGCGGCGGAACCCAAATTTGGGAAGGCAAGCTAGAGACTCTGAAGCGCTTCAAAGACGACGTCAAAGAAGTTGCTACTGGTTTCGAATGCGGTATGAGCTTCGAGAAGTTTACCGACCTGCAAACTGGCGATAAAGTCAACTTCTTTATCGTTACTGAAACCAGACGTACCGATATTCCCAACAACTAACAACTAAATATAAAGGTTGCCATGACAGCTGAGCGTGCCTTGAGAGTTTCTCAATCAATCAAGAAAGAACTAGCTGAAATGATTCAGCGAGATCTTCGAGACGAGCGTCTGACCGGATTGATTTCAATAACAGAAGTCGAATGCACTTCTGATTTGCGCTCGACCAAAGTACATATCTCTGTATTTGCTCCGGCAAAAACAGAGGCGGTACCGGCTGGCAAGGCTGAAGATCAAGCTGAACAAAAACCACAAATAAGTGCTGCTGCGGCGGCCGACCTGGCTGCTGAAAAAGTGGTGGAATGCTTGAACGAGCAATCCGGATTTATCCGTGGTGAAATCTGTAGACGACTGGGTTTGCGCTTCGCCCCCGAAATGATCTTCAAACTTGATACCTCCCTAGAACGCGGTTCAAAAGTAACTGATCTGCTCGGCAAAATTTCTCGCGGTGAAGTCTGAGCCTCAGGCCGAAGTAAACGGCTTCTTCAATATAATCAAACCGGTCGGCATAACTTCGCATGATGTTGTTGCCCGGGTGAGAAAACTCACGGCCATAAAGCAAGTTGGCCATGCCGGCACCCTTGACCCACTAGCCTCTGGAGTAATGGTAGTAGCCGTAGGCAAAGCCTGTCGCCTGCTGCGTTTTCTTAGCGACGATAAGGCCTATTTAGCCGAAATTCTACTCGGTGTACAAACAGAAACCGATGATATGGAAGGGGCTGTAATCGAAAGCAAGCCCGTGCCCGAAACACTCACAAAAGCAGAGATATTGGCTGAGCTACAAAAATTTTCTGGCGAGATTAGCCAAATTCCCCCCATTTATAGTGCCATTCATGTCAAAGGTGAAAGGCTCTACAATCTCGCGCGCTCAGGAGCGGACCTGGCCGCTCTCGGCATTGAAATACCGACAAGACAAGTGACAATCAACCAAATAGCGCTTGTGGATATTGCCCTACCGGTGGTGACAGCACGCATCGATTGTTCTAAGGGTACCTATATTCGCTCAATCGCTCGAGATCTTGGAGCCGCGCTTGGTTTCGGTGGCACATTGAAATCCCTCGTGCGCGAACGCTCTGGTACATTCAACATTGACGAGGCTCAATCGTTTGAACAACTTGCTGAATTAAAAGCTCTAGGCCGTGAGCCTTTATTGGCAGCCATGTGCCCAGTAGAAAAAGCCCTCCCACTCAGCCAAATAGTCTGCAACCAAGAACAAATCAGCAAATTCTGCATGGGTCAAAAAGTAAGCATGCCCCTGCCAGAGAACAGTAATCTTACAGAATCACAGTTCGTCTTGATTCGCCGCGACAATGCCGAGCAAAGCAGCACCCTGGTTGGCCAAATTACTAATCTAGATCTAGAGCAAAACCTTTGCCTAATTAGTCCGGAGGTAGTGTTTAGCAATGCTAAAACGACCTGAGCGCTACCAACTTTCAGACCAAACTGAAAAACCATTTGACCGGCATACCATTGTCACTATTAGCATCGCCATCGAAGCACTGCTACTGCTTGCCACCACAGCCTGGTGCTACTTCGCTGAAATTGATTTGCGCAGCCTCTTCAAATTCAACTTAGCCACTTTGTTATGGGGCATTTCGGCCGGCCTAGCAATTTCTACTATCAATATGGCCATTCTCTATCTATCGCAAAAATTGGCAAATCGCCTTTTCATTTTCCAATCAATGCAAGACCTACTGAAGTACGAAATGATTCCGCTCTTCGGCCAACTCACCTTTGGCGACAGTATCTTGATTGCTCTAGCCTCGGGCTTCTGCGAAGAAGTTTTCTTTCGCGGTGTAGTTGAAGCTACAGGCGGTATCGCCACTTCATCTATTTGCTTTGGCCTGGCACACCTGCCGTCCTTTTACTATTTTCCTTATGCTCTTTGGGCCTTTGCCGTGGGCTTAGTCATGAGCTTTCTCATGGCTGGCACCGGCTCAATATTTGCCCCAGTGGCAGCTCACACCCTAATCAATATAATTAGCATCAACGTATTGCGCTACATCAAGACCTAAGGCAACAAAGCAAGAGAGAGAGCCGCAGCTCTCTCTCTTTTGTACTTTATAGATAACTATGACTAGCTCAAAGTTAGCGTTTTTTCTTCTTAGCGACTGGCTTTTTGGCTACAGCTTTTTTGGCCACAGCTTTCTTAGCTGGTTTAGCAGCAGCCTTTTTAGCTACTGGCTTTTTAGCAGCAGACTTTTTGGCTGCAGCTTTCTTCGCTGGCTTAGCAGCAGCCTTTTTAGCTGCTGGTTTTGCTTCTTTTTTAGCTTCTTTTTTAGGCTCGGCGGCAGCAACTGATTTTGGCATAGCAGGCATTTTGGCCTTGCCATCAGTGATGTCTTTGAGTTCTTGACCTGCTCTGAAAACAGGCACTTTAGCTGCTTCAATCTTCAGCTTTTGCTTTGGATTTTGTGGATTTACGCCAAAACGAGCCTGTCTTTGACGACGCTCAAAAGTGCCGAATCCAACTAAAGTCACTCTCTCGCCTTTTGCCAACGCTGCGGTTAACGAATGGAGAAGAGAGGCAACAGTATTTTGTACACTAAGTTTTGATTGACCGGTAGCCTTAGCTACTACATTTACGAGTTCTGCTTTATTCATGCTTTTACCTAAAGTGCTCACCACAAGGGAATGCGCGAAAACGATGTGAGATACTACCATCGTGTTCAGGCTACTTTCAAGTACTTTTCGTAGCAAATCGGCCCAAATTATGTTTCCCAGATCTATTAATGATGACACTATCTGCGCTCTTTCCACCGCTCCAGGAGTGGGAGCCATAGCCATAGTAAGGCTTTCAGGCCCTCAGGCATTTTCAATTGTGCAAAAAATATTTTTGCCAAGATTGTCTGGGGCAAAAATGTCTGGGGCAAAAATTTCTTCATCAAGTTCTTTATCTGCTTCAGCTCTAGGCGATTGGCAGCCCAAAAGCCATCAGGCCACTATCGGATATATCGTTCAAGAAAAACTTGGCATTACTGAACCGGTCGATGAAGTAGTTCTGATTCCCTATAAAGGGCCCAACAGCTATACCGGCGAAGATATGGTGGAAATAAACTGCCATGGCTCGCCAATTGTCACGAGGGAAATTCTCAATCTAGCACTCGCACACGGAGCCAGACTGGCCCAAGCCGGTGAGTTTACTAAACGCGGTTTTCTTGCCGGTCGCATTGACCTGACCCAAGCCGAAGCAGTGCTCGACCTCATCCATTCAAAAACAGAGCGACAGTCACGCTTGGCTCTAAGCGTGCTCAAAGGTCAGCTCGGTGAAGAAATCAAAGCAGTACGCTCTAAATTAATGGAGCTTCTTACCAGAATCGTCGCTGGCATTGATTTTCCCGAAGAAGTTGGTGATCTAGCCACCGATGATATCGAGTCAATTACTCATGATTGCATGGCTCGCCTCGATCAACTGGCTAAAACTTCTCGCAGTGGCCGCTACCTGAGAGAAGGTCTGAAGCTTGCCATTGTCGGCCGCCCCAATGCCGGCAAATCGAGCCTGCTCAATCAAATGCTCAATTTCGAAAGAGCAATTGTCACCGACATACCGGGTACAACCCGCGACTCAATTGAAGAACCCGTGGACGTAAATGGTATTCCCGTAATACTGATAGATACCGCTGGTGTGCGGGTGACTGAAGACGCTGTAGAAAAAATTGGTATCGCCCGCACCAGCAAAGCGATAGAGGCATCGGATCTGGTTGTCTTCTTGCTCGATCTATCGCAAGGGGTAGGCGAAGAAGAAGAAGTGATCGCCGCCAAACTGATTGAATTTGAACGACCATACCTTGTGGTCAAGAATAAAGTGGATCTTAAAAACAAGGCCGAAAGCGAGAATCAACAAGTTCAACAAGAAGTAGAAAATGCAGAAGTGCCAATGCTGCAAAATTTGGCTGAGACAAAACCTGCGGTGCAACCTCAAGCCATAGAAATATCGGCCCGCTATGGCAACGGCTTAGAACTGCTTAAAGCGGCAATAGAAGAATGGGCCCTGGCCGGTTCCCCACTGCAAGAGTTAGGCGGGTCCTTAAACCAGAGGCAAGGACAACTTTGCCTGCGCGCTCTAGAGTCACTAACCTATCTAAAAGACTCGGTAAAGGCAGGACTGCCCCACGATTGTCTGGGAACAGACCTGCGCCAGGCAGTAGATGCCCTAGACGAGATTTCAGGCGTAGCAGTAACTGAAGAAGTAATCACAGAGGTCTTCGCCAACTTCTGTATCGGGAAATAGCAATAAAGGGAACACAATGGCCACTCTGAAATCGGAAGACCAAGAATTCGGAAGCTCTTTGACAATCGAACCCGGTGAGAAATTCACAATCTCGGCCCAGGGCAACACCCAAGCCGATCACCCCCTTGAAACTCAGACCTGGCAGCACGTCAAGCTCACTTTAGTGAACGGGCCCAACAGCCTGGTTTATCAAACCCAGCCCGGAGACGAAAAAGTAGCCGAGCTTACTTTAATGCAAAATGCTCTGGCCGATATTCAGACCGTTGCCCACGCTTACTTACTTTGCCGCCACCCCCAGGATGAAGCCCATGTATTAGCAGAGCGATTGCAACAACTGGCAGAGGCACAGCGCTCACAGGTCTTATTTGAACCAGCCGAGCCCTCTTTTGAACTAAGCGTAAAATCAGCAGGAGCTGGGGTTAAGGTTGAATTCTTCGTTGATGCGGGAAATGTTGAGACAGGTATCTATCGATGGGATGCCCTTGGCATAAGATTCTTCACCAATAACCAGCTCTTGACCGACTTTGTGGCCGAGCTGAAATCAGAATTCGCCTGCTAAAATGGCGTTTCGAGTCTTTTATAGATTTGAATAAAACAGACCCGGCAGTTTGTAGATGCCGGCAAAACAAGAAGGAAGATACTTTATGTCGCAAGTAGAAACTCAAATAAAGATCAAATTGCCCGATGGCGCCGAGCGTCAGCTCGACAAAGGCCAAACCGGCGCTGATCTAGCAAAAAATATAAGTGAAGGTCTTTACCGCAAGGCCGTTGGCGTCATGATCAACGAAGAATTGAGAGATCTTTTCACCCCTCTCAACGACGGCGACACCGTAAAAATTCTCACACCAGATAGCCCTGAAGCCATTGAGCTTTTGCGCCACACAACCGCGCACGTATTGGCTCAAGCAGTACAAAGGCTATTCCCCGATGCCAAAATTGCCATCGGACCAACCATTGCCGACGGCTTCTACTATGACTTCGACATTCCCGGTCATGCACTGAGCACCGAAGATCTCACTCAAATCGAAGCAGAAATGAAGAAAATTGTGAGCGAGAATCAAAAACTCGTGCGCTTCAACATTCCTGATGTCGACCAGCAGCTTGCTGAGTTTAAGAACCAGGGCGAGAAATTCAAAGCCGAGCTATTAACTGAACACCGCGATCACAAACCTACCCTTTATCTCATGCAAGATAAAGAAGGTAAGACTGTCTGGAACGATTTTTGCCGCGGACCGCACTTGCCTTCAACAGGCAAAATCAAAGCTTTCAAGCTCCTGAAAGTGTCTGGTGCCTACTGGCGTGGTGACGAAAAGCGCGAGCAACTGCAACGTATTTATGCTACCGCCTGGTGGTCAAAGGAAGATCAAGAAGCTTACCTGCACCGCTTAGAAGAAGCCGAAAAAAGAGATCACCGCAAGTTATCTAAGCAACTCGACCTCTTCTCCACCCATGAAGAAGTAGGACCGGGTCTGATTTTCTGGCATCCAAACCTAGCCACTGTGCGCGACTGTATTGAAAACTATTGGCGCGCTGAACACCGTAAACGGGGCTATCAGTTTGTTTACACCCCGCACATCGCCAGTGAAGACCTCTACAAAATCAGTGGTCACTTAGAAAACTACGCCGAAAACATGTACTCACCGATGGAAATCGACGGCCAAAACTATCGGGCTAAGCCGATGAATTGCCCCGGTCACATCATGATCTACAAGTCAAAATTGCACAGCTACCGCGATCTACCAGTGCGCATGGCTGAGCTGGGAACGGTTTATAGATACGAACGCTCGGGTGTCTTGCACGGCATGCTGAGAGTGCGCGGATTTACACAAGATGACTCCCACATTTTCTGCACTCCAGAACAACTAGAAAGTGAGATTTCAGGAATTATCGATCTGATCGAAACACTGATGACTACTTTCGGTTACACCTATAAAGCCTACCTGGCCACCAAACCAGAGAACGCCATGGGTAGTGATGAAGAGTGGGAGCAAGCCACCAAAGCCCTGGAAGGGGCAATGAAGAGCCGCGGCATGGAATACGAAGTAGACCATGGTGGCGGTGCCTTCTATGCTCCTAAAATTGACGTCAAACTATTTGACGCCATTGGCCGTGAATGGCAAGGCCCAACTGTTCAGGTTGACCTGAACTTGCCCGATCGCTTTGATGTTAACTACATCGGCGTTGATGGCAATCGCCACAAAGCAATCATGGTGCACCGCGCTGTGCTTGGTTCAATGGAGCGCTTTGTCGGCGGCTTGATCGAACACTATGCCGGAGCTTTCCCTCTCTGGCTAGCACCGACCCAAGTTGCTGTATTGCCACTCTCGGACCGCCACAACGAGGCCGCTGCCAAAATTGTTGCCCAGTTACAAGATGCCGATTTGCGCGTCAAACTTGATGAACGCTCAGAGACAATCAAATATCGTATTCGTGATGCCCAAGTTGATCAGATACCATATATGGTTATCATCGGCGACAAAGAGTTAGAGAACAATCAAATCGCTCTGCGTCACAGACGGCAAGGCGACATCGGCACCATGAGTGTTGATGAGCTTCTTGCCAAACTGAAGAAAGAAATCGATACTAAAGAATCGCTTTAATTCGAAATCTTAGACCAATTAAAATTGAAGGCCTTTCTTCTTAGAGGAGAGGCCTTCAACTTGGAGAAGAAATGGCAGAAAGCAGTTTCGACAATTCAAAAAATTCAGACAATGCCGACAAGACTAGCAAATCTAGTGCAGCAAATAGTAAAGTCGAAGCTCCGAGCTTCAGCAAGTTTGATCGACTTTTAGAAAGTCTCGCCGCCACTCTCAATGCTCACTATCGCAGCTTCAAAGGCATTGAAGAAGCTGAATTTAGAGCAGCCGAGAGTACCTTTAGCAAATCAATCAATGCCGTGGCTAACCCACTTCTAGCAGCCTTTGGCCTGGGCAAAAGCTCGGCTCAAATTCGCCAGCAATTCGAGAAGCAATATCTCAGCGCCTTTCTAGAATTCAATTATCAAAGCCATCAAATCACCATACAAGCACGCAACGTCGGCTTTGGCTATGAACTTGAAGCAAACAACCAGCGCCCCTATCAAATGGCAATAAGATGCAAACTAAATAGCAAGAAACCTTTTCTGTTGAGTCTATCGGAAAGAGCAAAAAACGAGCCAAGACGCAAAGAGAAAACTGTATTTCTCAAATCGGCCCCTTATCTGAAACTTCTTACGCCTCAAGGCTTTCTCAGTCGCCAGGCCAATACACCAGACTATGGCCATGTCTGTGAGTTTTCCACAGCCGATCTAGATAATCGCTATGAACTACTCGCTAATCCAGAAACTCTCGGTCGCTCCTTCGCCGGCAATAATGAGATTCTTACTGGCCTGCAGCGACACCCAGTCAAAGTCTTGACGGCGGGCTTTGGTGATTTCTTCGGCAGTGGCAACACTATGCTTGAGATAATTGCCAATTTTGATTGCGATCAAGAACAAGTACTCAATTGCGTGGAGCTGGTTAAAGTCACTATTGAGCAATTGCGCCAAGAAAATCTGATTTAGCCTCTCGGCTACATTTAAGCAGCTAGGGGAAACACTGGCGAATTGAAGAGCTGCCCGTGCTAGCGTAGTGACAGGCAAGATGCTTTACGAACTGGTGGTTACCTTTTGAGAAAAAATGGCTTGAGGGTTTTTAGTGCTCTCTCTACCGCTCTAATTGCGGCCCAAGCGGTCGTAGAAGCGCAAACGCTGCCCGAGCCACCTCGGCCACAGCAAACTAAACGAGTGCTAAATCAAAGCGAAAGAACTGTTTGCCCACCTGGCGAAACCACTTTAAACCAGAGTGCCCTGGTTCAGGAGCAAGCCGAAGCCGAAGCTGAAATTGCAATAGACCTGCTTGAACCCTTCGCTCCCCTTGATGGCGCCTATGGACCATTTGCCGCACACTTGTTTGAAGTCGCAGGCCTTGAACACGAAAAGCGCAACTACGAAATACTAGCCATCGCAGCAGACAGAGCGACCCTTGCATACGTTAGCGCCTGGCCAGCGCCGAATCAATTTTTTCTCAATAAAACGGCCGCCCTGGCTCTTTCAAACGCCTTGACTTTAGGAAATATGGAAGAAGCGGATAAGTTCTGGCAAGTCTTCAAAGAAACGCTGTCATTTGAAGGCGTGCCCGCCGACAAAATTTATGAATGCTATCCCAAATTAGCCCAACAGCTGGTCTGGGCTGGGCGCCTCGAAGAAGCCGAGCTTGTGGCAAGTAAACTAGTAAGCCGATTTGATGGTCAGAAAACAGATTACATAGACAGCTTTCACTACACAGATTATCGCTATAGACAACCCGTCTTAAAAGCATGTGCCCAAGTATTTGCGGTGCGCCATGCAGAAGAAGCGAATGCGTTGGTCGCTCCACTTTTTGAAATGGAGATGGATAATCTCTGGCTAGGAGACTTCTGTAGCAAATTAGGGAAACTAGACAAGGCACTTGCTTGCTATCAGCGGGCTATCGCCGTAGAAGAAAAACGCAGCAGCATAGATAGGGATAATTGGTATAGCTGCGAACAGCATTGCTATGCCCTCTATCAAGCAGCCGAAATTCAACGACTACAAGGGAAAGCTACTGAAGCAAAAGCTCTACTAAATCAAGCAATGGCGGTTTATCGCTCTACGGCAGCAGCAACACAAACAAGTTCTACGCCCAAACCAGACTTTCGACCGACTATGGCAGACCTCGAAGAAGCAATAGCAAATCCAGTAACAAAAGCAGAACCAGTAGCGCCAGAATTGCCACCATCTGAATCTGTTGTACTCGAGATGCTGCCGCAGTTCAAGCTTCTAACTACAATCAATCAAGCAATTAGAAGTGGCGCCTCTAGTGCTGCTCCTATCGCCCAACTTCTAGAACTGTACAAAAAATCACCACTAGTAATAACAGCGGATCGCCCGCCTCTAAATTACTACTGCGCCTTGCTTGGTATTGCCCGCAGGCTCTCTGACCATAAACTCTACGGGCAATCAGACGACCTTCTAAATAATCTTCTTGTGATTGCCCCAGAGCATGAAGCAGCCCTGGGTCTCAATACATTCACCGTAGCCGAACTAGCTATTAATGCCGAACGCCAGGGCAAGAATAGTGCGACAAGCTGGGCCAAAGCAAGAAAGAAGATTGCCTCACTCGATCAGTTTGCCAGCAACAGTTTTCGCTATCTAGCTCTCGCCTATAGCGCAGCTGGCGATTACGAGCGCGCCCAGGTAGTTCTAAAGCACGCTGAACAACTCTGCGATTCTGAATCTGCTGTCAAGAAAAATCTGCGTGGCCGGGTCTTACTCTTGCTTGACAAAGCCAATCTAGCAGCTGCTCAGGATCAATTTATTGAATCCGAAGCTTGTTTCAAATTAGCTCTAGATCAATTTGTCGCTCTCCATAAAGGCGCTGACGATGTCGCAAAAATAGAGACATCCACAGGCACGTCCGAATCTTCTATTCCGAATAGCGATCAATATGAAGCTCAGCATCGAATGGACTTTGATAGCAAGTTTATGACTAAAGCAGTCACGCTGGCGCGGATAAACATCGAAAAGAAACGAGTAGCTGCGGCGGAAAGGGACATGCACAAGATTATGTCACTCGATTGGACTGCACCTTCAAACTCCCAAATCACGAGCCTTAATACTGTACAGATATACAATCTATCGCCTATCAAAGTTGAACTAGCACGGCTGCTCTTTGCCCGAGGTGAATTCGAAAAAGCGAGAGCCTTACTAAGCAAAACCAGCGAAAGCTGGGACAACTCATTTGGCGAACTTTGTCTGTTCAGAGCTGATTGCGCTGCCGCTGTCAAAGACTGGCCAACGGCCCTAGATGGCTATATGACCGCTCCATTTCAAGGTCAATCGATAAACCCGCCATCAGCAATTCCGGGCTTCGCAGAGTTTAGCCTGAACAAAGCCCTCGCAGCATCAACTCACATTTCCGCCCCCGACAAGTCGAAGCTTTCCTCTCTCTATCAATCGATGGCACAAGTTTACGAAATGGCGCCCTATAGCCCAGAACAAGCAGTTAAGTTCTATCGCAAGGCTTACGAAATCTGCCCAGACAACAGCAGCGAAAAATCTAAGCTAGCAGCGAAAATTGCCGAAAACGAAAGATCTGTTGTTAGCTTCACAGAAGAAGCGAAAGTAATACTTGGCAAACAACTAAAAGACAAAAGCGATAGAAGCAATAGCCCGGGCGTTATAAAAATGTTGATCCAATCGGCTGAACTAGGAGAGAAGAACAGGAGCGAAGACAGGGCAATACTATGGTTCAACGTCGCCATGGCAGAAACCGAAACGGGGCAACTGGATAGCGCCATAGCACATACGCAGCACGGGCTAGATTTGATCTATCGCCCCCAATACCTAAATGGTTCTCCGCGTATCCTAGAACAAGTTGGCGCAATAAGATCAATTGCCGACAAAGGGCGTCCAGCCGATGCTGAGCGACTCTTCAACACAGCATTAGCCAATACAAGCCTGCTGTACGGTGCAAATTCATTAGCAGTAGCAAAACTTCAAGGTGAGTTATTTAGTTTCTTTCGACTAATAAAGCAAGACGATAGAGCACTTGCGCTTTTAGATCAAATACGGGATCGCGATCAAAACAAACTCCAGTACAGTGGCTCGGCAGATGATACTGGAATCTCCAATATTGTGCCATGGAATTTGAACGAGATAACAGATAGCAAAGAGAAAGAGTTTTATCTCAAAGTGCTGAACAAGTATTTGATGGCTTATAAAAAATACTACTCACCTGATGATCAGCATATCGGTCAAACTCTGAAACAAATTGCTCTGCTTGAGAGTGCAACAAACTTCGAGAGTGCATTTTCCAACTATCAATCAGCGCTTTCTATTGCAAAACTTTATGGCGATGAACTTTCTATACAAGGCCTTTCTACAGACTTGGAGCAATTGCTGCGCAAACACAATAAAAATGAAGAGGCCGACAAAGTGCTATCAGATTGTCGAAGTTTCAATAAGCGAATCGAAGGACTAAACACTCCACTGCAAGGTAAATCAAGATTCGAAGAGCAAAAGAAACAAATAGAATTCATGGAGAAGCAAGTTCCATATAGCGCGCAAACAAAAGTCTGGCTCTACCAATCAATTTGCTCCTGCGAAAAAAGCAACGACTTAGCTGGCATAAACAGACTCGTTCCTATAGCACTGAATGCCTTCAAGCACTCACCAGAAGTACCGTACAATACTGACCTCTTCGGTTGGCCTCCGATTCATGCCCGTTGTCGCCTGTACAAACTAATCATCAGCGGCAACGTGCAACATGGCAATCTTGATACAGCAAAGAAATGGCTGCAAGCAGCAATAGCAAACAAACTAGAGATACCATCCTTAGAAGAATCGATTTTTCTTGCTGAAATGGCACTAGAGTGCGGCGACAGGAACGCAGCTCTAGTCTTTTGCAAAGAGGCCCAAACCGAATACAAGGCTGACTCAAACAATAATATCTACCACTCCTATCTTGCGGACCTATGCAAGAAGCTGGGTATAACTGCCCCCTCCGATGCAGTTAGCCAATGAAACGAACTCTAGCCAACTAATACTGTTGACACACCCCATTGATCGGCATTTAGTTGACAGCAACACTGCCAGATATATCACTGTAGTTCTTGCTGCCGTCTTCGCTGTCTGCCGCGGGTTCAGCATTTACATCTTGAGCTAAGTCTTCGCTTAAGTCATCAAAGCTGCCACTAAATCTTGAATAAAGATATGAAGCGAGTAGGAAAATAATTCCTGCAGCGATGAAAGACAAGATACGTTCAAAAGTGTTGTGATGAGCTAAATCGAAGAAGAGCAACTTACCGGACAGCAAGGCAAGCACGACCAAGCCACTTTGGCGGAGGAAACTATCTTTGATAGATAGGCCAACTGTGAGCAAAACAATAGCTTCTAAGGCCAGTTGGGTCGAGCAATAATCACTAGGCGCTTTAGCCAATATCAATGTCGTTAAAGTAAAGCTACCAGCATAACCAAGCAGAGACTGGAACAAATCAACAAGATGCGACTTTTCCAAAGCAGGAAGTCTTCGGCTGTAAATATACCCTGAATAAAACGCAGCTGCAGTGAGAGCTATGGGCAAAGTGAGCCAATGAGTGCAGCTAAACACTACTTGAGTAGCGCAGATAGCCAAGTGCAAGAAAGCCATATCAACATAATAGTCATCTCTACTGCGCAGGATACAGAGATAATTCGTCAGGGCAAAAAGGGCCAGGGCAAAAGCTCTCCAACTCATATCATCTATGTTTGAGACGGCCAGCACAGCAACTATGTTACTGACAAAGTAGTAGAAATTGAAATAGAAATTCTTGCCTTCTGTGCGCAAATGCAGCAGCGCCAGTATGGCAAAAACACCGGCAGCCAGTGCTGCCACTCTAAAATACTGAATAGCATGAATACCTATAACCATCTGAGCTTGATGGCTTGAGGCACCAGCAGTCCAGAACAAGAGAAAAGCAATCGACAAAGCCACGGCAGTATAACGAAAAGCCTTAAGATCGTAGCGAATAGCGACAATTGCTAGCAAGGCAATTTGCACCACATCAATGGTCAGCAGTGTAAGACCAGAGTAATGCATTAGTTTGGCGGCATTGATAAATGACAGGCCAAGCAGAGCATGCACAGTACTCAATTGAGACTGCTCCCGCCCTTTGAGCCAGTGTGAAGTAGCAAGATACAACAAGCCAAAGACTACAAAAATAATTTGATAGAGATGCTCAACACTCTGTTCGTTAGTCAAAGCTAAACCGAGGGCAAGCATCATGGCATTAATACAAGCAAGCGCAGTAGCTGTGTTTCGAGCACCAGCGGGAACGCTCAAACAGAAACCTATGCCCAGGGCAAAGACAAACCATATTGAAGAAAGGAAAGCTGTGAGAATTAAATGCTCAGAATAATTAGGTGTAATGCTAAAGCTACAATAGAAATGGCCGATGTAGCAAGCCGCCAGAGCGAAGGCAAAGAGTCGCCTCCATGCCTGCGTATTTCCTAAGATAGAAGCGGCAATAGCTATGATCAGAAAGGAAATATCGCTATATAAACCAGGGCCGTTGAGTAAAATAGTGCCTGCCGCCAGAGTAATAGAGTAGATTGCCATCAACTCAGAGCGCGCCTTCAGGGCACTGTATAAAGCACCGCCAGCAACCAGAGTAAGCAAAGCGGTCTCGAGGGGCAAGCTTTCAACAACATTGACCGACGGTACATAGTGCGCAGCGTAAGTGGTGAAATAAGCTAGGGACCAGCCGCCGGCGGTTAAGGCCTGACCAAACCACTTTTGCATATCTTGGCCAGTCAGTTTCTCACCGAGCCAAAGCAGAGCCAATGAAACCGCAAAGCCAGTGCCAAGCTTAAGCCAGGGCAAGAGCCAAGTTAGCTCAGGACTGAGAGTCTGCATTGAATAGGTGATGAGAAAGACAACTCCCAACACCAGGGTAACAATACCTAAGCGGTGCAACCAAAACAGAGCAATACGAGACTCCAGAGACGGCAGCCTCTTTTTATCGGCGTTCATAGGTTTTTCTCCAAGCTACCCTTTCAGCCTAAGTTAGCCAGAAGCACTTGCGTTGAGTTAACAAACAGTTTTGGCAGTGATTGCATCAGAAAAAATAAGTCTTTGAAATCGCTCCAAGGAGATTTCGGTTTTCTTGAATTAGGTGTATATACACGCTTTTCAAAAACCAAAGAAACCTGGTCTTGCACAACAAAAATACTTGAGTACTCATATGTTTTTGATTTAGCGACGGCCAGGAGTCTGCAATACCAAACTGCACCTAGTTGCAATGCTTAGTCGCCCGACATCCAACTCTCTTTTTCAATCTTCCACTGTCCCTCTTCACGCACCATTGAAATCTTACCGGTAGTGCCTTCTTTCTTGACCGCCTGCAATCCGCTCTCAGCCTCAACACTAGCGCTAGACTCTGGACTAGACACTGAAGAAGCATCAACTCCTAGAGAAGCTGCGCCGAATATTGGATCTTTATAGCCCGGTGCATCAAGGGTGAGGGTGCAAGTATCGTTTGTTATTGCCTCACCAAGTATTCGCACTTTGCGCGGTGATACTTTCTGCATAAATTGAAACATCGCCTTAATCTGCGCTGGCGGTAGTTTCTCTTCATCGCTCTTGATCTGCTCTACTCTCTTGGCAGCGAACATCGGACAGAGTTCGTCCACTGAACTAGCAACGAGCATTTTCTCGTGAAAATTCAAATAAATCTGCGATGGCGTGGCTCTGCTAGAACTTCCAGCGGAACCACTATTGTCTTGCGCGCAAGCAGCTTGCAAGCCCGAGGCAGTAAGAATGGTAGTAAAGACAATTGCTAGATAATTACTTGGTCTCATTTTGCTCTCGCTTGGTCTCATTTACAAATAGTGGCGGTCCTAATTGCTTACAGAAACAGGCAACAAAATAGGAGCAGTGTAGAAGTCCAAAAGATTCGAATAGAAGCCAAAAGTAAAAGAATGGACAAATAGGGGTTGCACGAGGCTGCCAATGGGTAAGTAGAGAATAGATGTCGGAGATTGAATATGCGGCTGCATAAGCTAGTGATATTTGCCATACTCCTGGCACTGCTTTCCATTCTGGCAGTTCCAAGCCTTACGCTCGCCCATGAATACGACTCTCAGCAGTACAGCCTAGAGCCCCTCGATGGTCACAGCGCCGCCATGCGCGACATGGCTGGCCCGGGCTTACAGCTTTTGACAAACAAGAGCAAAGGCTCAACTAACTTCATTGCCGACAATGACTCGGCGTCGATTCAGAGTCGAACCATTGACCTTAAACAGCTCACGGCATTGAAGCAGCAAGCTAAAGGCTTCAATCAGGCTGAAAGAGTCAGACCTCTTTGGCTTATTAACAGGGCTATGCTGATCTAAACCCCTCTAAATTGCTCGAAATCGCTTGCCTGGCATCACATGCCTAGGTTCAAGCATGCCGAAAATTAAGAGGAAATACATTGTCTGAATTACAACTGATTCTAGACCTATCTCTGGTCTGGCTGGCCGCTGCTATCTTCGGATTTGCCGCAGTGGCACTGAAGCAGCCAGCTATGGCCGGTTACATGTTGGCCGGGTTAATCATCGGCCCCCACGGAGTGAAGCTCATAAGCAACTCTGAACAGATATCGGTACTTGCTGAGTTGGGCGTCGCCCTTCTGTTATTCGCACTGGGCCTGGAAGTTTCATTTCGCCAGCTCTTGTTTCGCACAAACAGAGTAGTGGCAGCCGGTATCTTCCAAATCATCGTTACCACTTTAGGCTTTGGTCTGGCAGTAGTGCACTTTGGCTTAGCGCCAGACCTGAAGAGCGGCGTGGTTTTTGGCTTCATCGTTGCCCTTTCAAGCACAGTAGTGGCGACCAAAATGCTTTCGGAGCGTGGTGAAACCGATTCTATTCACGGCCGCATTCTCATTCCTCTTCTTATTGTTCAAGATCTAAGCTTAATACCGGCCATGTCGTTGATTCCGGCGCTCAAAGATGCTGGAGCCGACACCGGCATTGCCCTTTTAATAGCCCTCGGCAAAGCCCTTGTTTTAGTTGCCGTTGTGATTATCATGTCCACAAAAATATTGCCACCACTTTTAGCCAAAGTAGCAAGCACAAACTCTCGCGAGCTCTTTCTGCTCTTTATGATCTGCCTTTGCCTCGGTGTTGCCATTGCCAGCCACGAGTTAGGTCTATCAATTGCCCTCGGTGCATTTCTGGCTGGCATCATGATCAGTGAATCGCCCTATGCCCACCAGGCGCTGTCTGATTTAATTCCGCTGAGAGATCTATTCGCCACAGTATTCTTTGTCTCGGTGGGCATGTTGCTTGATCCAGCTTATATCTACCTGCACTGGAACGAAGTCATCATTTTCGTCGGTGTCTTGATTTTAGGAAAGACCCTGATTGCTACCCTGGCATCACTACTCGCTACCAATAGTGTCACCAGTGCCACACTGGCCGGTCTATGCTTGGCTCAAGTGGGAGAATTTTCGTTCGTGCTGGCTACGGTTGGTAACAAGGCAGGCTTGATTACTGGCTCTCTCTATAACTTGTTCTTTGCCGCAGCAGTGATATCTATGATTGCTTCCCCCAGCATAATCTCCTGGCTATCACCTATCATCAGAAGAATTCGCCCGCCAGAGACACTGAACGCCGAGCAAAGCCAACAAACTACTCATCTACCTTTAACCAACCATACAGTAGTGTGTGGCTTTGGCCGAGTAGGCAAAAACGTAGCCCTGGCTATCCGCGAAGCTGGAGTAGCAGTAGCCGTGGTCGAACTTGATGGAGCTGCCATCGAAGACTTAAAGCAAAGGCACATTCCTTTTGTCTATGGCGATGCCGGAAGCAGATTGGTGCTTAGTGAATGCAACATCACAGCAGCCACGACTCTGGTAATTACGCTGCCAGACCCACTGGCAGCAGTGAATATCATTAAGATGGCCCGCGAGGTAAATCCCAATTTGCGCATTTTGGTAAGAGCCCATCGCCCAGCCGATCGCGCTGCATTTAAACAAGCCGGAGCTGCTCAAATTGTGCAACCAGAGTTCGAGGCCAGCCTCGAGCTAACCAAGCAAGCACTGCTGGGCCAGAACGCCGAACAAGGCCAACTGGCAAAAGCCTTGAGCTTCATTCGCAACAGTCGCACCGAAGATTCTGATGACTTCGACTATCATCCTCCCATCGGTGAAATTATTGGTTTTGCCAATGAAGACTTTGTTGGGGCCTGGTTTAAGGTAAAAAATTCACTAGCAGGAAAGACAATAAAAGAGTTGGACTTACGCAACCAGATAGGAGTAACTGTTCTGGCCATCAGAAGGGAAGAACAGGTTGTCTCCCATCCACCAGCAGAATTTTCACTACAAGGTGAAGATTCAATTTTTGTGGTGGGGCACAGTGAACAGCTCTCGCACTGCATGACGGCGCTGGCCCAGACCTAAAATCCAGAACTAAATTCAGAACTAAATTCAGAACTAAATCGGAACCAGATCCGAAACTAAATTCGGAACCAAGTTAAGAGCTAGCCTGAGCTATTGTGATCTTCTCTAAAGCTTGCCTTTAGAAGTGTTTTCCTGCCGCCATTCGGAGGTATAGCAAAGAATAGGATGTCCCTAAACACTGTCAGTCAGAATGAAGAAAAAACGGGCAATCCTACAATTTAGCTACAGTGACAAGCTTTCCACCCTAATGCTGTGGTGGAAGGCCTTCTTTATGCTACCTATCTGGGCCTACATAATTCTGCCTTTCGCTGGCTCAATTATTGCCTTTAGTGGCGGCACAGCTCTGCAGATAGCCTTCTTTGGCGTATTAATTTGGAGCCTAATTTATTTTGTTGAAGACATTCTCAAACGCAAAATCAGAGTTGAAGACAACTTAATCTCGCACGGTTTTCGCGTTCGCGAACTGTCCAAGCTTCTATCAATTGGTACAGACTACAAAGGCAATGATGTCTTGCCGAGAAGAATTACTCTGACTTTTGCCCAGGGCAAAAGCATGAGCTTCAACCTTAGTCGGGTTAATGCGCCCGAGTATCAACGTCTACTAAAACATATTGAAAGTAACTACCCCCAGTGTCAAATTGACCCGGTGCTCAACAGCTTGCTGAGCTGCAAGAAAATTGCCCGCAAAGTATTAGTTGACGATAGCAGCAAGTTCATAATTGAATATCGCTCCGGCCAGGTCTGGCGCAACATGCGTCAGGCTTTTTTTGATACGGCCTCACCCTGGCTGCGCTTTGGCCCCATTATTGTGGCTTTTTTCATGGCTCCCAACTGGCTTGCTGGTATCTATACCTTTCTCTACATGCCGGCCGCCAAGCTAGGCTCATCAGAAAACGCACACACAATGCTGAGTAAGCTGATAACTGACACAACTTCGCCGATCTTTACGTATACATACAAGGCCGGAGAGGTTTTCTGTCACCTCTCCACCCACCCCATAGCTCTGACTATCTCAGGCCTTATTCTTGCCTACGCCTCAGCCTTCGCCCTAAAAGCGCTTCTACGACCAAACTCACTCAGCATCGACGCCAATGGGCTCAATTTAGCCATAACCATGGCTGGCAATACCCTGGGTCTATCTCAAATCAAATGGCCTGAGGTAATTTCTGTTGCCCTAGACAGAAGCGCTGATGGTGTGGCGAAAATCAAATTTAACTTGAAAGACAATAAATCATTTTATCTTGATTTAGTTGCTATTCAAGAAAACGACAGACCCAGACTAGCAAAAGCGCTAGAGCGCTTTGCCCCAGGCTGCACCATTGCAAGCGAACTCAGCGAAGCGATGTTGCCCCACCGTGAACGCAGCTACACAGAACTCTGGCTGCAATCTCTATCATCGGCTCCAGAACGCAACAGCAGTCAAGCACTCGCTCCAGGACAAAGGCTCAAAGACGATCAATACAAAGTAATTAAGCGCCTCGGCGTCGGCGGACAAGGCACTGCCTATCTCTGCCGCGATGAGCTCAACAACTGCAATATCGTCCTCAAAGAAACTATTGTGCCGGCCTATGCCGATCGCAACATGAAAGAACAAGCGCTAAAGAGTTTTGAAAAAGAAGCAAAAATACTAGAGTCATTGGATAGTGAAGGCATCGTCAAACTACAAGACTACTTCTTTGAAGACCATCGCGGCTATATTGGCTTAGAGCATATTGACGGACAGAACCTGCGCCAACTCATTGCCGAAAAAGGCGCACTGTCAGAAGAAGCTATCCGCCAGTTAGCTGTACAAATGTGCCAAATACTTGCGTATCTACACAAGCGCTCGATTATTCATCGCGACTTTACTCCAGATAATTTGATGCTAACCAGTGACAATAAACTCAAGCTAATTGACTTTAACGTCGCCCAGATTCAACAAGTTGGCACCACCGGCACTATCGCCGGCAAACATTCATATCTACCACCAGAACAGTTCAGAGGCAAAGCCACTCTACAGAGCGATATCTATGCCATGGGCGCCACATTGCAATTTTTAGTAACCGGAAAAGAGCCCGAGGCGATTACCCAATCAAGCCCCATCGAAGCTGGAGTAAAAACTAGCGAGGAGTTCGACCAGATTGTGCGCTCGTGCACAGCTCTCGATCTCAATAAACGATTTAAATCTATGGCAGAAATAGCAAAGAGCTTAGGTCAATCAATTGACGACAGCGATCTAGATCAGCTGGCCATAGGTGCAGCAAGCGTAGATACTGACGAAGGAGTGACAATCGAAATAAGAGAAACGAACAAAGAGACCATAGAAGCATGATGGCAAAGCACATCGAAGTAGATTTAGATTAGTGATTTGGAGAGTCAATGGCCGAACTAGCCGTAAGAGTAAAATATCTCGATAATCAGCGTGACACAGCGTTATCGCTCCTGCGCCTGACTTTTCCAGCCTGGGGAGTGGCCTGTCCGCTTACTGCGGTAATTGTTATCATCACTCAGTATTTCGGCTTTATCGTTTTACAGCATACAGACTCTCGTATATGTGCCATAGGCCTGGCGACACTGACTATCTTCGCCGTGGGCATGCTGCTTCTCAATTGGCTTACCCACGAAGCTATTCAAATTGATAAAGACGGTGTCAAGCTGCCATTTTCAATCTTCAGGCACAATCAGCTATTGCGCTGGGGTGATATCACAAAGATCACCGTAAGCGGTGCCAATCAAAAAGATTGGCAAAAAAAGCAGATTACTTTCATGACCACCAAAGGCGCCATTCCTCTCACTCTCAGTCATATAGATTCAACAGACATGGAAAAATTGCTAATAGCAATGGAGATGTGGGGCAATACCGCTGAGATTGACCAGAGTGTGCACGAGCTGAAGAACCAGGTAACTGGCAACGAGACTCCGCAGTTGAGCTTCACCGGTATGTGGGAAGAGGAGTTGAGTAGAAGATTCTGCCCAACCTCCTTTGTGCCTTTAGATCCAGGTCGAGTGATGCGCAACGGTACTCTAAAAGTAATGCGGCACCTGGCTCTTGGTGGCCTTTCGGCTGTCTATCTTTGCCAGCTAGAAGACCGCAAACTAGTGGTTCTAAAGGAAGCTGTTGTATCAGATGACGCCATCGAAAGCGCCCAAGCGAAAGCCAGAGAAATGCTCGACCGCGAAGCAGCTCTGCTGCTTAAAATCAATCACCCCAACATAGTCAAAGTATTAGATTACTTCGTTGAGCAAGAGCGCAATTATCTTATGCTCGACTATGTCAACGGCCAAGATTTACGGCAGCTCGTTAAACAAAATGGGCCGCAAAGAGAAAGCACCGTAATCAACTGGGCACTACAGATGGTGAATATTCTTAAGTATTTGCACGAACAAGACCCGCCACTAATTCACCGCGATTTCACCCCCGACAACATTGTGCTCTGCGAAGACGGCTCAATTGTGGTGATTGATTTTGGCGCAGCCAATGAGTTTATCGGCAATGCCACAGGTACATTCGTGGGCAAACATGCCTTTATTGCTCCAGAGCAGTTTCGCGGCAAAGCCAGTGTACAAAGTGACATTTATGCTTTCGGCTGCACTCTCTACTTCCTCCTCACCGGCGTCGAACCTGAGGCGCTCAGCACTTCAAACCCACAAGAGCACAATAATCTCATCTCACAAGAGTTGAGTGAAATAGTAGTGAGCTGCACCCAGATGGAAAGCCGCGACCGCTATCAGACTGCCGCACAGTTAGTACCAGTACTAAGGCAGATGATGGCGTCTTTACCGAGCACCTAGAATTTCGCAACGATACTTTTATTTTCGCCTCCTAAAGTGCAATTCATCAGCCAAGAACGGTAGATCGACGAGGATGGCAGGAGCTACTTCGCTTTCAAGGTCTTCTGTAAATCTTTAATCAACAGCCACATCCTTAGACCGTCAACGGGCCAAGGAACAAAATCATAACTGGAATAAAACTGCTTTGCTTTTTCATCAAGAGCATCTACAACAACGGCTCGCAGCGGTACCTCCAAGGCCAACAAAGCGGCTCGCTTTAGAGCATGTAGCAAAAGGCGCTCGCCTAATTGTTGCCCCCTAAACTTGCTATCTCGTGCCAGCCGCGCCAGGAGGAATATCGGTATAGAATGCCTAGCTAGCCCGGCTTTAACTCTTTCCGGCGTACTTTCAGCGTGCTCAACAGAGACAACCGAAAACGAGTAATAGCCAATTACTACACGCGCAGGGTCGCAAACTACCATCGTTTTTGACTGTCCACTACTCTGACTTTGAAGAGCATGCTTCTTTAGCCAGTCTGTAAGTGATGCCTTACCGCAATCAAATTGGCTTAGGTCATGCTCTTTATTTAGCGGCTCTGGCCTACTAACCAACTATTACGCCTCATCCCAAGGCTCAGGCTTAGAGAGCTTTTTCTTGAGATTTGGCAGAATTTTCGCTGGAGCAGAAAATATCTTATCGACTAGAGCCCACTGCTCGGTAGTAAGAACAAACCGCTGTTGTTCACAGACAATACTTTCAGCAGCGGCCAGTGCATTCTCACGAATGAAGCTGGTAGCTGTGCTTTTCTTAAGCGCAGAAGCTTGCTTAATTAGGTCTTGCTCGGCCTCGGTCCAACGAATGTCGAATTTCTTACTCCTGCCTTTTTGGGGCTCGGAGTTTTTAATAGCAACATGTCGCTTGTCGGTCGCCATTTATTTCACCAGTACTAACTCCACAACCTCTAAATTAACACGACGTCATGACATTGTCCATACAGAATTGAGCCAACAATCTTTAGACCTCGACGGCAATTCCATGTGTCAACAGTAACTGTTGGGCATTCAACTTGTCTTCGCCTCAAGCTCTAACTGAGCGGCTCGCCCTGTTGCAACAGGCAACCAGAATATAAGAGCAGCGACGAGGAAGGGAATGAGAATACCGAAAACACTGCTAAACCCTATCCCCAGAAATTGCAAGAGAGCTGGCAAGCCACTAAAATTTAGGGCCAGAGCTGTAATAATTTCAACAGGCAGCCAGAGCAGGTTTGCATCCAACGATTCGTTCGCGCATGAATCAGAACAATCTTTCATCAAAATTTTAATTGATAGAGAGAAAACCCCAGGGAGCTGCAGAAGGGCTATCACCAGCACTAGAGTCAAAGCTACCTGCAAAACTTGCGAAGAGGCGACCGTCGATAACAATCTGGCGCAGCTTGCCAGAATGCCAATTCCAAGACAAATTTGAGAGCCCAAAATGCAGCTAGTGACAGCATGCACTGTCTGGTAGTGATACAGATGAAACAGCTTGGGGTTTGTTTCAATTTCTCTAGGCACTTACTCAGACCTCAATACAACAAACCATAGCATTTAGCCATGAGCCAACTCAATCACTATCGTATCAGTTTGGCTTCGACAGAAATTCTCACTCCGTTCTCTCCAGCTAGATCTCAAAAGCAAGAAGTGCATGTCACATGCGTAATCCCACCATTTGAGACGGGGCTAGAGCCGTATATATTCTCTTCAGTACAAGGGAAATCGCATGGCTAACTGGGTTCCGATTATTGAAAATCTTGCTGTTGCCGCTAAACCGGCCTACCGCGAGATGGCAGAAGCGGCAGTCAAACTCAGTACAGAAGCCATGACCGAGGCCGCAGTTACAAGCAAATCGCTGACACCAGGCATGGCGAGAGCGACTAGCATAGTCGGTCGCAGTGGTGGACCAGTTGACCTAGGTGTGTCTAGCCGTTTTGGCGGTGGACCAGTCGAGTTTCGTGACCGCCAAATCGCTAACATCGGCGAAAGACAAGCTCTAGACTTGCTTCTTCCGGGTAGAGAAGGAATTCCCAAATTCACCCCTAATGGTTTCTTGCCTCCAGGAATCTACAGATCGCCTTATGAAGATTTCGCCAGTCATTTTGGTTCGAACGAGCACCGCATGCAAATGCTAAAAACAGTCGATCCAATGTTGCGCCGGCTGGCAGACCAAGGACAGGAAAGAGTCTACGTTGCAGGCAGCTTCGTCAGCCAGAAGGCGTTTCCCAAAGATCTAGACATGTTGGTACATACAACGAGCACGGCCAGTTCTTCGTTGCAGCACACTCTTAATGACCTCCGGGGCATTAGGTTTGGCGAAACCATGACCGCAGCAAAGCGTCAGTTTAACGTCGACCTGATGCAAGGCAAAGCTTCAGAAGGATTGGACTGTAAGCATCTCAAACTCTTTAGAGCAAGCCGAACTGGCGAAGAAATTGGCATAATCGACCTGAAGTTGCGCTGAGAGATTGAAAGTTAGCTAATCTCTAATTCGTATTCTCAACATTGACGGTGGGCTGCAAGGCCACTAGAGTACTTTCAGTTTAGGAGAATAGTGCCTGATGGGCGACCAAGCAGAGAAAAGCCAAGAACCAAAGCCAGCGAGCAATACTGGTATCGATTTTGGCGCGATTTTCGGCAGCAAGAACAACCCCGGTGACGCCAGGTTATCGCCGCCTGCGGCTGGAACTGCAGCAAGCGACCAGTTGCATGTTCCCACCAGAGATACAGCAGCAAAACCGGCCGACCAGGTCTCCCAGGTCAGAGACACACCAGCCACTCCGCTTGATGTGAGAATTGAAAACAGAGCCATAATTCTCTCAATCAACGACAAAGATTTCGACGCCAAACTAATTGGCGCTGCCAAAACCTGGCCTAAAGACTTCGATAAGCTCAAACTGACCGATATTCCACCAGGCGTAAAAGTCAATTACTGGCAAGACCCCAAAGGCCTATTTGTCTGGTTTGAAGGCGGTCAAGACCACGGCAAAAAGCACTACCTTCCAGCTAATCTGACTTCCATAGAGCTTCCCACTCAGTCTAAAACCGTCGAGGCGATACGCATAGACGTCAACCGCAATTACGCCGAAGCTACTTTCTCTAATTTGCAAAGCTTCGACCGCAATTTCAATCCAGTAAATGACGCTGGTATCAACTCAATCAAATACTTTGGTCGCATAGCCGGAATTGCCGATGATGCGCTGCTGAAGCAAGAGCAAGTATTGCGCGATGCTGCCAAAACCTCAGACAATCCATATTACAAACTTTATCTGGCCGATGTGCTCACGGCTGCTGCCGTTAAACCAGTTCTCAACGACTTTTTGAGAACCGGAACAGGGGACCTCAACAATCCCACCACGCTGAGAAAGCTAGACGAAGCTATATCTCTGCTTGATGCCGCTTATCGTGATTCAAACGGCAAGCTTAGAGAAGTCAATCATTACCCCAGAGCTAACGTTTATTCACCGTTGATGCCCGGTGTGCCTTACTGGAGCTCTAGCCGCTACCCGAACGACTACTTTGGCTTCTATGCTGGAGTTTATGATCAATCGATGGCCAGACAAGCATCGCTCAAGGTCATTCGCGATCATATTAAGCTAGGTAGTTTCCCTAAATTCGAACTACCGCCATCTCTGCCGCCCAGATTCTAAAAAAACAGAACTCTAAAATAGAGAACTCTAGAATAGAAAGTTCTAAACTATTGAGAATCGCAACGCGGAAGTAAAAAGTGAAATTTCTCAGCATTATTGGGTCAACCGGCTCTATTGGCAAGCAAACCCTAGACATCGTTCGCGCCCACCCAGATCAGCTCAAAGTCTCGGCTCTAGCAGCCGGTTCAAAGAATCTGCAAGATTTCAAGGAGCAGATTCTAGAGTTTCGCCCTGACTTAATTTCGCTGCCCAGCCCAGAAGCAGTGCAGCAATTGAAAGAAATGCTCACGGCAGCCGAGCTCAAGGGCGTTGAGTGCATGTCGGGTGAAGAAGGCCTGCTGGCCGTGGCCGAACACCCGCAAGCAACCGTTTTAGTGACAGCAGTAGTCGGATTTCTCGGAGTTAAGCCAACACTTGCCGCCATAGCCAAAGGCAAAACCATCGCCTTAGCCAACAAAGAAACGATGGTGGCGGCCGGACATTTAGTAATCAGCTCAGCGAAAAAGCACAACGTCCAAATCGTGCCAGTTGATAGTGAACACTCAGCTATTTTCCAATCACTCTGGGCCTCGATTCTAAGAGATCGAGTCGAAGAAGAAGTTGAAAAGCTACTACTAACCGGCTCTGGCGGACCGTTCAGAACCTGGTCAACGGAGGCCTTAAAAAATGCCACCATATCTGATGCACTAAAACATCCCAACTGGTCGATGGGGGCAAAAATTACAATCGATTCAGCCACATTAATGAACAAAGGCTTAGAAATCATTGAAGCGCGATGGCTCTTCGACCTTCCCGCCAGCAAAATTGAAGTAGTAATTCACCCCCAATCAATTCTGCATTCTGCTGTGGAATTTGTAGACGGCTCAATAGTGGGGCAGATGGGCCTTCCGGATATGCGCCTGCCGATTCATTACGCCCTCTTTTATCCCGAGCGAGTGGCCTCGAGCAGGGTACCTAAACTAAGTCTTAGCGAGTTAAAAGATCTGACTTTTGAGAAGCCTGACCCTGTGCGCTTCCGTTGTCTTGGCCTGGCACAAGAGGCCGCCGCTGGCGACGATACCCGAGCCTGTGTGCTCAATGCCGCTAATGAAATCGCCGTAGATTCCTTCCTCAAAGGCGATATTAAGTTTCTCCAAATCGCTGAAACCCTGGAAAGAGTGCTCGATGAACATAAGCCAATAAAATCGCCGCCTCTGGAGGATATACTAGAGTGCGATAAATGGGCCCGAGCACAAGCCCGCTCAATTATGGCGACAGTCATAAGCTGATGCTGCCAAAACAAAAGTATGAAAAATAGAATTGACAGTGCAGTCAATCGCCTCTGGAGGAAAATTTGATGATCGCTTTGGGCAACAAAGTACAGGTAGTAGACCATCCGGTAGTACAGCATTTGCTCACCAAGCTGCGTGACTACCAGACTCAATCTCCAGATTTTCGCCGCTATTCCATTACTCTTAGCCAATATTTGATCTACGAAGCTTCTAGACAAATGATTGTGAGAGAGCTTGCCGTTGAAACTCCCGTTGGCCAAGCAAAAGGCTCGGCCTTAACCGATTATGTCATTCTCGCACCAGTACTGAGAGCTGGCTTGGTCATGGCTGAAGCGGCACAAAAAATGTTGCCTGCAGCACGTATCTATCACGTTGGCTTGAAGCGCGACGAGACTACACTTGAAGCGATTTCATACTACGCCAAGCTACCTGATTCATTGCCACCAGACAGCCGCATTATCGTGCTTGACCCCATGCTTGCTACAGGCGGCTCTGCAGCTTCTGCTATCGAACTGTTTGCCAAGCTCAATGTTGGCGAAATTCAATTGGTTTCATTCGTGGCTGCCCCTGAAGGCATCAAGCGAGTACATTCGCAATTCCCCAATGTGCACATCACCACTGCTTCTGTAGACAGCAACCTCAATGACCGTGGCTATATTGTTCCTGGCCTTGGCGATGCTGGCGATAGAATTTTCGGCACATAAACAGCGCTCTAAATGGTAATCACACCATTTGTTTCACTTGAAAAGCCCCTTATAGTATTGGCTACAGCATGAGTAGTTGGCTATATGGGGCTTTTGCTTAGGAAATGAAATTGAGTCTATGAGCGAAACAGACAATGCAACGGCCATTATTGAACGCACCAGCCCTGCGGCAACAGCTGGGCTCAATGATGAGCTTAGCGATATTGCCATAAGTTCAGGCAGTGAGAACATTGTCGCCCTGGCTGATCGGCGCCACCCTCTAGCTATGGGTCTTTTGTGGATTACCATGGTTACCTCTTTTCCCACTGTTCTCATTGGTGTGGAGTGGTACAAAAATGGCTTCAGTTTGGCACAAGTTCTAGCCTGTACAGTTTTTTCAGCCATAGTGGTTTTGCTCTTTTGCGTGCCTTCGGCTCAGCTTGGAACAGTCACCGGGCGCACTTATGCTCATCTCAATCGCTCGGTCTTTGGCCGCTGGGGCGCGCGCATGACCACATTTAACTTAATTGCCATATTTCTTGCTTGCTATGCCTTTGGTGCCCTCTGCATGGCCGACGCGGTCAGTGGCCTCTTTTCCGTGCCTATCTCTATCGGCTTCATGGCCGCTGGTTTCTCCTTTTTGATGTGTCTCAACAATCTCTGGGGCTTTTCTGGAGTGGTCAATTTCGCCAAATATTTCGCTGCCCCTTGCCTCATTGCCTGGGTTGGTTTTACCTTTTTCCGCGCTGTGGTTGCCTACAACACCGCAGCAGCAGTAATGCCTATACATGAGACCAATGTCAGCTGGACAGTGGCTCTTGGCGCCATAGCATCATTTGTAATTGGTTTTTCAATTTGGGGTAACGAGGCCGACTACTGGCGTCACGCAAGGCCGGGAGTGAAGAGAACCGCGATACCGCTAACGGTGGCACTATGTATTGGTCAAATTATCTTTCCTATTACCGGATGGATGGTCGCTCAAATTAGTCAAGTGACAGATACGGCGCGGGCTACGGCATTCATGAATGAATTTAGTTTTGGTGGAGTAGCATTGCTGGCACTGATAGTCATTGGCGCTCAATATTTTGCCGCAGCCGATTCTAATTTGTACGCCGTGGTCGAGGCCTTTGAGAACTTATTCAAAGTGAAGAAAAAACATGTCGTCTTCGGCTACGCCTTCATCTGCGCCCTGGTTGCTTACTGGCTTTCATTCAGCGGTATGGCCAAAAGCATTGAAGTAATTTCAACCCTAAACGGCATTCTCATTCCGACTGGAACAACAATTTTGCTCTGCGAATGGTCAATAGCAAAACTAATCAGTGACAAACACAGCCGAATTTTCGACCACATTCAAGAAATGCACCAATTGCCTGCGCTACGCCTTCCCGCCATGTTAGCTTTTGCCATCGGCTGCAGTGTTGGCATTGTCACAGCCGGACTGATACCAAGCCTGGAACACTTACACCTCGGCATTGGCTGCCTCAATGCTTGGGCCACCGCAGCCATAATTTATCTGCCAGTAAGATTATTGGAAGAGAGACTAAAGCGCGAGCCTGTTTGATAAACCTGCCATCAGAGGTGGCATAATGCTCTAAGTTCTGGCGAGAAGTGGCGTGAGCGCAGACAAAGAGCAGCGAATAATACTAAGAGAAGTCTGCGAGACCTGTAGCAGACCGATTTTCCCAACCCAATCTACGATTTCATCGCTAAGCGCTGGTCGCCCTGGTTTCTGCAACTGTTCTAGTTTAAAGGCAGCTAGCCCAAAATTTCCTGAAGCACAAGAGGAAGTACCAAGCGAAAGCTCGCCAGAAAGGCGGTTCGACCCCAATGTTAGATTGCACGATTTGACTGAATGCGGCTATCAATTTTTAGACCGCATTGGCAAGGGTACCCTTAGTTATGTCTATCAAGCGCGCTCAGGCAAAGTTGACGCCTTGCTAGCCATGAAAATATTCAGACGCTCGCCTTTTGAAAACAAACGAACTCTGAAACGCCTTGAGCAAGAGGCCAATAAAGCAAAGCAACTAAGTCATCCAAACCTTTGTTCCGTCTACGAATTCGGACTCTCTGAAAAGCAGTATCCATACCTGGTTATGGACTTTCTTGCCGGACCCACCTTAGAAGAAATAATTAGTACCGAAGGATTTCTGGAAGTAGATCGACTGATCGACATAGCCATACAAATCTGCGACGCCCTCAGCCACGCCCATCAGCACAATCTCATTCATCGCGATCTCAAGCCCGCCAATATTTACCTGCTTAAGGCCAAGGGCGGCGGCGATTTCGTCAAAGTATCTGACTTTGGCATTGCCAAAGTGCTGCCTAATCCTGGCCGCGAAACCCGCTACATGACTGCCGATGGAGAAGAATTCGGCAGCCCTGCGTATATGAGCCCAGAGCAATGCCTGGGCGAAAGACTCGATAGTCGATCAGATATTTACTCCCTAGGTTGCTTGATGTACGAAGCTCTGTCAGGCAAGTTGCCCTTCAGTTCGTCAAACCCGGTGCGTTTAGGCTTCAAACAGGTAAGCCAAAAACCGCAAAGCCTGCGCGAGCGCTTCAAAGATATCGAAATTCCAGAAGCACTTGATGCCGTGGTCTTATGCGCCCTAGAGAAGAAGCCAGAAAATCGCTTTGCTTCAGCCGACGATATGAAAGAAGTGCTAATTGCAATTCAGGACGGTAAGAAGCCTAATTTACCGGCTTCGTCAGTCAGTAAAAGTAAGCAAGACTCTCTTCTTAACAAAGACCGAAACTGGCTGAACCTCTTTGGCCTGGGTCAGAAGAACAAGAAAGAATAGCGGCAAAGAAATACCTAATTAACAGAGGCCGTTATCTTTTGAATACTGAAGATACTCGCAATCTACTCGGCACCATATTTGATGACAGATACATTATCGAGTCAATAATCAGTCAAAGCACAACCTGCAGCAAAGCCGGATTGAAAAGCACCATAACCGTTTATCGAGCACACGACACAACTGACAAATGCCCTGTTGTGATCAAGCACTTCGTCCCCCAAAACGCTGACCAAAATCTGGTACTAGAACGCTTCATTCGCGAGGCTAGAGCACTCTTAGTGATAAAGCATCCAGCCATAGTCGAAATCAGAGACGTTGTGCTGCAAAACGAAGGTTCTGCTTTTATCGTTATGGAGAGACTAGAGGGCCTCACCCTGCGCCAGCATTTAGCAAAAAATGGAGCCTTATCATTTCACGCCTTCGTTGCCGTATGCTCGCAGATTCTAGAAGCCCTTCAACTGGCGCACCGCAAGGGAGTAATTCATCGGGATCTTAAACCAGACAACATAATTGTTATGCAAGCGCCAGCAATAGAGCGAATCAAGATCATCGACTTCGGCATAGCCCAATTGCCAGGCAACCGCGGCCATTTAAAACTTACCAACACTGGCGACATGCT
Organism: Cyanobacteriota bacterium erpe_2018_sw_21hr_WHONDRS-SW48-000092_B_bin.40; assembly: GCA_030917395.1. GTDB lineage: Bacteria > Cyanobacteriota > Vampirovibrionia > Obscuribacterales > Obscuribacteraceae. The sequence continues at coordinate 73,644 of JAUPUU010000168.1, forward strand.
GGGCACGCCTTTGTACATGAGCCCAGAACAGTGCCTTGGTGAAGCCATAGACGAGCGCTCTGATATTTATTCTCTAGGCTGCATCATGTACGAAATGTTGACAGGCCAAGCGCCATTCAATGGCGATTCGATCTTGGCAGTAATGACAAAAAAGGTAACCGAGCAGCCAGCCGCCATAGCTCCTTCAGAGAAAATCAATCAGCAACAGATTGTACAGTTCGAGCGCATCATCAATAAGGCCATGGCCAAAGCGCCTCAAGACCGCTACCAAAGCGCTAAAGAACTACACACAGATCTACTCAGAAGCAGCACTCTGGCTCGGAACAAAGTCAAAAAATCACGTATTAGTATTGTCTTCAACAAATTCTTCGGCAGCAGTGAAGACTAATCAATCGTTGAGCATCTGTAATAAGCGATCGAGCAAAACCTCACCATCCTGACGCAGGCCATCATGTTCATATTCGTTGGTTATCCATACCTTCATGCCGCGAATTGCAGAAGCAGTTTGCTCAGCCAGCTGCCGAGCAACATACATGTCATTGCAATAAATAGTACCGACACAAGGAACATCGTTATTCTTGAGACGATCGCAATCATAGAGGGGCGGCCACTGCGAGTAGGAGGCCAGCAACTCTGCCACTTCTTTAAATGGCCTCAGACAAGTGTACTCTTCAAACATCCAGGGATAAATCATTTCGCCACTAAAGAATATTGGCATTGAGTCTTTTCTGAACTCGTCAAATTCACTGACCAGGCGAGCTGCTGACCAGTTAGAAGCACGGCCCTGGCAATAAATAGCTTCGTGAAGAAGCGCATAAATAGGGTTGGTATTAAAGTGCAGTTGACTCTCTACATCACGCAAGAAGGAATAGCTGAGTATGGAATCGTTAGACGAATCAAAAGCGCTCTCAAGCAAATAGTGAACAGTATTCATGCTGCCACCACTTGAATTAAAACCAAAATTAAGGCCAAGCTGCAAGAAGCGCTCTACAGTAAGCGGCTCTCCGGTAGGCAAGAACACTGCATTTTTCTGCAAGTGTTCAACAATTCGCGCCACCTTCTCTACATCTTCAGGATAGCGCTTATAGAAAAGTTGGTTCTTCTTTATCAATTCACGGTAGGTCTGCCGGTATACTTCATCGGCATCATCAACCAGAGGCGGCAAGCCGCCAGTTAAGATGGCACCACTTAAGCCTTCAGGAGCCATAGACAAATAGGTAGTACTGCAAAAGCCGCCAAAACTCTGGCCAAGCAATGTCACCTTCTTGCCGTGGCAAAGCGACTTGCGAATCAATTCGCAATCGCGAACGATATTGTCAGCTCGAAAGTGCTGTAGGTATTTAAATTGCAATGGCGCAGTTGGATAGAGTGAAGGCAGCTGTTCGGTTACGGCTGTGCTCAAGCCGGTGCCGCGCTGATCAACTAATAACACGCGATATTCTTTTGCAGCTCGCTTCAACCACCCCGATAGCCCCTCAGGCCTAGGCGCCTGAAAGCCCGGACCGCCTTGCAAGAAAAGGAGCCAGGGCAAATCGCTTTTGCCTACATTCTCAAGAGAAACAACTTCTCGAGCGAAAATAGAAATTGTTGCTCCTGTGGGATCGGCATAATTCAATGGTGCATCAAATGCATAGCCCCGACAAAGCATTCCGGGAAATTTGTCGACACTAACTGGCTTTATGGTTTTCACTGCTTGGCTCCGAGTTGCCGATTAATGCTAGTTTCCAGCGAGCTTATCAAAGGTAAATTCAAAGGTAGCGTCACCAACAGGAATTCTTACAATGCATGCTCCAGCCTTATTAGCATCGTCAAGCTGAAAGAAAATAGCACCGCTGATGGTTGCTCCAGGATCTATATCGCAAGGCCCAAGACTTTGCGAACGAATTTGCTCAGCATAGGCCTTAGCGTCATCTTCAATGGCCCGAGCCTTTTCCATAGCCCTTTGCTGCGCGGCATAATCAGGCACCTGAGTCATCATAGTGGTCATATTGCCATTGCGCATAACTGTTGGAATGGTGCCACCATAACTCATCACTGGCGGGTAGAAGCCACCGAAGCCATAGCCATAGGCAGGGGGATTAATATAAGTGCTAGTGAGGGTTTGAGTGGCATCTTGGCCCCAGAAGCGCACCCACTTAGCCTTACTCTGAGCTTTCTTCTCGACGCTGTCAGCCAACTTAAGCGGTTCAATCATGGTTGCCATCACCGCTTTTGGTGTCATAGCGATAAACTCAGGTTTCTTACCCATGAATTCGAGTGGACCACGGCTGCGATTAAGCACTGTCAAAGCTACTTTTACGACCTTGCCTTTACCCTGGGCTGAATTATCACGAACAGCCACGGCTTCTACCGCCACAGCATCTAAGGTAATGCGCTTGCGTTGCAAGCCGTCTTGAAAGCTGCGACTAGACCAGGGCGATCCATCGGTATAAGTATAAGTAGGGCAGAGCCAGTATGGCTTTGGAGAATATCTGCGTTGCACTGCACCAGTGGCATTGTCCATAGCTAAGGCAATGGCAAAGTGTTGATTAGCCTCCGCAGCAAGGCCTTGCTTGAATAGCATGGAGCCGAGCTGTTCTTCAATGTCAGCGATATTGAGAGGGGCAATACTAGGAGAACTTTTAGCGTAAGTAAGGGCATCCTGCAACAATTGCGAAGCCTGGTTATAGCCACCCATACCGGCATAGAGACTAGCTAAATGGCCCATACAGGTGACCAATCGCCAGGTCTCGTGACTGTGCACACCATCAACCTTAAGCAAAGCAATAGCACGCTTCAAAGTCTCGATGGCCTGCTCGCGCTGCCCCTGGCCTTCTTCCAGCCATGACTGAGCATCAAGTACTCGCGCCGTGAGCAAATTGACTTGCTCTTTATCATGCTCAGTTGAACTAGCCGTTAGCGGATCTAGCACTTTGTGTATGCGCTTCAACTCAGCAGCGGCAGCAGCCATATTGCTCTGCCAAAGCAGAGCTTCAAACAATCCAGCCCTGAGACCAACTTCGGCAAAAGAGCCCTTCTTGTCTTTGCCCAAATTCTTGATGCGCTCGCTAAATACCATTTGGGCCCGGGCATAGTCACCAATGTTCAGGGCATTGTCACCATCAGTGTCAAAGCTAGTGAGAGTGCCCACGAGAGCATTCGTGTGCCCCTGACCAACAACAGCTGTCTGGTGCTCGGCTGGACCTTGAGCTTGAGCAGAGACTGTCACTATAGAAGCAACAGGCAACAGGAAAAGAGCCGCAAGAAAATAGCTTCCCTTGAAACCATTCCTAGAATTATTAGCTGAGTAGACAGAGCGACTGAACATATAAATATTTCCTGGGTTGCACATCGGAGCTGAGGGAGTAAAGAAGTAAATTTTTTGCGAAGAGGAGGAGCCTAAGCCCCTCCTCTTCAGTTTTTTTGTTCTAGCAGATTCTAAACAGCAGCCATAGCAGTTAGATTCTCAGCAGGCTTGCCGTTAGCAAGACGAATACCGAGAGCATCTTGGCCGATGATTATGCGCTGAATTTCGCGAGTACCTTCGTAGATGTTCAATACTTTGGCATCACGGAAGTAACGCTCAACAGGATACTCATCAGAGAAGCCGTAGCCACCGAAGATTTGCACAGCATTGTGAGCATGCTTGTTAGCAGCTTCGCCACAGAAGAGCTTAGCAATTGAAGTTTCACGGCTGTTACGCACGCCTTTGTTTTTCAAGTGTGCAGCACGCAAGTAGAGTAAGCGGCCAGCTTCGCAGTCAGCAACCATGTCGGCAATCATAGCTTGCACTTGTTGGTGCTCGCCGATTGCCTTGCCGAAAGTTCTGCGTTCCATGGCGTACTTGACTGAAGCATCAATACAACCTTGAACCAAGCCAACTGCGCCAGCGGCGACTGAGAAGCGGCCATTGTCGAGAGCTGACATAGCGATCTTGAAGCCTTCGCCAACTTTACCAAGCATATTCTCAGCTGGCACTCTTACTTCATCGAGGAAGAGACTAGCTGTATCAGATGCTCTCAAGCCGAGCTTACCGTGCATTGCTTGAGCGGTGAAGCCTTTAGATTTGGTATCAACCACGAAGCAAGTGATACCTTTGTGGCCTAGAGCTGGATCAACAGTTGCGAAAATCAAAGCGTGGGTAGCGATGGTGCCACAAGAAATCCAGGTTTTGGAACCAGAAAGAATGTAATCGTTGCCATCTTTGACAGCGCGAGTTTGTTGATTGGCAGCATCTGAACCAGCTTCTGGCTCAGTCAAACCATAACAACCCAAGAAGTCTCCGGAGCAAAGCTTAGGCAAGTAGAATTTCTTCTGCTCTTCAGTGCCCCATTTGAAGATTGTCAAAGCAACCAATGAAGTTTGCACTGAGAACAAAGTTCTAGTGGAAGAACAAACACGGTTAACTTCTTCAGTCATCAAGCCATAGGCAACATAGTCCATGCCAAGGCCGCCGTACTTTTCTGGAACTGGGCAACCAAGGAAGCCTTCAGCAAAGATCTTCTTAGCAATATCCCAATCGAATTTGCAAGCGCGGTCGTTAGCTTGAGCTTTAGGAGCAATCTCGCGCTCAGCAAACTCACGCATGTGTTTGCGCATTGCAATTTGTTCGGGTGTGAAATCAAAATCCATTTCTTATCTCCAATTGAATTTCTATTATTCAGCTTTCGCAACGAGTTCGTCTGTATCGATTTGGGCTTTCTGCAAGCGACCGGAATAATCTACATATATAGATTTCCATTCGGTGAAGAAGTCGATGCAGGCAGTACCAGCTTCTCTGTGGCCATTACCAGTTTGTTTAACACCACCGAAAGGCAACTGAATTTCAGCGCCAATGGTTGGAGCGTTGATATAAACAATGCCTGATTCAAGATCTTCCATGGCCATGAAGGCGCGGTTAACGTCTTTGGTGTACATAGAGAGTGATAGACCGAAATCAGTTCCGTTTGCTACTTCGAGAGCTTCTTCAAAGTTCTCAACTGGAATAATGCAGGTTACTGGTCCGAAGATTTCTTCTTGAGCAATACGCATGCTGGGCTTAACGTCGCAGAACACGGTAGGCTCGTGGAAGAAGCCTTTAGCGAAGACACCTTCAGTCAGAGCATTACCACCGCAAAGAAGCTTGGCGCCTTCTTTTTTGCCAATCTCAACATACATCTTTACTGTATCGAGTTGACCCTGGTTAACAACTGGACCGACTTGAACTGATTCATCAAGGCCATAACCCAATTTCAAAGCTTCGGTAGCTTTCTTGAACTTGGTGCAGAATTCTTCGTATCGAGCTTTGTGAACGATGACACGGCTAGCAGCAGTACAACGTTGACCAGCTGTACCGAAGGCTCCCCAGAGAGCGCCTTCTAAAGCCAGATCAATATCAGCATCTTCCATAACACAGATGGCGTTCTTGCCACCTAGCTCGCAAGAGATCTTCTTCATCAACTCGCCACAACGGCCAGCGACTTTTTTGCCTACTTCACATGAGCCAGTTAGTGAAATGGCATGCACTCTGGAATCTTCAACCAGAGCATTGCCCACTTTTGAACCAGAGCCAGTAACCAAGTTAAGTACACCTGGTGGCAAGCCTGCTTCATTGAGAATTTCAACAAACATCAAAGCGCAAAGAGGAGTATCACTAGCTGGTTTGATTACCACAGTGTTACCAGCAACCAAGGCAGGAAGAGTCTTCCAGCTTGGGATGGCAACAGGGAAGTTCCATGGAGTAATCAAACCAACAACACCGATTGGCTGTCTGACAGACATAGCGAATTTGTGTGGTAGTTCGGATGGAACCGTTTGACCAACCAACCTGCGGCCTTCGCCAGCCATATATTTAGCCATGTCGATGGCTTCTTGCACATCGCCACGAGCTTCTTTAATGACCTTACCCATTTCGCGAGTCATGGTTTGGGCCAACTCTTCTTTGCGGCTCTCTAGCAAGTGAGCTGCTTTAAGCAAGATTTCAGCACGGTGAGGAGCTGGTGTGCGCTTCCAAGCTGGAAAAGCCTTGGCAGCAGCATCCACAGCATCTTTCACATCTTTAGGTGTAGAAGCGGCGAAATAACCAATTACTTCATCTGTTTTTGCTGGATTGTAAGAAGCAAAAGTCTCGCCTGTTTCAGCCTTAACCTGACGGCCATTGATGTAATTGCCGTAGGTATGTGGTTTTTCAGCTTTCTTTGCTGATGCTTCAGGCATTGTTGAGGTACTCATTTAGATTGTTTCTCCTAAATTGTTGAAGTCCTAGAACTTCATGCATTTTTCAAGTATTTCCAGAGCCTTATCGCATTCAGCGTCAGACATAGTCAGTGGTGGAATCAAGCGAATTACTTGCCCGGCTACACCACAGGTGAGGACAATCATTTTGTGCTCCAAGCAGCGCTCGGCCACTTTATCGGCATGTTCTTTGGATGGCTCTCCATTCTTATCATTGAATTCGATACCAATCATCAAACCGCGACCGCGAATCTCGCCAATGTAGTCTTTGCCTTTAGCAAAGTCACGCAAGCGCTTCATCATTCTTTCGCCCAATTCATGAGCGCGCTCACAGAGCTTCTCTTCTTCAATCACTTGAATGGTAGCTAGTGCAGCAGCGCATGAGACTGGGTTTCCGCCGAAGGTGGAGCCATGACGGCCAGCTGGCCATTTGTGCGAATGTTCGCTCTTCGAGATGAAACCAGCCAACGGCAGACCGCCAGCAAGAGCTTTGGCCATCAACATGATGTCTGGCTCAACACCTTCATGCTCGATGGCAAACATTTTGCCAGTTCTAGCAAAACCAGATTGCACTTCATCGATGATCAGCATGATGCCATGCTTGTCAGCTAGTTTGCGCAAGCGAGGCAAGAAGCCATTCGGTGGCACAACGTAACCACCTTCACCTTGTATTGGCTCAACAATGAAGCAAGCCACTTGATCAGGATGGACAAACTGGTGGAAGAGCACTTCGATTTCTTTGAAGGTTTCTTCAACACATCTGTCAGCATCGTCTTTAAAGTGTGAGCGGAACTGATATGGAAACGGCACTGTGAAGATAGAACCAGGTAGTGGCTCATATTTTTCACGATAATAAAGCTTGGAAGTAGTCAGTGCTGTTGTAAAAATTGTGCGGCCATGGAAAGAACCACGGAAGTTAATAACAACAGGGCGACCAGTGACGTAGCGGGCCATTTTGATAGCGCCTTCTACGGCTTCAGCACCTGAATTAGTCAAGAAAACTGAGTCTAGTTTTTTCGAAGGAGCAATCTCCACCAATTTTTTAGCAAGCTCAATGTAGCGCTGATGGTGAGTTGTAACCGAAGTATGCATCAATTGATCGAGCTGAGCTTTTGCAGCAGCAACAACCTTAGGATGGCAATGGCCAACGCTGTTAACAGCAATGCCTGTACCCATGTCGAGGTAGGCTTCGCCATTCATGTCATAGATGTATGAACCACTGGCTCTCTCAGCCACAATGCGGGCAGAGCGCGACAGAACAGGATTGACATATTTGTCATCCATGTCGAGGTAAGCCTGATTTTTGTTCTTAATTTCCGCCATCACCATAATGAGCTCCTTAGTTAACGACCACTATCAACTGGCCTATTCGGCACGCTCGTTGGCGCAGATTCATGGGCTATAAAAGCCCTGTATCCCCCACCAGTTGGCGTCCCTCAGTTATGTAAATGATAGCAACAAAATGTGAAGAAGCTCCTGATATTTAGGATTCTGTCTGTATTTGGACCACCGTTGAATTACCCAAGAACAGCCACATGACAACGCTTCAGCCCACCTTCCGATGAGCCAGCCATGGGCACAAGAACATACTTATTGAATATCGAACGCTCTGCAGTCAATTAAGCGAGATTAACCAAACACTCTAGAATCAGCCCACCATCCACAAACAATCTTCATTGCTACAACCCATTGCCAAGAGGGCGGTCGATTAACTGCACTAAACTTCAGGCATAGCCGCAAGAACCAAACTTTGAATTTGTGAGTGTTAAACTTCGTTGATCGCTGGGAAATCGCCGTGCCAAATAATCTAACCAAACGCCTTCTGATAGCGGCTCTAGCCGCGCTCTTTTACTCAATACCTGCCCCCACCTGCGGGCAAGCCCTTGCTCTCGACCATTTGTCGGATCTGAGCCAAGAGAAACAAGGGCTGACACGAGATGATCAGTTAGCGGCCCGTCTTAACAAAGTAATCGACAAAGCCATTGAGCAAAAACAAATTGTTGGCACAGTAGTAGTGGTAGCCCAAGACGGTCGAGTTGTCTACAAAAGAGCTGCTGGTTTTGCCGACCGCGAAACCAAAAGAGCAATGAAGCAAGACAGCCTTTTCCAGTTGGCCTCAATGACCAAAACCATTGTTTCAGCTGCAGCACTGAAGTTAATTGAAGAAAACAAACTCAAGCTAGATGACCCGGTGACAAAGTACTTGCCTGACTTCAAACCCAAATTAGCCGATGGCAGCAGTCCAGACATTCTTATTTCACAGTTGCTCAGTCACACATCGGGCCTCGGCTATGGTTTTGCCGAAAAGAAAGACGGCCCTTATCACAAAGCAAAAGTATCAGATGGCCTTGATCAACCGGGCTTAAGCATGGCTGAAAATATGCGCAGGCTGAGTTCAGTACCATTGCTTTGCCAGCCGGGTAGTAAGTGGTGTTACTCCCTGTCAATTGACGTCTTAGGCGCCGTGCTAGAAAAAGCGGCTAACCAATCACTGCCCGAGATTGTCCGCAACAAAGTGACAGTACCACTTGCTATGACCGACACCGCCTTCAGCCTGGCCAAAGGCAACCGCAGCCGGCTGGTGACGGCCTATTTTGACAATCCCGCTCGTCAGCAGCAAAAAGAAAAGACTCTCGATTCTGCCAGCTCAAGCATTGAGCCCTTGCGCATGCAAGCACTGCAATTGGTGGCATTTGACGGCGGCTGTTTCAGTTTTGCTCCAGCGCGCCTATTCAACCTAGACTCATATCCATCAGGCGGAGCCGGTATTTCAGGAACGGCCGAAGACTATTTAAAACTGCTAGAAGCAATACGCACTAAAGACAAGAACATTCTCAGTAGTGATTCTTATAAATTGATGACCAACAGCCAAATCGGCAAGCTAAACATTTCACCTGGCGGAGACTGGGGCTTCACTTACGGTTCAGCAGTTCTACTCAACGCCAAACCAGAGAAAGGCCCGCACAATGCCGGTACACTGCAATGGGGCGGCGCCTATGGCCATCATTGGTTTATTGACCCCGACGAGAAATTAAGCGTGGTCGAACTAACAAACACGACTGTCGAAGGTATGTCTGGTGCCTTTAGCAAAGATATTGCTAAAGCTGTCTACGGAAGCTATCAATGAATACGGCTGACGATCGGCTAACAGAGCCGCTCTTAAACAAACAAACCCTGCTCAGAACAGCAGGCCTTATGGTCGGCCTTACTCTCTTAGTGACGCTGCTTTATGGCCGCATTTGCCAGGCCGGATTTACACTGGATGAATTTAGTCACTTAGTTTATCCATATGAAACTTTCAACGGCCATCCAGAAGCGCTATTGGGCAAGTTATTTGGCTCGTGGACCAGTGGCGAAGAAGACGGCATCATGGCCTATCGACCAACCACTTGTGCCTCATTTGTTATCGACTATGCCCTCTGGCAAACAAAAGTACTGGGCTGGCATATCTCCAATCTATTTTTCTATGTAGTCGGTTGCTTCCTTACTGGCGCCATAACAAACGAGCTACTCAAACGTGCTGTTGCCAGCCGGGCAGCTCTAGGGGCCGGCATCATTGCCGGTGGATTGATGTTAGTTTATCCGGGCCACCCAGACTCAGTGGCCACAATAGTTGGCCGGGTAGACTCACTTCCTACGGCTTTTTATCTAGCTTCATTCTATCTGTATCTGCTCTTCCGTAAGGCTGGTTCGCGCACTCTACTTACAGCTTCGCTGATCACGTTTTGGCTAGCCCTAGGTTCAAAAGAAACAGCCATAACACTACCAGCGGTGCTATTTGCCGCTGAACTGCTTTCACTGACCGGACCAAGCGCTGATCAGTCAAGCTCAGAGCCTCTGAGCATAAAAAAAAGAGCCATGGCCGCCCTCCGACTAGTTGCACCGTACATCGCCACTCTAGCGGTTTTCGCTGTTCTCAGAACGATCGTGCTGCACGGCCAAGTGGGTGGTTATGGCAAGATTCATTTTAAGGCCATGCTCAAACAGTTTCTCAATTTTGCTGACAGCAGTACTTTGATGAAAATTCTCATTCCAATAAACGAGCACTATCCCCTACCACAGCCTTACACTCAAGCCATGCTGCTGAGCTACGCCCTGGCCGTTCTCAACCTTGCCACTGCAGCCTTGCGCAATAAAGTCTTTGCCAAAGTGCTGGCATTTTTTGTGTTCTGGGGCATTGTCAATGTTCTTCTTACTTTTCAAATCTGGCATATCTATCCTAATCTAGTCGGCTTCAGGCTATTCTTTCTCTCTTCAACGGCACTATGCGCCATACTTTCAATGGGTTTCATGGTCGACACTAAAAGCAAAGCCATGAGCGTTCTCAACGGACTGGCAGCGATTTTTCTCGGCACAGTTTGGAGTGTAGTCTTACTCAACAATCTCAAGCCTTTTGAAGAAGCAGCAACAATGATGCATGACCTTGAGACCCAAGTAACTGAGTTGAGCGCAACGGCAAAGACAAAGCAAGAGAAAATTCTGCTCTTGAATCTACCTCAAGATTTCTGTGGTGCACCAATGTTAGGCAAAGCCGCATTCTTAGCGGTCATGATGCAACCACCGCTAGCCACCCAAGATTTGCGTCAACAAATTATGGTGAGCGCACCTTTTGAATCGGCTAGCGCTGCAGATTTAGACAACCTGAAAGAGATAAAGCCATTGTCGCCCCAAAGCACTGTCAAAATCAGAAGCTATCACTGGGAGGAGAAGCTAGGTCGCTTTGTTGAGGCAAAACTGCCAGCTACTCTTTAGTACCAAAGCGATAGCCCAAACCATAAATAGATTGAAGTAGAGTGCTCTCTTCTTCGCCCAGTTTTTTGCGAATGCGGGCGACTGTCGTGCGCACTCCAATTTCAGTAGCATCAGAATCGGAGGGCCAGACTTTATTCAATAAATCTTGGGCCGAGAAAAGCTGGTTCTGGTGGCGCATCAAAAATTCAAGCAATAGATATTCTTTCGGTAAAAGTTTTATTTCTTCTAGCCCACGATGCAGTTTACCAGCCTTGCTATCAAGCTTTAGATTGCCACACTGAATAATTTCTGAAGCTAATTGCGGATCACGCCGCAGCAGCGCCCTGATGCGAGAAGACAGCTCGCGAACATCGTAAGGCTTTGACATATAGTCATCGGCACCAAGATCAAGGCCAAGGGCCTTATCCTCACTCTTGCCCCGGCCAGAAAGAATCAATACCGGGTTTAAGCCGCCATTGCGGCGGAACTCTCTTAAGACCGAAAGGCCATCAAGACCCGGCATAGTAATATCTAGAATTAAAATATCAAAGCTATAAGCACCTAGCATCGACAAAGCGTCATTTCCGTCATGCACCATGTCAACCGTATGGCGTTCGCCCTCAAGCACATCTTTGAGCAGTTGTGCTGCCAGGGTGTCGTCTTCTGCTAATAAGATTCTCGCCAAAGCTTTACTCTTCCTCTAGTCTGCTTACTTTACTGTCGCCAATTTTACTTCATGCAATTCTAGTGGCAAGCGAAACCAGAATCTACAACCACCGGCCGCACGATTCTCACCACCAAGTGTTCCACCATGGGCCTGAATAATCTCTTTGCAAATTGCCAGACCCAAACCATTGCTGTTAATCAACGAGGCTTTTGCCGAGCCTGAAGCTGACGAAGACTGAATATGGGAGGCATATCGATCAAAAACGCGATCTTTAATTTCAGGTGGCAGGCCAGGACCATTATCGAGCACGGCAATCTCAATTTGAGGATTTTTAGAGTCGTGTACCAGGCGTGACTCAATTTTGACTATCGATTCTTTCTTGGCCCCATACTTTATGGCATTAGAAATGAAGTTTTGAATCACTTGCACAATGCGCCTCTCATCGGCCGGGACCGCGAGCGGAGGAATGTCCTCAACGATAATCTCAATACCACGAGCTTGGGCCAAATCGGCCACAAGGTCGAGGGCAGAGACAATTAGTTTGGTCACCTCGCAGCTCTCTCTTCGCAGCTCGAATTTACCAGTCTCCATTTGTTCAATATCTAAGAAGTCATCAACAAGGCCAGCGCAGACTTTTAGATTATTAGCCACCGAGCGAGCACGCTTGGTTCCCTTTTCGCTCAATTCGCCATAGTTGCCGGTGGTAAGAAGCTCAAGAAAAGTCAACTGACTCATAAGCGGCGTGCGCAAATCATGGCTCAACATGTTGACGAATTCTTGCTTAGCTCGCTCAATACGCCGAGCTTCAGAGACATCACGGGCGACGCAGTAAATACTCTGTCCATCACGAGAACGACTGGCATTGATCTGAAACTCTACCCGAGAATGATCTCTAACGTTCAACACAGCAAAGAAACTAGTATTTTTATCGGGCCCAAGGTCGTGCAGCAAGTCACGCACACGAGCCTCGTCTTGCTTATCTATCATGGCTATAAATCTAGTACCCAGTAAATCTTGAGGGCTGCTGCCCCAGAGTTGCTGACTGGCTCCGCCAGCAGCACTTAGAGTAAGAGCACTAGTAAGGGTAAAAATTACATCACCGGCATTGGCAAGCATGGCGGTTTCACGCTCTTGTGAGCTAGTCAATTGACTGGCCATTTCATGCAAGCTGCGATCTAGTTGCGAGATTTCATCATTACCTTCAAGCACAGGCAGCATTGGTTTCTGTGCTGCATAGGCACGAGTATCTGCGTATATCTTGCCGATTCTAGAAGCAATATCTTTAAAGAAGAAAAAGGAGGCAATCAGGCCTGCGGCGAAGTTGAGCGCAATACCAAAGAAGATCAAGCGCCGCTGATCATCACGCAAGCGAACAGAAGACTCAGGGGAATTAGACAATCTTTCTTGCTCTAAACGAATGATTTTCTCGTTAAGCTGAGCAATATTGTTTCGATCAACCAATATGCAGTCGCGCAAGTCGCGAGCCAGAACCGCCGCATATCTAGTATTACCTTCCCCGAGCATATTCAAAATTTGGCGAAAGCGAGCAACATACTCAGTTGTGGCCACAGACAATTTTTTTAGATTTTCAGCCTGCTCGGGCTGCTGCTTCAGTGCCGCTTCAAGAGCTTTGAAACGCCAGGCCACTTCTTCTTGCTTAGCCAATGCTGTCTGCCGATATTGCTCGCGGCCAAAAGAAGTAAAAAGGACAGTGGATTGAACCATGTCGTAATTACTCTTTTGAAACTCGGTTATTCGAACCAGAATCTCTTTAGAGCGCCGCTCAGCGTTCTCAGCGTTCTGTGCTGCCTGCTCAAGGGAAAGCAGACCGGCGCTTAAGAAAACCTGCACAACAAGGGGGCAAACGATAAGCAGGCAGCCTTTGAAGCTTATTCCTATTTGAGGTGCTCGCAAACGGTCCTTCCTCTAGTGTACTCAGGCCTTGCCAGCAATTTACCCCACTTTTCCTCTTTGCAACATTGCTGCAACAATCTCAGCTTAGTCTGAAAGGACATTCACCCCTGAACCACTCCAAATTTACTAAAGCGAGATTTTACTACCATGGGCCAACAAACACTTGATAGACCTACTGCAGACGTCGAAGAGCACAAGTATAGGCCAGACGGTCCGAATAAGGTACAAGATTGCACAGATAACTCATGCGGCACAATAGATAGAGCACAGCTCGATAAAGTTCTGAGCCCCAGAGATTACGAAAACTATCAGAAGTACGAAAAATCAGAAGCAGCAAAAAACGGTGAATACTTCCATCCGGAAAGTTCAGTCGGAAAAATGATGAACAACTTCTCCATAGACGACTTTGGCTATAAAGGGAAACTCGCTGACTCCTCCGACGCCCAGGACCAACCAAAGGACTCGGCAACTAAAGAAGGTTCACAGGATAGCAATCTCTTTGGCGACAAAAGAAACGACATTCCTGGTGACAAGAAACAAGATGGAGCAAGCGACAACACCAAAGAAGAAGCCAAAGTCGACGATAAACCCAAATCAGAATGGGATAAAAAAATCGAAGCTTCCGGAGCATTCACCGTTGGCCAGGCCAAAGATGCCTACAACGCGGCAGCCGCAGACAAGAATGGCATCGCCATCATCATAGGCTCTAAAGACACACCCGGAAGCAAAGAGTTACTGGATAAACTACCAGAATTACAGAAAGAAAATCCCAACCTAAAATTCATGTTCGTAGATAAAGACGCTGTCGCTCAAAAGCTGGCAGAAAACCCTAACGATAAGTCAATGCAGAACTGGGACAAATGGATCAAAGACAGCCAGAAGGACTGCAATGGTCAGCCAATCGACCTGGCATTTACCAGTGTTCAATCGGTAAAAGCTGATGAAAATGGCAAAGTCGGCCCCGATAAGGTAACAAGCACACACTGGACTGCAGATATCAATGCCGGCTTACAAGATCAAGGTCGTTATGCCGCTGATGCTACAGCCCGAAACCTTGCCAATGCCAACTTGAAATTAGATTTCACACCACCAGCTAATGTTCCCAAAGCAGAGACCAAGGAGGAGCCAAGAAAAGAACAAGCCAGCGAAAAACCAAATACAGAAGTACCAAAAGAAGAAACTCCCTTCCTAAAAGATGAGAAGGAGCAAATCGACAACAAAGCCAAAGAAGAACAAGCCGCTAAAGATGCCCAAGCTGCCAAAGATGCTCAAGCTGCCAAAGATGCCCAAGCCAGAGATGCCCAAGCTGCCAAAGATGCCCAAGCCAGAGAAGCAGCCGAGCGCAAACTAGAGGAGCAAAAGCCCAAGGAAGTTGACACCAGAACCGTATTCAAAGAAGGTCATGTGAACGAGGCTCTAGCTAAGGCAAAAGCAGAGGGAAGACCTGTAATCTTTGAAGTAGGCATATCTGGAACAGATCCTCGACAAAATCACTGTGGCCCTTGTCGTGATTTCAACTCACAGATGGAGCATAGATTGGAACAAACATTCAAGGACAAAGCTGTAGTAATCAAAATTGATCCTAACAAAGACGCGGCCGGTCTAAGTGCTATCCCTGGATACCCAGGAAGAGTTCCGTACTCAGGTGCAGGCTACGTTGACAATCAAGGCCGACTTCAGACAGTTGGTGGCACTTTGCTCGGCTTCGCCGGAGCCGATTCATGGACCAATTCAATGAATCAAAAAATTGAGCAAGCCAAAGAGCAAATCAGACGCCAACAGCGCTAAACAAGTTTATTTCACAAAAACACTTTGTTTGAGGACAAAGTGAGATTCCAAAGCAGTATCAGGGGTGGTATCGCTAGGAACGCAGCAACTTAAGGCCAACTTCTTAGTATTAAGAAGTTGGCCTTAAGGCATAGCTTGTTTTGCAGCCTCGACGAAAAATCTGCTAAAGAGCAACAAAGCTGCAACAATGTTCGCCTAGATTAGAAGAGTGCAAGGTTCACCTAGCACTCTTTCTTTTCCGAGGAATTTACTATGTCCGCATCAACTACTTCCACACAAAATCCGAAGTCTGACAGAGATATTAACGCTCTCTACAAACTAGCCGCCGATGCCTACAGCACAACATTCATCGAGCGCAAAGAGCCCAGAGAAAACAGAGGCACTAGCGGCTCATCCAAACAGGCTGACGAAATGCTAGCTGGCTTTAGTCTCGATATCTTCTTTACCGACTCAACCGACGTAGCTTTCGCCGTGCTTTAGAACTAAGTCAAGGTCTGAGTCAGGGCCTAAAGCACAGCGAAACTAAAGCCCAGATTCCCGGTTTCATTCCCAGAAATCAGTGGAATCAAATAATTTAGAACCTAAACCTTTAGTCTCCTGTTTTGGCCCGAGGAAGAGCAAATTGTCCCCAGCAGATCCCGGCGAAAAGAAAGACAGAGCAGCTGACGAGAGCAAAGAAGAGATAAAGCCAGCCAAAGCGCCGACGCTTGACGCAGACGTTTTAGCCGATAAGAAATCAACCGCAGATGTGCCCGGCATTGGCAAGACCGGTAGCGACGTCGACAAAATGATGCTCGATACGGCTCGAAAAACCGAAGCTGCCATCAAGCTGGAAACACCATTGAGTGCGGTGCAACTCGACCTAAAAGATGTGAACCCACGGCAGCAGTCAAAGAGGTCAGACTCATCCAGTGCGGGCGACAGAACCTCTGCGGCAGTTACAGAAGAGAATTCCAAAAGTCTCTTCAATGCTAAATCTACCTTTTTCAGTCGTGAAGCAGACAAAACAATGCGACTTACGGCCGTGCGCGATGCCTATGAGAAACTCGCCCTTTCTTTGCCGCCAGAGCTTAATGAACAAGTAAAGAAAGGCGGCCGCGAACTACTGAGTTTAAATGCCGGCATGGAAATCTCGCAGGCTATCAAGCACCTGCTGACAGACAACCGAACGGCTAATGGTTTAGCAAGAAAAGGTCAAGACAAAGCTGATCGAGGCGAAGAACCAGACCAAACAATAAGCCGTGCCCTGAAGGAACTACAGAGACTAGCCAAAGCAAGTCCCCCAAGCGAAACGGCGGTGATGCTAATTAACCGCCTGGGTGGCCAAGATGCAACTACCAAGATGGTTAACTTGCTAGCAACAGACTCTGAAAATGCAAAAAATAGAGCATTCAATCAACTTATTGAAGCGACAAAAGACGGGCAACAAGGGTCGGCACAAAATATCTTTGATAGCCGAATTGAATCTGCAAGAAATCAGCAGCTCCAAAGAGAATTAGCAAAGCTAGAAGCACCAAACCAACATGAAGAATTCGCCCGCAAGCTCATGCGAGAGCAAAGTGGCGCCTACGATGTCAGCGCCGCAGGCCAATTGCAGTTGGCCAACATGGACCTATTCAACCAGACCGCCGCAAGCCTAAGACAAGACACACCAGAACTTGAAACTATAATCGCCCAGGCTCAAGCAGGCAATCCACATAGCCGCGCGCAGCTGGCAATCATGAGCCTAGGTGAGCCATCCTTCGCCGATAACGCCAAGAAAGCAAGCCAACTGATTGAGGCACATGCTAAAGAATGGGGCCACAGCCTGCCCCAACTAAGTCAAAAGCAGTGGGACAGCCTCACTAAAGAACAAAAGGATGCAGTCAAAAATTTAAGCCAAGACTTTCTCGTGCATTCCAGCGAAAAATCTTGGCCCAGCTCAAAGGCCGAATGCCTGGCCCTCGGCACTCACATCGAGCGTGCTCTTGGACAAGGAAAAGAGAAGGAGGCGACAGTCTTCGCACAAGCCCTTAAGGCTAATGCTAGCGCCGTGCCCTTTGAGCTACCGGTAATTGCTGCTAGCCCGGCAACAAAGTTCGATGGCAAAACCAATGCACTAGATGCGGCGGCCCAGATCAATAGCGGAGAAAAAAGTGCAGCACTACTGGCCGAAATAAATGAGATTAAACCGGTCCGCGAGGGCGACAAAATCAAAGAGCAGGTCCGCCGCATTTCAAATTCAGAAGATGGCGACTACGCTCTCCAAATATTGAAAGCTAACGGCGAAGTCAGCGAATATCACTTCAAACAGAAAGAAGCAGGCAAAGATTCTGCCGACGATACTCTGGTCGGGGTAAAAGAAGGCGGCAAGCTGCTTTCTAATGGCTCCGGCATGCTCGAATTTGATACACACCTGAAGAAACCAGGCAAAGCCGATAGTAAGGCCAACGACAAAAATGATGCCTGGATGGTTGTAGAAGCACCAGGCAAAAAGACTGGTGATATCATCCAGCAAAAGCGAACTTTTGATCGTGCCACCAATAGCGAAACCATTATTGACAGCGTAACGAATGAAAAAATTGTCAAAAATGCCAATGGCAGCCAAGAAATAAGTAGACCAGGAGAAGAAACATTCAGCCGCTTGAGACTGGAGAGCGGAGTAACAATTGAAAATAAGAAAGGCAGCAACGAACCAACTGCTATGGTGCTCAGGGATGGCACAAGAATAGAAAATCTCTTCAACGGTCAGTTCAGAGAACTAAAGCCCAATGAGAAAACAGGCAAGCTAGAAGAAACAAGCACTTTCAATGGTCGCTTTCAGTTACTCGCCCCCGCGGGACGAATACAGATAGTAGCCAATAAAGAAGATGGAACGCAAGTATACAGACAAGATGGAGCGGTTCTCAAGTTTTCTAAAAACAGCGAAGAGTTCACTATCAATAGCTCTAGCAAAGAAATTAAAATTGGCGCCATCGGCAAAGATGGACAACCAACTAAGATTTATTCAGACAAAGGTGATGGCTCATACAGCAGCACAGAAAACGGTCTTTTATGGAAATCATATGACAAAGACGGCAAACTAGTTGTTGGCAGTGAGAAAGAAGAAAAGATAGTTCTGGATCTTACTCGCGGCTCTCTTACTCACTTTAGTGCCGATCAATCTTCAATTACTGAAAAGAGTTTTGATGGTAGCACAAGAAAGTTTGAAGTTATAGCCAGCGGTGGCAAGCCACAAAACACTCTAGAAATAAAAGCAGATGGCACCACAATTGCTCATGAATACAAAGACGGCAAACAGTCAACAACCAAAGAGAGTCGGCCTGATGGCTCAACTCGAACCTGGCAGTATCTGGCGCACCCTGAAGCCGTAGCAGCGGGAGCAGAAGGATATCCTGTTCTAACTCAGAGAAGAACATCTAAAGAAAATGGCTCTAAAGAAATGACCTTTACCTATGGAATTGAACCAAAACCTGGATCAATGCCATACGTAAAGAGTTATAGTGACAGCGATGGAAACTGGAGTCTGAAAGCCAATGCCAAGGCCGATTCAGGCATCTATATAAATGAGAGCAGCGGTGAAGCTAGAGTTGAGCAACTTTCAGTCGCACCCGACGGCCGCATACGCCGGGCGAGCCAAGTCACTGCAGACGTTATCGGTCTGAACAATGAGGCGCAGAATATGCGCGAAGAAATTGGCATGGATGGTATCACTCTGGCTTATCCACAATCAGGTGGGGCCTTAGTGCGAGGTCAAGATGGCGTTCCAGTGAGAGCCATAAGCGAAACCGGCGCCACTAAAGACTATTCGTATAACGCCGCTGGCCTTCTTTCAAAAGTAGTAGAAACCCAGGGAACCGCAGTCAACACAATCGAAGCTTCAATCATGCACATGACCGCCTCCTGGCGTCATTCTGACGGCAAAGTTGACAACGGCGACTGGCGCATCAGCAAAACCACTGGTCAGGAATTCTTCGTCTTTGATAGTGGTCGAAGCTATAGCCGAGACGCTCGGGCAGACAAATACACCATGGTGAATTCAGGAGAAGAAGCGCGGGCAAAATCGGCTGACTTAATGAAAGCCTACGAAGACTGGTATTACACAACCGGTGGGCGTTTTGACGCACTAAAATCAAGATTAGATCAAATGACTCCCGATCAAATTATGATGTTTCGCCGCGACTTTGCCGCCAAACACGCCAATGATTACGCAAGTTTTGGTCACTATATCGGTGAAAGATTTGGCCAAAGCGCCAGAGCCGAAACTTTGACCGAGATCATAAATCCTAGAGCTCGCACAATCAGTCAAGCCGACGCCGAAAGAACCGCTGTCAGATTGCGAGCGGCCATGCATGAGATGAAAGAAGATTCTTGGTTCAAGCTCAGCAACCCAGTACTTGAAAAAGAAATGCGCGAAACAATGGCCAATCTAAAGCAGAGCCAACTAAATACCTTCAATCGCGAATACGAAAAACGACATCACAAAACGGCTCTAGCAGACGTTAAGGCCTTACCGGGCTATGCAGAAAGCAGTAAGGTCAATCAGCGTGCAACAGAGATTTATCATAGCAAAGGCAGCGATCGCCGCACAACGGCTGACAACAAAGAACTGATGCAACTAAGCTTAACCGGGGGCAAGCAGTTTCAGGCCCTAGACGGATTAGATGCAGAAGCCCGTGACAGCGCCAGGAGGCACAACAGGCAAGTGTCACTGCAAAATCTGGAAATGTTCAAAGAATTTGCCGGTCGGGCCAATAAAGAAGCCCGCGAAGAGTTCCGCAAAGAAGATGGTGACAAACTCTTAGAGCAAGCGCTTGTGCCAAAGGAGCAACGAGAAGAAAAACGAGAAGGTCAGAGCAACTATGTGTTTAACAATAGCATCTTCGCTTCAAGCGGAGATGCGGGCCGGGTTATGACCATAGGCAGAGACTATGCCCGCGACGGCCAGACATCGGCATTAACTAAGCTAGAAGAAGAAAATTGGGGCAGCGGACCAGGTCGCGAGCGACTGGAAAGCATTTTCCAAAATATGAGCAGTGAGGACAGAGCACGGTTTAGACGGGGATTTGAACTGAGTTTTGACCTTGCTTCAGACGATAAAAACAAGAGAGAAAAAGCAGACGAACTAATCAAATCAAACACCGCGGCGGGCGAACAGGCCAAAGAAGACGTTAAGTATTATCGCGATTTTGCCATCAAAGCTCACGACCTGCACTGGTTCTCTAAAGACATCAAAGAGGCGAAGTACCTTCAGGCCGCTTATGGCGAACGCTTGGGCATGGAATTAGACAATCATGCCGGTTTTTGGGACCATGCTACAGCTCAGAACTTTATGAGAAGCATTGAGAACATCGACTCGGCTTCATTGAACAACCTGCTCGATAGTGCTCACCTCAAGACCCTTTTGAAGAAGCAAATAGATGATCGTTTTCAGGGTGACGAACGAGCAACGAAAGCTTGGGACCTACTAGAAAAGAAACTGCAATACGCAGAAGCTGAAAAGAAAAAAGATAGCAATCTCACCAGCGAACAAATTTTTGAAAGGACTAGAGATAACGTCAGGCGAGAGATAGTCGATGTAATTGCCGACAACAAAGGCAGTGGAGCAGCAAAGCTGACAGCCATTATGGACGGTATCACCTCAATGATGCCGTCCGAAAGAGCCAGGTATGCTAGCTCTCCGGAATTTCGTCAGCAAGTCAAAGAATCGATTAGTGAAGGCCTTAAATACTCACCCTTGGGCAAAGATGCACTCAATAGCTTGCTTCGGCAAATAGAACAAGACCCTTCAAAAAAACCAGAAAAAGATGCGATAACCAAACTCTTTGAGCAAGCAGCCCTGAGCGGCCCTTCAATAACAGAGGGGATAAAAATTCTCAATCAAACCTTGAGTACTGAGGCCGGCGCCAAGTTAAGAGAACAGCTAGATAAAAATCATCCGCGCTACAACGCCGAACTGAGACAGTCTTTTGACCTGGCCATGAAAGAGGTCTTCAAAGTAAAAGTCGGTCATGACGGCGAACATTCACAATCACACTGGGAAGAATTTAAAGACCTCAATTCACGCATTATCGAACCAACCCTGGCGAAAGGCATAGTGCCAAGCAGCGAAATGAACCAGTATCTGCCCGCCAAAGAAATTGTGGCCAGTCTACTTACAATCGGTGGTGCTCAAAGCTTAGAACAAAAAGAAAAAGACTCAATACTCGAATCACTGAATAAGTCGCTTTCACCAAGCCAGCAAGAAATTGCTAAAGCAATTATCGAACAAGGCCAAGCCAAACCAGAAGACCGACTAAGGGCCTTTACCCTTGGTATTGGCAAAGAAGAGGAAGCTCTGCGAACAGTCGACCAAATGTTCGAAATGAAGACCAGTCAGCGTGCCCCCATCGTTAACGCCTACGCCGCAAAATACCATGGTGACTTAACCTCTGATCTCAAAGCTCAGCTATCAGGCAAGGATGCTGGCCGCATCGAAGCAGCTATGCACACTGATGAATGGACCAGCCATAGAAGCTATGAGCATGCCAGTCAGCAGGCAAACAGCGTCGACAACTATGGCGCATCATGGACCTGGGACTCTAGTCGCCTTTCCTTAGAAGAAAGCTCAATAAACTATGCCAGCGAACTAAGGAAAGCAGCCACTGACCATCGCGAGCTCAAGGATGAAGAGATAAGAAAGCTGCAGGCCAATGTCTTCGCACGAATCGACGACCATGTCAAAAGCCAGGGAGAAAGGGCCGATGTCATAGCAGATTCTTGCATCATGGCGGCGGCCGCCGCCGCAACAGTTTGCACCGCCGGTGCTGCTTCGCCGCTTCTACTAGCATCGTTTACCGCCGGAGCTGCAACCTTTAAGCTAGGCGCCAACGCCTATATGACCGGTGAAAATTTCGACAGCCGCAGCAGCAATGTATTAGCCAAATTATCCTCGGGAGCCGTAAACGGCTTTACCGGCATTTTCGGACCAGCGGAAATGACCATGCTGCTTGGTATGGGCACTAAGGCCGCCACAAAAGTATCGGGACAAGTACTAAGTCATAGCGCCTTTGATACCCTATCAGCAGCAGCAAAAAAAGAAGTTCAAGAAACAATCACTACCTCAGTTGCCAACTCACTGAGACAGCAAGTCGCCTCGGGGGTCTACAAGGCCGACCAGCAACTAGCAGAAAGTGTTATTGGTCAACTAACTCAGAGTGGCGCCTTGAACGCCGAACAAGCCATGGTAGCTACGAAGTTACTTAGCGAAGCACTACCGACGGCAATTAAGACCGAAGGTACAGCATTGATCAAAAATCAGTTAACTACCCTTGCTCTCAACCAAACAAGCGGAGCCAGCGGTTCAATATTGAGCTCATACGTTGAGGCAAAGGCTCGTGGAGCAAATTTTGGTTTTGACGAGTTGCGCGACGCCACGATTAGAGGCTCATTTGGCGCGCTGGGCGGTCATTACGCCGGTAGACTAAGTAACAGCCTTGTTCACGCGGGCCCAAAGCTTGAGAGCCTAAACGGCGCACAAGAGCTTCTTAGGTTTGCCACTAAAGGCAGTAGCGACTTCAGCATGGCAGTGGCTGGCATGTCGACTTCAAACTTCGCAGCAGAAAACTTAATTGCCACAATTCGAGGCGAAGGCTATAGCGGTGAAGGCCTATCGCAACAGACCATGAATGCCAGTATTGCACCATTCTTCCAGCAAATGCGTGGCGCCTATCAAACCCACAATAGAGCTAGCACAACTGCGGCCGGAGATTCTCATACCAATAAAATCGCTCACACCGAGACTGGCGATGCTCGCAGTGGCAATGTTAACAACAGCCATGTTGACGGTGCAAGTGAAGCAAAATTATCTACTGGTCATCAAGTTAGACAATCAAATGAAATTGACGTTGCCAACAAAAAACTAGCAGCGATGGAAGTGACTCTGGCAAAAGAAAGAGTCAATATGTCGGCAGAGCAAATCGCTCATCAAGAACAACAAATTAAAGCTGTCAAAGAATCACTGCAGAATAGCTTACTCAAAGATGCCGGTGAACTAATTTCAACCAGCCTTGGCATTGACAAAAGTTCAGCGGAAAAACTGGCCCGGGATATTGGTGTAAATCTAGTTCCAGCCCAGGATAACCTAGACGCTCAGGGCATGTTCAGCTCGGCCAAGGGACAAGTCGATCTATACGTTGGTCAGGGTTCAACCGATTCATCTAGGCCAAGCCAAACTAACATTCATGAGTTTGCCCACTTTATCGATGCCGCTCGCTACCAAGCTCTGGCCGAGGCCAATCCAAAGCTATTTATCGAAACTTTAGCCAGCGATGC
>JAUPUU010000169.1 GCA_030917395.1 Cyanobacteriota bacterium erpe_2018_sw_21hr_WHONDRS-SW48-000092_B_bin.40
ACCTATCAGTCTTGAAGATGACTCTAGATACTGCTCCTATACCTTTCTTGCCGCAGTTGGCTTACACTGTTGAGTCGCGCTACCAGCAAACCGAAAGAGGTGGGCGTATTGAGTTTAAGCGTATTGCTGGCACGCTAAAAGATTTTCGTGGCTTTTGGGATATGAGCCCTGCTGATGGTGGTGCCAAAACTGAACTCACCTATAGCATGTACATTGACCCAGGTTTCTTTGTTCCACAGTGGATCGTTAGAGAAGGAGTGAAAGGCGAACTGCCTCGCACTCTTCTAGCTTTGAAAAAACGAATTAAAGCTGTCTACGAAGAGCAAGAAAGCCCAGAGAAACACACTATTTTAGCTGCCAACCTCAACTCGGTAAGTCATCACGTTCACTAATTTAGTGATGATGCTTACGGTGATGAGTTGTCGTCTTCTTTACTGGCACTGCTGGTTTTGATGCACTGGCGCTAGCAATAGAAGGGTTTGTTGCAGCTTTGGTACTAGCTTTAGTACTGGTTTCGGGGCGACTTATGGGGGCTCTCTTTAGCCGCTCAATTAAATCAGATAGGGCAATGCGCAGCTCTTTTACTGATGGTGTATGGCCGTTGATCATTATGGTTACTGCTTCGGTTTGATTAAAATTATTCACCAAGATGCCGCTAATAGCTCGTACTGTATCCATTGCACCTGTTTTGAAGCGATAGGAATTACTGCCATCGCCCGTTGCTCTGAGAAGCTCGAGATACGGGGCGCTATCTGCCTCTGCCGCCATATGCTTCAAGACTAAATTGAGAGCATGTGGAGTGATGCAGTCTTTGCGCGAAAGACCACAGCCGTCAAACAAAACCACTTCCCGTCCTGGTACTCCAAGCGACGATAGCCATTCGCCCACCTTGAGCAAACCTTTTTCTTCTAGCGTTCTTGATTCAACACGATTGCTCTTGCCTGCTGCCTTTCCAGCTTTGGCTTTGTTGATTTCGGTCAAGGCTATGGTGCGCAACAACTGTTGGGCGTATAAATTATCGCTCTCATGAAGGCAGAGACGAATAATTTGCGACAAGGGCTTCGAGCTGTGATCAGAAAGGATAGTGCGGTAATCGGCCGAGCCCTCTTTCAGATTTTCCTTGGAAATTGTGGCCTGCATTGAAGTCTTAACGTGTTGGTCGTTCAAAATTGATTGGAAAATAGCCGTATTATAGACATCCGGATTGGCGACCACATAAGGACCATCTCTTTTGATCGAACTATCTATCTTACCGTTGCTACCAAAAGCGGTACCACGACTAATGGTTACTATATTATTGGCTGGGTCGAGAGAGAGCCAGGCCGTGCCGATTCCAGATTGAATAAGCGTTTCTAGAATTGCTAGACCGCTTCCTCTGCTATCGGCGACGCGCAGCTGTTTCGGCAAACCACTAATGAAAGCGATATTGCGGTCAACAACTAAATTAGACGAAACTGGCATCCAGTCTTGGCCGAAGTCTTCGGCCAGCCAGCTGACTGCATAGTTGTCGTGGCCTTCGGCCGGGCAAGAAACTAATACTTTTCCTTCAACTAAAGTAATTCCAGCGTCTCTAACTAGTGCCACTAGATCGCTGCGATTGAGGCTAGGATCTTGGCTTGTCTCTAAAATCAAATCGCCTTTGAGAACAGTACCGCTCATTACACCGTTGCTGACCAGCCTGGTGTGATAAACATAATTAGGACCAAGGGCATCGTAAATGCAAGAAGTTGTGATCACTTTGGCTGTCGATGCTGGGGTGGAGCGCCTACTGCCGTCGCTTTCGAATACGACTTTGCCACTGGGTAATTCCATAACTTCTACACCAACCCTCGAATGGAGAAGATCGGCTCTGCCTAGCCAGCTTCTGCAAGCACTAGCACAGTCAATATGTTGTGCCGGCTTAGCTTCAATTGTCGCTGTTGACGATAGAAGTAGAGACGATAATGCAAGAAGTGACAGTGCTATTTTCTTCATCGGGATTTCCAGGGAAAGTGCGATCGCAGTCGACCTCATTGTGCTTAGTCTAGATTTCGTTCTAGATCTGGCCTTTAGCTTTAGCAAGATTCTATCTTGCGGTCCAACCACCATCGATTGGCATTGAAGCACCAGTAATTGAAGCAGCGCTAGACGATGATAAGAAGAGGCACAAAGCTGCTAGCTCTTCTAGGGCGACAAAACGCAAACTTGGCTGCTTTTCTGAAAGCAGTTTCTCTACAGCCTGATCGCGACTAATGCCATCTTTTGTGGCTATGGCGCTTACCTGTGCTTCAACCAGTGGAGTGAGCACCCAGCCTGGGCAGATGGAATTGGCAGTAATGTTTTGCTGGGCGCATTCCAGGGCAACTACTTTTGTTAATCCAATGATGCCATGTTTGGCAGCGACATAAGCGGCTTTTTGCACCGAGGCCACCAGTCCGTGCACTGAGGCAATGTTTATTATCCTGCCAAAGTTGCGCTCTTTCATCATGGGTAGCGCCAGTCTGGTGGTATGAAAAGCCGAACTGAGATTTATAGCGATTATCTGATCCCATTTTTCAGCAGGAAAGTCTTCTATATTAGCAGTGTACTGAATTCCGGCATTGTTGACCAAAACATCAAGACTGCCCAATTTCTCCTGTGTAGTGGTGATCAGTCGATCAATGTCGCCGGCCAAACTCATGTCTGACGGTACATGAATCGCCTCCTTTGCTCCGGCCTCCTTAAGCTCGTTGAGCACTGCAGCGATTTCGTCATCTTTGCCAAAGCCGTTTATGGCAATTGCTAAATGGTTCTTGGCAAAGCCCAGAGCTATCGCCTTACCAATGCCAGATGTGGCACCAGTTACAAGCACTGTGGCCGGTTCTTGTGCTGCTTTTGCTACTGTGTTCTTAGACATCTATGTTTCCCGCTCTCTGACTGCACTTTTACTATAAATATTATTTGTTGTAATTTTCAAACTTTAGAACAATCTGCTTTGGCAATTTCACAGGCTTTTGCGTTACTGAATCGACAAATAGACCGATATGGCTAGCTTTTGTTGTGAGCACACCATCTACTCTAAATTCGCCCATAAACTGCATGGTTGCTGCCCCCAGCTTCTCGATCCACATGTGGCCTATGGGTTTATCGAATAATTTTATTGCTCTCTTGTACTCAATGGCTGACGAGGCCAAGATTGGCATATATCCCTCTGCCATTAACTCTTCTAGGGGGAAGTTCTCCTCAAGAAGCTGCAATCTTAGGTCTTCTAGCCAGCGAAAATAAACGATATTTGAGACATGATTGGCATAGTCGATATCATAGGTAGCCACTTTTACTGCCATGGTCGTTTCAAAGCGACGACCGCACTCTATTGAATTCATTGCTGCTCCTGCCATCACTTGATCATAGCGAGTTAAGAGATTAATGCCTGTCTTTGCCTATGACTTTAAATGCAGTTGTTACTTAAGCAGTCGCTAGTGCAGCGGGCTAAACATATCCTCGGTAGTGTTGCTTTTCGAGGCTGAATCTATAACCTTCAAGCGCCCTTTATATTGACTAGGCTGGCCAGAGCGCCAAAAAGTTCTTGCTCTTACTGTTATCGACTTGAGCTTAGGTAGCTTAGACAGCTCAGGGAGACTCTTATCGGTGACCGAGGTGTCAGTTATATTGAGAGACTTTAGGTGCTTCATGCCAGCTAAATAACCAACGCAAGAGTCGTCGAATCGCTTATTGCCAGCTATGTCTAACAGTTTAAGCTCTGGGGCAGAAACAAGTGCCGCAGCATCTTCTTTGCCTAAATCTATATTGCTCAAATCGAGGTCTATCAAATGTGACAGTGCCCCCTTTAGCTTCGCCAGGCTGCCAGTTTTGAGACTAATGCCTCGAATATTTAAGGTGAAGAGATGGGGCAGCTTTGACAGCGCCTCAAAGTTACTACCAGTAGCGTCCGTGACACTTAGTCTTAAAGCCATTAAGTTTCGAAATGTCCCTATTATAGGAAGAGACTTGTCGGTTATGAGTGTCTCGTCGAGATTTAGATGTAATAGGCCTTTGAAGTTCCTCAAGTGCCGCATATGCTCGTCAGTGAAGTCAAGTTTGGCAGCAATCATGTGCTCTACTGGCAGAGCTACTAACTGCTCGATGCTGTCCATGTGATCTAGGGCCTCAGGCGTGAGCACAACTTCGAAAAGAACATTCTTGGGCAGTCTTACTTTGCCACGAGCCAGAACCCGTTCTTTGGCACTTTTATTGCCTTTGTCTATCTTTTTGCCATCTGCCTCTTTCCTCCACAATATTTGAGCAAGAGCGCGTTCGGAGGGAAAGTTTAGTTCGTAGTTGTCACTAGTAGAAGTCGCTTTTGGGGTGGCTTTAGAGGATAAAACCACCGGGGCTGCATTTTTTGCTTCAACCGCTGGCAAAGCCGTACAAATGCCCCAGGCTAGCACCAATGCAATTGACAGCAAGAATTTAGACGAATTCACTGTTTCCTCAAGGTCGGACAGCAGGGTAAGTTAGACAGTTTAGCTGGTTAAAGCAAAAAATATTCATTACTCGATCGGGTATAAATAGCTACGTCAATTAAATAGTGTTTTTAGCGCCATGACAAACCACTCCAAAAGTCTAGAAATCGACACGATCATTGATGGCACTTATCGTGTCCTCGACTTTCTTGGCGAGGGCGGCATGGGGGTTGTTTACAAGGTTGAACATTCTCAGTTAAACAAAACTCTCGCCCTCAAGATTTTAAAAACCAGTCAACTCTCAGAAGCTGTTTGGCAGCGCTTTCGCAATGAAGCACAGGCCATCGCTAGGCTGGAACACCGAAACATCGTAAAAATCTACGACATGAATCAGACCGACAGCGGTAGGCCCTACTACACAATGGATTTTCTTATCGGTGAGTCTCTGGCCGACCATCTCAAGGGCAATAAGACATTATCGCTAAGCCAAGCTCTCCACATCTTCCGTCAGGTTTGCTCTGGTCTTGCCTATGCTCATTCACGCGGTATCATTCATCGCGATATCAAACCGGCCAATATCATGCTGTTGGGAAATAGCGCAGCAGAGCAGCTTCAGGTCAAGATCGTCGACTTTGGCATTGCCAAATTGGTAGACGATGATGGTCATACAATTCAAGGTTTAACCAAGCCAGGAGAGGTCTTTGGCAGCCCTTTGTACATGAGTCCTGAGCAATGTACAGGCAGCAAACTTGATGGTCGATCTGATATGTATTCTGTTGCTGTCACTATGTTCAAGGCCCTCACCGGTATTACGCCTTTTCGTGGCCGTACAGCCATCGAAACAACCATGATGCATTTATCAGATGCGCCACCGCTTTTAAACTCGGTTTCACCTGATTTGCAGTACCCGACAAAGCTAGAGCACATCATCGATAAGATGTTGTCTAAGTCGCCAGCGGAGCGCTATCAGTCACTAGCTGAAGTTGAGAATGAATTACAAAAGATACAGATCAAAATCGGCAAGGCATCGCCGGTGGTATCTTCAATTGATCAAGCTCTAACCAATCAGGAGGAGCATGGTGAGGATGAATCAACGGAGCGGAATGATACTGTAAGCGCTACTGGTGAAGGAACAATCGAGCAGAAAGGCCACAATTTAAAGCTTTCTCTGATTGTACTGGTTGCTTCTAGTACTGTTGTTTTGGCTAGTGCAATTTTATACGC
>JAUPUU010000170.1 GCA_030917395.1 Cyanobacteriota bacterium erpe_2018_sw_21hr_WHONDRS-SW48-000092_B_bin.40
AAATGTGGCAGCCAGCCTGCCAGTCTCCTGCGATAGCGACAAGCTTGATCTAGCAGTACAACGATTAATTGAAGCAGCGATTATTGACAGTGAAAGCCCAGATACGCCTAGCGATAACGTAGTCAAAGTTAGTGCCAAAGCCGAACAAAACAATGGCTTAATTGTTATTGCCTACCAGACACTAACGCGACGTCCGAGCAGAAAATTTCTCTTCGATAAATCAGAAACCAGGCACCGCTATGAAGAAGGAGATGAGCTACTCTCATCTCTACAGACATCGCTAAGCTTGTCTCAAGAACTGATAGAAAAGATGAACGGAGAAATTATTGTACTTTGTGATCAGCAACAGCACAGCCTTGTAATCAAATTCAAACTCAACCAAAGCGTGGTAGAGCAATGAGGCAGCTTAACCTTGAACAAAAAGGATTTCTTGCACTGTGCGTACCGCTGGTGATTCAAATAGTATCTATCTCTATTCTAGTGACCATTCTGCTTGAACAACGAAACAACTATTTGCACGAAGCAAAAATCCACGAAGTGGCTCGTCTTTCGGCACTAACACCGAAAGCACTGCTGCGATGCGGGCAAGCCTGCGTCTACGTTAACCTGGCTGACAATCCCGAGGGCGCAAAGCGCGCCTTTGAGTCAATCGCCAATCTCAAAGAAGTGGCGACCAAGCTCAACGAGGCTGCCGAAGGAGACGAAGTATTGTGCGCTCACACCAATCGTATTGACGCGGCAATACGCGCTCTGATTCAAGAATTCACACAATACTCAGCTGAGGTTACTCGCCCAAATCGGCAAATCGGCGGGCTAGATAAAGAAGGCATGCGCCGTCGCCTTAACGCGGCCACAGACATTATGCTAGCCGAGGCCTCCGCTATTTCAGAGATGGAAAGCAGCAGCAGCCGGAGTTGGGACCATTCTCTCTATTCAGTAGAAACAATTTTTGCCTTAGTGGCAATTGGCACAGCTCTAACCATTCTTAATGCACTGAGCACGGCATATTTCTTCAATCGCGATATTAGCCAGCGCCTTGATGCAATCTGCAAAAACGTACTGCGCATCAGCCAGCAAAAGTCTCTGCTTGCACCAATCGGCGGCAACGACGAATTAACAGCTCTAGATCTCCGCTTTCACAAAATGTCTAGAACACTCAATCAGGCCAGTAACGAAAAGAAAATCTTCACCGAATTGCTGGAAGATCGACTGCGCAAGCCACTAATCGAATTTAAGACGGTTGTAGCGCAATTGTTAGAGCAAGAAACTAACCACTTAACAGATCAAGGACGAGAACGCCTAGCCGGTGCCAATCAAGCCTCCCAGCGACTAATTGCCCTATTGAGCGAGCTAATCGATATTGAAAATTTGCAATCTGGCAGTATTGTTTTACGAAAAGCAGAATTAAATCCAACCGATCTAGTTAATCAGTCAATTGTTCTACTCAGAGAAATGGCTGCAGCAAAGGGCTGCGAAATAAAAACGGTATCCACGACGGACACGAAAATCGTTGCTGATTTTGACAGACTTTTGAGAGTACTCACCAATCTAATTGCCAATGCCATCAAGTTCTCCGACAACGGAGCAGCCATAGCCGTCGGCTGTCAAATTAAGGCAAGTAGCCAAAGCGCAGAAGGGAAGTGCTTGGAATTCTTTGTCCAAAACAAAGGCAAGCTCATTCCAGAAGACATGCAAGAAAAAATCTTTCTACGCTTTGAACAGGCAGATCAAAAGTCAGACACTAAAAAGCAAGCAGGAACAGGCTTGGGTCTATTTATATGCAAAGAAATTGTAGCAGCCCATGGTGGTCAAATCTGGGTACATAGCACTGCCAGTGAAGGCACTATCTTTTTCTTTACTATTCCCCAATAGATTTTAAAACAGTTTTCTAAGCGACACTAAACAAAGGTGGCGGGGTACACCCCCGTGGAATAGCCGCTATTCGGCCCACTTGACGCATCATAATTGCAGGTGATTCAGATGTATTTCTGGTTGTCGAATCGAGAAGATGCTCGCAAACCTGGCTGCGTAATTTCGGTGAACTCGACAGATACAACGATCGACGAGCGCGTGGAAGCCTGAACTCGATTACAACTGCTGATTTAGCAATGGTGCCCTCCTTCCAGGTTAACTTGCGGGCATAGCATCTAAACTCAGGGCTATCATGGCGCTTGCTTACTTCATTGACAATTTCCAGTAAGCTATCATCACGATCTCCCATCGACACAATCAACTTCTCAAGCGGCTGGAGATCACCTTGAAAGAGCAGTTCAATAAATCGCGTAAAGTTAGCAGAGCTTTCTGCGCGACCTAAATATTGACCCGATAATAATTTAGGACTGCGATCGTTGCGCATAGCAGACTCAAACATAGTCAGTTTTCCTCTCTGGGGGATGCAAGAAACAAGATAGAACAAACTTGTTGCCGAGTTGCTAACAGCTCTAGTAACCCCGATAGGCACCACCGCGAGCGACAGCTCGCACTCCTGGAACGTTTTGCAATGAGCCATAACGGCTGACAGAGTAGCGAATTCCGGCAATCATGTTATCAACTGGGTTGAAGATATTTTTGTGTCCGGGTATTGAGTAAGAATTGAAAGTCGGCCCAATAGTCTGCATCAACCCTTTTGAAGGCGTACCTTTACGGGCATTGGAATCCCAAGTGTTCACGATGTTAGGGTTCCAACTACTCTCCCTCTGCACAATTAGATTGACCGCACTGATATTTGCCAGACTAGCTGGTACGCCAGCTTTAGCCAGAGCTTCTTCTATCAATTC
>JAUPUU010000171.1 GCA_030917395.1 Cyanobacteriota bacterium erpe_2018_sw_21hr_WHONDRS-SW48-000092_B_bin.40
GGTAGAGTGCGTCGGGCCTGCGGCCCTTTTGAATTATTTGCTACCTGCCCAGCTTTGGTTTACCAATAGCCTCTGATACAACTGCAGCTTTGCCGCTGGGCCGCCCTCATATCATCTTTTTTTGCCTTTGCTATTACTATATAGAAGCGTAGCAATGGCTAAAAAAACAGCAAAGTGGGGTGCTAAGCCCACCTTGCTGCTTCTCGAGTAACGACTCTCTAGAGCGTATTCAGCCTTATTCTTGTGTATTTAGCTTTATTCTTGCGAATAGAGCTCTATTCTTGCGAATTTAGCTCTATTCTTGCGGACCGGCGCGCCAGTCGCGGAAGTCTTGCTTGGTCAGGCGCACCATTGTCTTGGCCGCTGGCTGAAGCCAGTTGCTGTTCTTGTCGAGAAAACGGATGATTGCCATCCGCGCCTTGGGTGTGCCCAGGTGCAGGTTGGCAGCTTCGGCGCCCATGGCCTCAAGCAAAGCGCGTTCGTCGCGTTGATCGGGCAGTTCGTTCAGCTCGATGCGGGCGCAATCAGGAGCAAGGCGACGAATCACCCAGCCGTTGTCGACCCGCAAGAAGGGGTCGTGAGAGCGCAGGCACTTTTCCGACAGTTCGTTGAGGTAGATGGTCGGCTCTTGGCCTTCCTCGGGATGAACGAAAGTCCAGGCCGACGGCAGCATCACCTTGGCTTCACGGACGATTCTGCTGCCACCCAGGTCGCAGATTGCCAGATAGCGCTGCCGGCCCAGGCTGCCAACTCCAGCTTGGCGCTGAAAGTAGACAGGCTTGGAGGCATTGCGCGGCAGGGCCTGATCGATCAGTTTGACCACGACAGCAGGCACTGGGCTTGAAGTCTTGGCTTGGCTGTCGAGTTTTTCGAAGAAGTCGCGGGGGTCTTTCAGGCGGTTGCGCGCCATCTTGCCCAGGTCGCGGTTCTTTTCTGCCAGGACAAAGGGGCGCCCTTGGCGTACCAGAGCTTCGCGGTAGGCGTTCGTGATGATGTCGCAGGCGGCCTTGAGGCTGAGGGAGAGCTTGCCGTCTTCGATGGCAAATGCCGCCGAGGTAGCCAGCCTGACAAGGTCGTTGGTAAAGGGCAGCGGATGGGCTTCATCGAAGTCGTTGACACCCCAGTTGAGCCTGCCTTCGGCGTCGCGCCAGGTGCCGAAGTTTTCGATGTGGAGGTCGCCGGCGGAGAGAACAATCGGGGCTTTCATCAACTCGGGCAGTGCTGCCGGAAAGAGTTCGGCCCAGCGGTAGAAAGTTCCTCGAAGCAAAATGAAAGGGCTGGTGCGCATGAGCTTGTGCTTCTGGTCGAGATCGGCTTGCACGATTTTTGTGTGCTTGCTGAACCAGCGCTCATATTCCAGTGTTGCAGTGTGGATATCGGCCATAGGAGGCTCCATTGATGCTAAGCGTTGATGAGATAGGAAGCTAGAGCTGTGACGGTCCTTGACGATCTGTCTTTCTGAGGGACACTCTAGTGCGCATAGGGGGCTATCGGTTAGTCGGTGGTTCTTTGGCTCTTTAAGATTATTCTGTTTGTGTGTGGAAGAAATGAGGTCTTTAACCTACGCGTACGCGCGGGAAAGAAACAACGCTATCTAAATAAAATCCTTGCAATGAAGGCTTCGCGCAGTTGTGCACGGCTAGCTCACTGCTTTGACTTTTTTGCCCTTTCCAGGTCGGCGTTGGCTTTCGCGCTGTCGCCGATTTTCAAATAGGCTTTGCCCCGAGGCCCATAAATCGAGGCTGCCAACTCAGGTTCTTCCACTATGGCGGCTGAGTAGTCAGCAATTGCCTTCTTCCACTCTTGCGCCTCGCAGTAAGTGTCTCCTCTTTGCTTGAGCATAGTGGCGTCATCGGGCACCGATTTGAGCACCGAAGTGTAATCAGCGATGGCCTCTTTTGTGCGGCCGAGCTTTCGCCTCAGACCAGCTCGTTTAGAGAGAATTTCAAAGTTGCTGCTGTCTATTGCCAGTATTTTTGAGCACCAGATCTCGGCGTCGGCAGTGCGATTGAGGTGTTCTAGAGCATTGACTTTGAGCCGGTAGAAGCGCTTCAGCTGCGCTTTGTCTGTGCCAGCCAGTTGAATCACCCGCTCGTAATCTTCCAGGGCCTTGTCAAAACTTCCCATATCGGAGTAGGCCTGACCGCGATCGTAGTGTAGGTAAAGGTTATTTTGAGAGAGAGCGATGCAGCCAGTAAAGTCTTTAATTGCTTGGGGGTATTTTTTGAGAGCGTGAAAGCACTGGGCTCGGCACTCCAGGTAGGTAATATTTTTAGGTTCTTTGGCGATAGAGCGGTCGAGCCAGCTTATGGCTTGCTCAAATTTGCCTTCTAGAATCAGCGGGTAGATGGGCAATCGGGCAAAGGCCGGATTGTCGTCGTCAATGTAACTGCTCACTACCACTGCTGGTTGTTGATAGGCAATAACAGCGACAACAATTATAGGCCAAATGAGTTTCAGAGCCATTTTGAATACCGGTTTTTTGTGAGATTCCTGATGCAGGTGGGGGCTGAGTAGTTTTTGATCTGGTTTATAGACTTCTGATTAATTCGGATCTTCAAGCGTCGAATTTTCAATGATTTCGTGTATTTCCAACTAACCTGCACACTTGCTGAATTCTATCCTGCCCAGAAGCAAAATTTATGCTGTGCATGCTTTATTTGTCTGGGGGAATAATAACTAAGCAGAGCTCTCATTTAATTACTATCGTATTTAAAACTAATGACTAAACCTCTAGAAGCGGCTGACAAGAACAAGAATGAGACCGCTGACCGGGTGGAAACTCCCAGTAATGCGGCTGCGAAGGAGGCAGTAGCTGCTCTTGAGGTGACGCCGAAGATTAAGCCTGATGCTACTGTAGCTGCTCGCTACTTGCCTGACGGCAAAGCTTTGCTCGAGCAGCTGGCGGAGTCTGCAAGCACTAAGGGACCTTCTAGCGAGACCATCAAAAGAGACAACGGCTATTCAGTTACTGCCGAGAGAGACAGCAAAGGCCTTATAAGCCGTATCGCTGAAAGCGATGGTACCGTTTGGACTCGCAGTCCTGATGGTAAGTCGATGGTTCTAAATGGTAGCGGTGAAAAAGTTGCAGTAAAAGACATTAAGGTCGATAAAGACGGTACTTACACTTTCGTGATGCCTGATGGGCAGCAGGTCAAGCGCAATGCTGATCGTAGTGTAAGCACTTTTGATGTCAATGGCCATGAGCGTATTCGCGCCAATAGCGATGGTTCACAGCTGCTCTTTGATGATAAGCATCGTGTCACTGCTTCTGTCGATGCTGCTGGTGTCAGGCGCGGTTATGGTTATTCGTCTGACGGTAAGCTTGATGCTGTGGTTGAGCCTGACGGTTCTTTGTGGCTCAGCGCTAATGGCAGAGATTGGAAAAAACAAGGTGCCAATCAGGCTCGTTCGGGTGAGTTGACTATTGCTCAAGACGGCTCACAAACAGTTAAAAATGCTAGGGGTGAAACCACAACATTTAAAATTGACGGTTCCACTGTTACTGCCGATATTGAAGGCAGAGTTAGCTCAGTCAAACTCAAAGATGGTTCAGAGAAACGGTTTGAATATGATGCTCAGGGCAAGTTGAATGCCATTAAAGATTCTGCTGGAGAATCTTTGACGACTAAGGATGGACGAAGCTGGACCAAGGCTGGAGCTGACAGAGCTGTTCCGCTTGAAATTTCTGTTGATCGCGATGGTACGGTGCACGAGAAGCGACAAAACGGCGTAGAAGTTGCTAAGCGAACTGATGGCTGGAATGAAGTGAAGCAAGGCAATAACTCTCACTTAGAACGGACCTACGATGATGGTTCTGTTGTGGTAAAAAATGCCCTTGGTCAGGTCACTGAAACCAGAGACTCCCATGGCAAGGTGCGCAAATTTGAGTACGATAGCCAGGGAACTATAAATAAAATCAATGATGCGGGCGTAGTATCTAGCTCCAGGGATGGCCTTCACTGGACTAACGACAAAACCAAAGAATCATGGACTGGACGTGTTGATGTAGTTGACGAAGGACTAATTCGCAAAGTTTCTGAGAACGGCTCGAAGGTTGTCTATAAGCCAGACGGCTCGCAATTAAACGTTGATGCTAGCAACAGAATAACTCGGGTCGAAGATGCCAATCATGCCTGGCGTAATTTTGAATACGGTACTGATGGCAAGCTATCTGTTGTGAGCGATAGTAATGGTGGCAGAATTAGTACTACTGACGGAACCACGTGGACAAGGGCTGGTAGCAGCGCCAACTTGAACCTGTCTGTGTCACTGCGGCCGGATGGGACCTATGAAGAGAAAGACTTAGCTACTGGGTCAAGAAAACTAAGCCTAACCGATGGGCGTGGCTTGACTATCGACAAAGATATGCGTATCGTTGCGGCCTCAAGTCAGGATGGCTCAAAAATTCGCTATGACTATGGCGAAAATGGCCAACCAAAAGGTTTTGAGCTGACGAACAAAGATAACGGTCAAGTAACTTTTGATGCTCAAGGACGAGTTGTTACTACAAAGAGCATTGATGGTCAAACTCGTGAGTTTAAATACGGCGCCAATGGCAAGATGTCAGAAATCAAAGAGCCGGACGGTAAAACTTGGTCAAGTATAGATGGCGATAACTGGACGTCAAACAAAGGGGAAAAGTGGAAAGGCAATGTTTGGGTCTCTAGTGATGGAAACTATAGCTACGTTGAGAATAATGCTGTTGTAACTAAGCAGTTGGATGGCAATACTCTCTATCGTGAACAGTCCGGCGCTACTAGGCTCGAGAATAAAGATCAGCAGATTATTGAGACTGTTGATGCCAAAGGTGTAAAACGAACTTACGAGCGAAACACTTCGGGAGAGATCGTAAAGCAAACTGAGGGCGCCGATACTTGGGTTACCACTGATGGTACTAATTGGCGGAACTTGACCAATGGTGCTCCATGGCAAGGCAAAGTAAGGCTTGATAAAGATGGTACATACTACCATGAAGATTCTGCCGGTAATAGGCAATGGCGCAAGCCTGATGGCTCCAGGCAGGACGTTAATTACAAGGCCATGGAAGTGGCTGCTGATGCGATTGAGTATGCGTGCAATGGTGGCACTGGTATTGGCACTGATGAGAAGACAATTTATGCGACTTTAGAGAATAAAACACTAGCGGAACGGCAGCTGATCACTGAGATATGGAATAAAAAATACGGGAAAATATATGGCCACACGCTAGAAGCCGAGTTTCAAGATGAAATGAAAGGTTCAGATCTTGAAAAAGCTAATTCTCTGCTTAAGCGACCCGACGGTTCTGATGATGCAGGAACCATTAGGGTCGCTCTGACCGAGCGAAGCGAGTGGACGGGGCGCTCTAGCGGTGAATTGGAAAAGGTGGTTCGCAATACTCTGGAGACCATGAGCGCGGCGGACATCGCCAAGACTGATGCTGAGTACAGAAGACGCTATGGTCAGTCTCTTTCTGATGCCATTAAAAATGATACCAATCTCTCTGCCGATACTAAGGCCGCTGCTGCAATTTACTTGAAAGGGGCTGATCAGCGCACTGCTGAAGATACAAAAATGCTTGCCGTGAGAGCCGCAACCTCAGGTAATGCCGAGATGTTTCAAGAGTCGATGCGGCGCGCTCCGAAAGAAGTTAGAGAGTATTTCGCTTCTGGAGAGGGCCAGAAGCTGATGAAGGAAAATTTTGAGGGTCATTGGTATCATGCTCTCACTTTTGGTTTGACTGGCAATGTCACTGACACCGAATTTCGCCATGTGCAAGACTATGCTGAGCATGGCAAGCTTTCAGTCGGTTCGCAGGTTTCCGACAACACTAGTTGGCTTGGCGATAATGAGCAGGCAATAGAACATTCATTGGAGGCCATGTCTGATTCTGAAAGGCAGTCTTATGCTCTGGGCCGAAAGATCGCTAGAAATGAAACTGTTGATCAGTCAGTAACAGAAGAACAAAAGAAAAGGGCGCTAGACTACTATACGAAAACAAGTGAAGCCTTGAAGACCGCAGCAGGTCATTGGTTCTCTGGTGATTCACAGATTAATGAATTGGCAAAATGGGAAGACATGATCGCTCAGAAAGGTGGATCAATTGTCGCTCGTCTGGCTGATCATCGCGGCAGTATTTATGATTCGAGCATGCACGATGTTATTGATACTGTCGAAACCATGACCAAGGAAGACTGGCAAAGGCTTAAAAGTGATCCAGGTCAACGGGACAAAATTGATACTGTGTTGAAGACTTATTTGTCTGATGACGAACGCAAGCGCACCATGGAAATCATTGACGGTAAGATCAAAGCGGAGTCGTTTGAAGCTAGTCAACAAAATCGCAGGCCATTGCTAGATGCCATCGAAGATAATCGTCGTTGGTATAACAACGACGAAAGTCAGATGTATCGTGCCATCGAGAATATGACTGACAAGGAACGTGAGCTTTATCGCAAAGGCAGTGATAGTGCTAGCACCGATGTTGAGGCGAAGAATTTTGTTGCTGCTCTCGACGCCAGGCTGAAAGACAGTCTCGATTCGAGTGAACAAAAGGTAGCTTTTGGCTTGCTCGAGCAAGTGAAGCGCGGTGAGAAACCAGAAATGAGTGTTGTGCAGAAGCTTAATGTGCATGCCTCAAATACATTTTCAGATGATGCTCAAGTGATTCGAGACATAGAGCAAGCCTTTGTCAAAGATCCGACTCTGCGAGAGAGAATAAACAATCCGAAAACTGATACTGACAGGGCTTATGCTGCTGAGTTCAAAGATGCAGCTGGACGTGCTCTTGGTCGGTCGGATTATGAAAAGTATGCCAAGCCCTTGATAGAAACAGGTCAATTGTCTGCTGAATTGCGCCTAGATTTGAGTCGCGGTCTATTCAATGACGATGAGCAGGGCGCCTACAGAGACTTACAGCGGGTTAGCGACAGCGACAAGCAGCGTATACTTTCTGATAGAGCTTTTCAAGATCGCGTTTTGGGATTTTTGAGTGCTGATGAGCGCCAGGTCGCACTGGCTTCAATGCAGCAAGGTGAACTGCGGCCAGAAGATAAGTTGCGGTCATATCAGCTAGGACTTGGTACCAGCGAAGATGAAATTAAGGCGACCTTAGGGCAGCTCAATGATCGCTCCCAGCTAAGGCAAGAAGGTAAGTCAGAGCAGGAAATTGACAGCATAATTCAAGGGCGACTGCAGAATCTTAGAAATGAGTATGCTCGTAAGTATGGTAGCGAACTTTCGGCCGATCTGGTATCAGAGCTTGGTGGCAAAGATCAGCGCCAGGCAATGCGACAAGTTGCTGGACGTGATGCCCGCGGCGAGTTCTTGTATTCTCTAAACGAGGCTGCTGAGACAAGATCAGGCATAGGTAGTGCCTTTGTCGATAGAGCGTGGGACGGAACTGGTTATCAACTCGACAATGAGATCAATCAACTAGCTAAGTCCATGGTGGAAGATCCTGCGAAAGTCAGAGATCACGTAAACAACGTTTATAAATTAGTAGATATGCACTCTGCGTCAAAAGAAGCTTTGGCGGACGCTGTTGTTGATACTACTGTCGCCGCTGTGGCTGTTGGTGGGGCTTTCTTTACTGGCGGTGTGAGCCTGTCTCTGCTGGCTTACACCGGTGCTGGTGCTGCTGTGTTTAAGGTCGGCACCAAGGCCGTGCTTATGGGTGGAGACTATGATGCCGGCAGTAGTCAGGTCTGGCTGGATGGAGCAACCGGCTTTGCTGATGGCTTTACTACGTTTTTAGGCGCATCAGCGGCCAAGTCTGCTGCTCAGAAAGTCCTTGCGACCGGTGGCAAGTCTCTTCTGAAAGAGGGGTCTGAAAAGACTTTGCAAGAAGGCGCTGAGCAGTTAGTGAAGCAAGGCCTGACTCAGGGAGGGAAGATCACCGATGAGGCTATCACTTCTCTGGCTAAGCAAATTGCCAAAGAGGGCGATGAAAAAGCTGTAACGGCTTTGCTCAAAAAAAGTCTGGGTGAAGCTGTAGAAGAGCAGAGCCGAACCATGCTGAAGCAAATTGTCTTGAGTACCCCAGCTAATACTCTGGCCGGAATGGCAGGTAGTGGTCTTTCGGGTTCGATTCGTGCTGGTGCTGAAGCTAAAGACTTTGAGCAGTTCTTGAAAATTGCTGGCACCTCCACTGCCTTTGGAGCCTTTGGTGGCGCCGCTGGTGCGTTTGTCTTGGCACCAGGGTTTGTGGCTGCTTCTAAGAGCTGGAGCGCTATTCGGTCGTCCTTGCCCCGTGAACTCAACGCTATTAATCTTACTGCAGCTCTGGCTACACATAGCTCCGTTGGCCTGCCCGAGGGTCATCTTGTGCAACCTCATTTTGAACCGCAGACAGTAACGATGTTGGCAAATGACGCTGTACCGCCCGCTCGGCCGGTTGACAATCCGGTTGTTCTTAGGTCCGGGGCTGACGTTGGAGATGCTCTACCAACTAAATTTGAACCATCTCGCATCTCTCAATTTTCGGCGGAGATTGAAAGAAAGTTTGTTGATGCCCCGATTTCTTTGGAACAGTTCAAGACGACTTTTGCCGGCATGTCCGACGCTGATCGCAAGTTAGCGCTTGAGTTTCTCGAGCAAAGTGCGCCCAATATGCATAGCCGTAAGCTTGATTTACAGATGGAAGCCTTGACTAAAAAGATAAACGAGATGCCTGGTTTGAAGGAAGACCCACTGAAAGTATTCGTTTTATCTGGTGATACCTCAGGCAATGCTCTCGCCCATATTTTGAAGAAGAACGCTGGTCACACCAAGGTCGACATTGTCGAACTAGATGCTGCTGCACTGAAGGCCATGGCGGAGAACGGTAAGGTACCAAAGAATGCTTTGATTTTCGATGATTTAGCTCAGGCCACTCCCGCTCAGAAAGAGGCTTTAGCTAAGGTACAGAATCTTATTGTGGCTGACTTGGGTGGTTTCAACAAAGGTCTTAATCTTTATGACTTTGGTGCCTCGAAATTTGCTGGTCCAGAGTTGGTGCAAGCAAAACTACAAGGGTTGATAGCTGAAGCTAGAAAGTTGCCTGGTGCTGAGAATTTGACTGACCAAGAATTAGCTCGGCGAGTGCTTCAGGGTGATGTTAGAGCCAGGGCTGCTGAGTTTAACAGTAATGCCTCGGTGTACGATTCTCCCATGGTCGAGACTGGTGGAAGGAGGTTAAGGGCCGCAGCGAGTGAAGGCCAGCCCGATGCTATTTCAGAGAGACATCAAATAGAGTCGCTGTATCAAGAATTTACTAGCCCACTTGTAACAAGAGAACAGATTCATAGTTTCCTCGGTGGTATGGATGCTGAGAGGCAGGCGGTGGCTGCCCACATTTTGCGAGATGGCTTGCAGTATCAGTCTTATTCGACCATGATGGGGCAAATGCGCGATTTGCACGAAATGGTTCTGAAAGAGCTGCCTGCCGGTAAAACAGCGAAGGATATTCTCATTGTTACTGGTATAGAAAACAACGGTAGTGAATATTTGGTCAATCATCTTTACGCTAAAGTAAATGGTTTGACTAAGGATAACTACATTACCCTGGCTGATTTGCGTAGTCGTGGCCCTGGTGCTGCTGATGGGAAAGTTGTGGTCTACATCGATGACTATTCGTACAGTGGAAGGCAGGCCGCGGGTGTCGTAAATAGCAATGCCCAAGTGCTTAAAGATTCAGGTGGCAAAGTTGTTGTCGGCACGCTCGGCCGTTATCAAACAGATACTAATCCTTGGGACTTGCACTTGACCGATAGTCGATATGCTGGTTTAGGTACTGTCAACCCGACCGCATTATCGCCTAATCAATATCTTGGTTTCTACCAATTTGTACAACAGCCTAACAACCCTATGAGCACTCTGTTTTCGCTAGAACAGATAGAGCGAGTCGCTGGTAAAAAGACCGCCCTTAAGGGTAGTGTTGTCTCAGCCAATTTGTTAATGCCCTACGGCGGTCCCAATAACAATCTCAAATTCATTAGTGAGTTTGCCAGAAGAGTCGGTTTGCCAGGCCGTTAGGCTTGGAGAAGAGCATGCTTTTTGTGATGCTTTGACTAGGGCTTGTCTTTAACTACCGCAAATGGATCGAGTAGCACAGGAGAGCCATTGTGCCGACCGATCTGATCGAGGGCTGGATCTTTAAATATGTAGCCCTTCTCTCGCACCGTTTGGTTGAGGGCATCAAGATCTCCAGGCTTGGCTGGTCTCGCTTTTGGTTGCACAAAATAATTAACAGCGATACCGTCAGCGGTGCGCGTTCCTTGCTCGAGCACTGAGTGATCAAAGCCACGAGACCCTATTTCTTTGGGCAGTGAGCGAGTAGTAATCTTTAAGATATTGCCGTTAGTCATTTCAAGAGAAATTGAGTCTGCTCCTGCTCCTACTTGTTTTTTCACTCTTCCTCCAAAACCTTCAAAGGCTTTTGAGTAGGTAGCCAAGTCATGCAGTTCTTTTACTTGGGGGTCAGAAATTTTGCCTAAAGCTTCTTGTACAGATTGGGTGCGAGATTTTGTCATATAGTTATCGACACTTTTTAGAGCTACGCCAGTAAAGCCGAAAGAGTATGCTGATTCAAAGCGCTCACTAGCGGTGGCGAGCCCCCGGCCCTCAAGCAGTGAGCGAGAGTCTGCTGCGATTGAGCCTGCGGCGGAACCGGCAATGAAATGCTGCAGTAGTCCGTTGCCTTTTAGGGCTGTACTAAAACCTGATAAGGCCCCAAATGATATGGCACCGACACTCATATTCGTTGCTTTTGACTTCCAGTAATCGAGACCGGTGCCTTGAGCATCTTGAAAGAGACCAGAAAACGCTGCACCGGCGATAGCGTTCTCGGCGATTAGCATCGACTTTCCGCCCAGGTTTAGTGTGCTGGCTAACTGGAAGCCTGGCTCAACTGACCTGGCGAGGCCGGCCGACTTTAGAACACTGCGGGTCGCTAAAAATGGCACGATTGATCCAACGGCGCCACCAATTTGTTGGGCATGCCAATGGGCGGATCCAAACTGAGCGTGCTCAGGTGCGCCGATAACATTTAGGTGCGGTAGCAGTCTCACGCCCGTTACTTCTTCTGTCAGCTTGCCAACGGCGTTGACTGGAGACTCTACAGCAGAGTAGGCTGCCGCGTGGAAAAATTCGCCGATCGTAGACGTCAGCGACTCTGAATTTGCTCCGTTTTTACCTGCGCCATCCACTTCACAAACCTCTCCTGTAACGTACTTATTC
Organism: Cyanobacteriota bacterium erpe_2018_sw_21hr_WHONDRS-SW48-000092_B_bin.40; assembly: GCA_030917395.1. Classification (GTDB taxonomy): domain Bacteria; phylum Cyanobacteriota; class Vampirovibrionia; order Obscuribacterales; family Obscuribacteraceae. The sequence goes on from JAUPUU010000171.1 coordinate 11,200, forward strand.
CCCGTTAGGGCGGTATCGAAGCGGCTAGATTAACTCGGTATTAGCGAGGCTTCGCTAGACAGTTTGTTGATTAATCGTGCACTTTTCGCGCAAATAAATCAGGTCAAGCGGCACAAATGCAGGCTGGGCCGCAATTGCGGTTGACAAGCGCGCGGCAGCTTTGCAAAGGTTGGTTATCTATTTCTTTTTCAACCCCAGGCAATCAACCAAGTCTAAAGCTAAACAACATCAATCAAACCGGTCAACTAACTGCTCCCATGTGGGAACAGTTTGCGACCACAAACCGATGAAAGGAGACCATGTCATGAGTAACGAAGCAATGCCAATCAACTGCGCGTCTTGCTCGGACGAAGAAGTTGGACGTCAAATGTCCAATTTCGCGCACACGCCGTTTGTCTTCCGCGGACGCGAATACGCATCTGTCGAAGGCTTTTACCAGGGAATCAAGTTTCCCGAGGAGGAGAAACGCATCAAGATCGCCGCCATGCACGGAGTCTATGCTCGTTCAGCCGGAAAGAAGGCCAAAACGAAGCAGACGACTTTCGATGGACAGACGTTCATGATGGGCTCGCCTGAGCACCATGCAGTGATGAAGGAAGCTATCCGTTGCAAGATGGAACAGCACCCTGAAATCACCAAGGCGTTCGTCGCCACTCGCCCTCGTCCGATCATCCACGACACTGGCAGGCCTGCTCGCAAGAGTGCGTTTCCGGTGGAAGTGTTTTGCCAAATCATCGGCGAAATGCGCGAGGAGTTCGCCATTCAGATGGCAAACAGCGGCAATGCATCTGAGTAGAAAGGTAGCACCTACGGTGATTAACCTTCTGCAGCAAAGCGGTCTAAGAAAAAGCTTCTCCTTAGGGAGTGGCCTATCTTAGACCGTTTTGTTTTTCTTTATACATACTATTTGCTATAGTTGAATGGGGCACTTTGACCAACCTGCTTTAACAAGGTGGCGGCCAGCCGGGATTGCTTTGCCAGGCGAAAGGCTCAGAACTTTGGCTTTGAGATTAGTTCATCTCTCAGTTCGCTGAGTATGCGCGTGAAGGTTGCTTCTGAAAAACTAGTCTTAGTTGTTGCGCGTCGACCCGTGTCATGTACGATGGGGCGCGGGTGTGTGGATATAAACTCAGCGGCAATTTGTGGGTGTTGTTCAAGTTTTGCTCGCAGGGCGTCTTTTATTAAGTCGTGATGTTGTGCGCTACCGAAGGGGAAGGTGTTTCCTTCAAATGTGGCGGCTTCTGCTGTGCCTTTGCGACCGAATGATTTTGCGATTGGTCCAGACATGTTTGCTACGCGCGAGCGCATTTCAGCATCTGTAAATTTCAGAGATTGGTAGAAGCCTTCAACTGAGGCGAAACGCTGACCTTTCAGCGTGAATGGAGTTTCGGCGAAATTTGACATAAGACGACCGATGTCATCTGAACTCTTTGACGAAACGTTTAAAGGAGCCATCAAATCTCTGGCGGTAGTCAGTTTTAACTCAGGAATATTAGCCTCAATCGCTGAAGTAGCAGTTTTAACTTCTGCTAGCGTTGTCGGTGCTGAGAGGTGCGTTCTTTTTGCTCCAAGTTCGTTTATTGCTAACGCTGAAGGAACTTCCGGAAGAGGCGATGGCTTGTTTGGAGCGAATACTTTTCGGCCAATGAGGGACCCGCCCATCCCGCCCAGGGCTCCATACACGGTTGTATCAAAGACGAATGCTCCGCCAGAACGGCTGAATTTGTTCAAGTTGCTCTCGAAATTTGCCGGGGAGTTATACGTGTCTACAACGGCATCATAGGCTGGTTTGAGGTGAGTGAAGCTGTCCTTAATAGAAATGGCGGTCAGTCCAGCTGTGGCTCCCCAGCCGATGGCAGATTTCAATGAATTGCCACGAGATAGGTAAGTTAGAGTAAGCGCGGATGCAACTCCCACGCCCAGGTTAACCATTGCTTCGCCTTTGTTTTGCCAGGCATGTTCTGCTTGTTGGCTGAAGCCAATTGCGGTTCCCTTGGTTATCAGGTAAGTTTCTCGGAATATCTTGTCGGCAAGGCTTTCATCTGATCGATTTGAGAGTTGGGCAACTTCCTTGTTTTCAGTCGCCATCAGCCGCTCTGTGGTGAGTGGTTGATTTTGCTTGGAGTGCTGAAAATCTTCGGGCATTGATTTCCTTGGAGGCCGATTTTGTTGCTCGAACCAGACTAGATCATTCTATGTGCAATCAGGCTGAATTACAGTGGGGGAAATACGCTATTTCTATCATTCTAGCCTGGGTTCTCAATTTGGCATAGTAAAGTCTCAACTTGTCGCTTCAACAGGCCGTAGGTTAAAGCTCATGCGGTGGTCTGTGACTAACACTACAGTTGTCGTCAATGTGGAGGCTTTCATACTTTCTGTCTGTTCAGAGGGAAGTTCAGGCACTAAAGCTTGAACTTCCCTCTACAGTTTGCGGTGAACCTAGTTGCGGAGAAAATGGCCGGTCTAGTGAGAGCCTTCGTGTCCTTTGCAGGAGCCTTCTTTGCCCTTGCATGAGCCCTCTTTGCCCTTACAGGAACCTTCTTTGCCTTTGCAGGAGCCCTCTTTGCCCTTACAGGAACCTTCTTTGCCCTTACAGGAACCTTCTTTGCCCTTGCAAGAGCCTTCTTTGCCTTTGGCTTTCTTGTCTGATTTATCGTCAGCTAAAAACTGCTCAGCAGTCTCAGCCTGGTTTACTTTTAAAAGTGATGGTTTTTCCAAGATTCGCAAGCTTTGGTTAGGAGCGGCATTGGCTGAACCCTGTATGGCGAGCCCTAGGGTTGCTGCTAGTGCTGCGGCTACTTTTGCTTTTGTTTTGTCTTGCATCCGAAAAATCTCCTGTGAAGTGATTGATATTTCGTAAACCGATGCAATTGCGATTTTATTCCCGCCAACCAAAACATTTTTTTTGCCGGGGGCAAAGCCATTAAATCGAATAGAATTTACTTCACCAGAACTGCATGGAATAAAATCTGGGGCGGCAAAGTATAGAGAGTTAACGGCGCGTTTGCGCTTCTGCCAGCCAGGACAAATTTGGAAAGGTGATCGATGACTATCTATAAAAGAACGATGTTTTGGGCCATTGCAACTACTATTTGTCTATCTGGCTGTTCGACCCCATCAATTGGAGCTTCGCAAAAGCCAACAGATATGAGCAAAAACATTGACAGCGATAAGCCTAAGATTGAATGGAAGAAATTGACAGATAAGGAATGGCGGGCAAGGCTCACTCCTGAGCAGTATCGCGTTGCTCGCGAGAAAGGCACTGAGATGGCCTTCACTGGCAAGTACTGGAACAATCACGATAAAGGCAATTATCAGTGCGCAGCTTGCGGTGGCACTTTGTTTTCATCAGCCCAAAAGTTTGATTCAGGTACTGGCTGGCCGAGCTTTACTGATCCAGCCAAAGGCGCCAACCTAGCTGTTGCCTCTGACCGTAGCCTTGGTATGGAGCGTAACGAAGTGATGTGCGCTACCTGTGGCGCTCATTTGGGCCATGTTTTTGATGATGGCCCGGGGCCGAGTGGTAAGCGTTATTGCATTAATTCGGCTTCCCTGGCCTTCGATGCTAAAGCCAATGTTCCTGCTGCGGCGGCCAGTAAAAGTGGTGGAGCTGCGGCCTCTGATAAAAGTGCTGATGCTCTCGACTTGCCTAAATATTCAGCAATTGAAGATGCAGCAGAGAAGGCTAAAGGCTTGTCTGTGGCCTATTTTGCCGGAGGCTGTTTCTGGGGAGTTGAAGACGCTCTCAAGGAAATTAAGGGTGTGCGCAGCACGGTGGTTGGTTACACCGGCGGTATCACTAAAGATCCAACCTATAGTGATGTTTGCAGTCATTCAACCAAGCATGCCGAGGCTGTCAGAGTAGTTTTTGATCCTAAACTGATTAGCTACCAGGCTCTTGTTAAAGAGTTTCTCTCTATTCATGACCCCACTACTAAAGATCGTCAGGGTCCAGATATTGGTGACCAGTATCGCTCAGCAATTTTCTATGCTGATGAAGCCGACTTGAAGCAGGCCAAAGAAACAGTTGCCTCTCTGCAAAGCAAGTTTGATGGCAAAATCGTCACTTCTTTTGAGCCCTTACAGACTTTCTATACTGCGGAGAGCTATCATCAAGATTACTTTGCCAAGCATCCTGGTCAGGGCTGCCATGTTCCTCGCCGTCATCTGTAATAGCTATGTTTTTTCAAGAAAATGCTTTTAAGAAAAAGACGGTGGAAGGCTGGGTAAGGGCCTATTCGCGCGAATTTTATAACTATGCTTTTATGCGCTTGCGCAAGCATGAAGAGGCTGAGGATGTCGTGCAAACCACATTCGTCAGGGCTTTTCGTTCGTTCAGTAGCTTTAAGCAGGGCAGCAATGAAAAAGCATGGCTGTATGCCATTCTCGGCAATGCCATCAAAGATATTGTGCGGCAAGCTTCTGCTGGCCCTCAGTATAAAGCCATTGAAGAAGACGACGATTTAGAAAACCTTCTGGTTGATAGCAGGGAGACACCGGATCTAGTGGCGTCGCGCAAAATTGAATATGAACTACTAGCTACTGGAATTGCCAATTTACCCGAGCATTTCGCTGCTCCTTTGCTTTTGCGAGAAGTGAGCGATATGTCTTACAAAGATATTGCCGATTACTTAAGTGTTCCTGTCGGCACGGTTATGTCTCGTCTGTCGCGGGCACGCAAGGCCCTTTTCGACTTGATGACGGGTAGCAACTCTGACGAGCCTACTAATACAAAGCCTGATAAAGCTAGCAAGAAAGAACAATCAAAGAGAGGCCCAAATGAACTGTGAACAAGCCCGAGAGCTGTTAGGGCCAGCTAGTGATAATGAACTTGCAAATGAGTCTGCTGCTATGGTGGCTGGCCATATTAGTAAGTGTAATCAATGTCAGAGTGAGTGGGAGCAAATACTTTCTGTCAGGGCTGGTATTGTCGGCATTCTGGCTCAGCAAAAACCTAGTGATGATTTTGAAAAGCGCATTATTTCTGCTCTGCACAGCGATCAACAAGCCAGTAAAGTGAAGTACATGACCACTTTTTTTATTGGTGCGGCAGCCACTGTGCTTCTTGTTTCTCTAGCGCTAACTTCTCCTTATTTCGCTGGCAGCGGAGTGCGGCCAGTTCAAAGTCAAAATGCAATTGTCGCTGAGAGCTTAGTAGCTAGCATTGGTCATCATTCATCAGGCCCTGAAGATCCAAGCTTTGTGGTTGATTATGTGGGCAAGAAAGATGCTTCTGATTTGGCTGCTAAAGTTGGATTTGCGGTGCAAAAGATCAAGCTAGCCAATTATGGTTTGTATGGTTCTGATATTGTCAAAACCAGTGATGGCAAGACTCTTGTGCGTATGTGTTTCAATAGCAGCGATGGTTCTTCGACTGATTGTATTGATTGCTATCAGGCACCAACTGGTTTGCTTTCACTACGCAAAACCAGTATGCGTCAAATTACTCTTGAGAATGGTCAGGTTGCGAGCATCGGCAAGTTAGGCAACCAGTCTGCACTGTTGCTTTCAAGCAATGGTGCCGATGTTCTCTATGTTAGCCCGATTGCCTCGGAAAAGTTGATCAAGCTGGTGGCACCAGCGAGTTGATTTTGGTCTCCGATAATATTGATTATGTTTCATTGATTCTAGAATGGCTCAGGAAGCGCGTTTTAGCTGCTGGGCTGGATGAAGGGCGCGGGGATTCTTCTCTTTGTTTCTCGTCTGACCACTAGATGTGGATTAGCTTTATTGCGAATGGTTGAAAAGTAGTAGTTCTGTCAAGCCACTACCGGTAGTGTCTCTTGATTGTCGTCAGAACCGGCCCAAGTTGTCAGCAATCGCCCCATTGACGGCTCATTTGAAATTTTGGGTTGCCTTTGCAGCCCGCTCCCATCTTATGAACTGA
>JAUPUU010000018.1 GCA_030917395.1 Cyanobacteriota bacterium erpe_2018_sw_21hr_WHONDRS-SW48-000092_B_bin.40
GGTGATTCGAATCTTGAAACTAAGGGCTCAAAAGTCACACTAATATGCGGCAATGCTGGCTGTGACTGGAAAGAGCGCACAGAGTACTGGGGCGAATATATCACCGACTAAATTTAGTTGGATTCTACTTCGGTCTTTACTTCGCTGGCTGGCACAGCAACTTTTTCGGTCGATTCAGCGGCGGGAGTGGATGGTTTCTCTGTCTTAGGCGCTTCTTCCAATGGTTTTGCCGCTGGCGGAGGAGCAACCGGCTGAGGGTTTAACTTGCTTTCCAGCGTTGTTGCTTTCTTATTTGTCTCTTCTGCTTCGACGCTGTTACCTTGAGCTAATTGCACTTCAGAAAGCTTCTTGAGCGTGTTGACAACGTCTCTGCTGTCGCCAGTGGCGCGCAGTCGAACATTTATAGCTTGCTTCAAGAGCGACTCTGAGGCACCCAGGTGACCACGCTCACGCAAGGTAATGGCCAGGCGCTCAAGCTTTTGGGCCTCCTCGATCTGGTCCAGAGGATTATCACTTTTGGCTGGATGAGCCGTGCTATCGGTAGCAGCTTTGTGAAATGCTGTCTCTATCTCATTCAACCGACTTTCGCGAGCAGCAAGGTTCTCTAGAGCCCTAGCCAGCGCGTCTGTAGCGATATTTTTGTCTTTTTCGTTGCCGTTTTCGGCCAGTGACTGCAGGGCCGAAACTGTTCCAGGGCTTGAGAAAATCTGGGCGAACTTGGTAGCTAATTCGGCATTGGTTAGCGATGAAATGGCAAGAATAGCAGCCCGTTTGCTTTGGTCGTTGCCCATCAGGTGTGGGATAAATTTCTCAATGGTTTGAATTTCTTGCAGGCGCAGCTGTTGCTGGTTGTAGGTATAGGTAAACCAGCCGCCCATTACGAATATGAGTGCCCCTGAGATGATGGGAGCCACTGCTCCCAGCTTGTCCCAGACATCTTTTTTGGCCTTGCTGTGAATATGCTCAGGGTCAAGCTCTAAGCGCTCATCAGGGTCAAACGTATCGCGCTGCGATTTCACAATATCAAACAACTTCATCTTCATAACCCAATAAGAATACAAGTGCAGACCACCACTTGTCGACCTTTATTGAGACAATAAACCCCTATTGTTATGTTCAGTATTCGAACTTGTAAGTGGAAGGTAAATATCTTGAGATCAATCGTCATTACAGCAGCGGGCGGCCCCGAGGTATTGCAATTACAGACGCGCTCTAAGCCACTTTACTCAGCTGAGCAAATTCTAGTGGCGATCAAAGCAACAGCAATTAACAGAGCCGATACCCTGCAGCGTAAAGGTAAGTATCCGGCCCCAGCCGATGTAGTCCAAGACGTCTTGGGCCTTGAATATGCTGGAGTGGTGGAGGCTGTGGGTGCGAATGTAAATGTAGGCGATTTTAAGGCTGGCGACCGTGTCTTCGGTTTAGCGCCAGCTGGTACTTACCAGGAATATATTGCCGTTGAGGCCTCTACAGTCATGCATATTCCCGCTAGTCTCTCCTACATTGAGGCTGCGGCCGTTCCGGAGGCCTATATCACGGCCTATGATGCTATTTGCTTACAGGCAGAGCTTAAGGCCCATGAGACCTTGCTGGTGAGCGCTGCCGCCAGTGGGGTCGGAATCGCCGCTGCCCAAATCGCCAAAGCTATGAATGTCAAAGTAATTGGCACAGTAAGGCAGCAGGCTAAAGCTGAGCGAATAAAGGCACTATTTGATCATGTGCTGACAATTGAAGGTGGCCAGTTTGCTGATGCAGTCAATGCCATTGGATCAAACTCTGGTGTTGACGTGGTTCTTGAATTAGTTGGTGGCAACTATGTAGAAGAAGACCTCAAATGCGTGCGCCGCCTCGGTCGCATCATGGTAGTGGGTCTATTGGCGGGGGCCAAATGCGAACTTAATTTGGCAGCCCTTCTGACAAAGCGCATTACTGTTAGAGGAACATCATTGCGATCGCGCAGCAATGATGAAAAAGCAAAGGTTACCAGAGCTTTTGAGGCGAACATTCTGCCCTATTTTGTCAGTGGCTTAATCAAACCAATTATTGAAAAGGTTTTTCCGCTGGAAGAGGCTGCTGCTGCGCACACGCTAATGGAAGCTGATCAGAATATTGGCAAAATAGTTCTAAATCTCGAGCTTAATTCAAATGGCTAATTTTAGTCTTGCCACCACTGAAGATGGCTCGCTTTCACTCCATGAAAACAATCTAGATGAGTTGTATCACAACCGTGCTGGTGCATATACAGAGGCGGTCACTAACTATGTTGAACCGGCCCTGCAGTTCCTTCAGCTCGCTCGGCCTGGCGGATCGTTGAGGCTATTGGATAGTTGCTTTGGCCTGGGCTATAACAGTTTGGCACTAGCAAATCAGCTATCAATCTCAAAGCAGTTTTCATTGCAGGTCGATGCCGTTGAATTAGATCCCGAAGTACTGGCTGTAGTACCAGAGGTGCTAGCGCAGCCATGCTTTGCTGCTTTGAAAAATCAGACCCTGGCAGAGTTGAATTTTAAAATCAATGTCTGCGATCTGCGTCAGTTCTTGCTTGAGAGCGCTTCTACCCAGTCTAAGAACTACGACTTAATTTACCACGATCCTTTTTCGCCCAAGAAAGTGCCCGAGCTGTGGAGCGTCGATCTTTTTCGCCATTACTTCCAGTCAATGTCTGAGGACAGTGCGCTTCTTACCTATGCTAGTGCTCCAGCTGTTCGCGGTGCATTGATTTCACTGGGCTTTAATGTCTTCCGCACCACTGGTCTTGGCCGCAAAAACGGCGGCACCATTGCTATAAAGACGAGCAAAAAAGAACTAGTGCATGCGCTTCTTTCTATGCCAGATTCCTGCATTTTTGAAATTGCCGGTGAAGAGTTGCGTCGCCTCGGCAAAAGCTCACAGGTGCCCTTCCGCGATGCAAATTTGAGTGACGATAGTCAAACCATCCTAGCCCGCCGCGAAGCCGAGCAAATCGAGTTTAGAAAAGCCGCAGCGTCTATTTAGATAATTCCAGCCCTAAGCAAGTCTTTCAAGTCGATTAGGCCAACCGGTCTCATATTGCCGTCAACAATCAAAATGTCAGAGATAGAGTGCTTCTCCATCATGCGCAGAGCTTCAACAGCTAGGGAATGTGAGGCAATAGTTTTGGGCCCACCGGTCATGAGGTCGCGAGCTTTCTTATCAAAGACTTGTTCACGGTACTTCGATAGTGAGCGGCGCAAGTCGCCGTCGGTGATAATTCCTCTGAGTTTGCCGTCGTCTTCGCAAACTGCCGTAAAGCCTAGTTTCTTTCTGCCAATTTCTTCGACAACCATCTCGTGAGTGGCATCTAGTGAAACAATCGGCACATCGAAGCCGCAGCGCATGATGCCCTCGACTGTAATGAGCTTCTGTCCAAGATTTCCGCCTGGGTGGCTCTTGGCAAAATCTTCTGCCTCAATTCCCTTTTCTGACATCAGCACCATAGCTAGTGCATCACCCATGGCCAAGGCGACAGTAGTTGACGTGGTAGGTGCCAGGTTCAGTGGGCAAGCTTCTTTCTCAACTGAGACATCAATGGTGACATCGGAATATTTAGCCAGGGTGGATTCTAAATTGCCGGTTAAGGCAATTAGCTTCAGACCAAGCCGCTTGATGGGCTCAAGCACCAATTTAATTTCTTGAGTTTCACCTGAGCTGGAAAGAGCAATAACAAGATCGCGCTCGTCGAGCATGCCAAAGTCGCCGTGGCGAAGCTCAGCTGGGTGTACGAAAAAGGCTGGAGAACCAGTAGAGGCAAAGGTCGCAGCAATCTTGCAGCCAATATGACCCGATTTACCCATGCCTGTAACCACAATTTTGCCGCTGCAGCCGAGCAACAGCTCTAAGGCTTTGTCAAAACTTGGACCAAGGCGCGATTTAGACCGCAATATTGCCTGGGCTTCTTGCTCTAGCACCAATTGCCCTTGAGCTACCGTAGCCGTTACTGCTAAGTTAGTTACTAGATTGGCTGAAGCATCAAAAGTAACTTCATTACTTGAAGACTGGTCACCGGTCGGAGGGCAAGTGCTGTTAAACTGGTTTAATGCAGGTTGGCTCATCGTAAGTTCCCGAGGTTGACGTTGTCATTTTAGCGCCTTCTTACAACCCCGAGATTACCAGAAGATAATAAACACGCAGCCAGGAGATTGAAGACTATTGCCCCCGAAAATATTCACCCGCGGCGATAAACTCGAAGACGGCCACTATTCGGTGCTCGAAGAGATTGGCGTGGGTGGCATGGGCGTTGTTTATCATTGCCGAGACGAGCTGCTCTTGCGCGATGTTGCCATAAAAATGCTTTTGCCCAGTTTAATGGCAGATAAGAAAAATGTAGACGTATTTAGAGAAGAAGCCCGGCTCGCGGCCCAACTCGACCATCCTAATATCGTCACGGTTTTTGATATTGGTGCCGAAGTTCGCAATAGCCGAGAGCACCATTTCGTGGCCATGGAGTATTTGCCTGGCGGCAACCTGGCAGCCCGGGTGGCCCAGGGCCCTCTACCTTTAGAGCATTGCCTCAACTGGATGAAGCAATTGGCTTCAGGTTTATCTTTCGCCCATAAAAGAGGGGTGGTTCACCAGGACGTCAAAGCCGACAACATATTTATTACCAATGAAGGCGATTTGAAGATTGGAGACTTTGGTCTAGCGCGCTTGCTGGTTGGTCGAGTTTATCTCAACTCAGCCACTAAGGGCATGGGTACACCCGCTTATATGTCTCCGGAACTTTGTCGCGGCGAACAACAAGACCACCGCTCTGATATTTATTCGATGGGCATCTTGTTCTTTGAAATGTGCACAGGGCAATTACCTTTCCGCGCCCAGGGAATGATTGAGATGGCAATGAAGCATACTAATGCACCGGTGCCATCAGCCAAACGTCTCAACCCTGAAATTCCCGAAGTGCTTGATCGCGTGGTCAAGCGCATGATGGCTAAGCAGCCTGATGACCGCTA
>JAUPUU010000172.1 GCA_030917395.1 Cyanobacteriota bacterium erpe_2018_sw_21hr_WHONDRS-SW48-000092_B_bin.40
ATCTCGTAGTAGGTTACTTCATACGACTCAACTAGCTCGAAAGTCACATCGTCTGCTCTTCCAACTAGCGCAGTCGTGCTTGGATGCTCGTCGAAGCAGGCTGCGCCCACGCAGCCACCTAAAGCCGCTAACATTGCAATCGGTGTCGCCAGTATAAGGCTAATCGTGCGGACAATGCTTTTCGGGCCCATAGAAACAACAACTGCAAGAAAGACAATTAGGAATGCCCAAAGCGCTATTGAAAAACGCTCTAGTTGTTCGTTTGCAAAGGCGTAGCCACCTAAGCCTAGCTTGCTCACAAACAGTGCCAAGATCAGGCAGTTTAGCCAGATCACCTGTTCTTTGGAAAGTCGACTTGGCTTGTTGTTCATTTCGCTTATTGTCTCATTGAGTCTGTTTTGCCACACGGACTTTCGCCTGTTCTATGATTGACATACTAACACCTGCTTGCCTAAGGGAATTGTTCAGTGAAGATCAGCCAACCCCAGCTTCGAAAATACGCGGTGCCGGTAGGTGTGTTTGTTATCTATGGTTGTCTATTTGCTGCATTTTATTATTGGGCGACAGAATCAGTGCCGTTTTCGAAGGCGGGCTGGGAGTCTAAGGCCGATCTGGGCGACCGTTGGCCCATGGCGCAGAACTTAATCGAAACTGGCTGTTTGCGAGGAAAGACAGAGCCTGAGGTCTTGCAAATGCTCGGCAAGGAAGACTCTAGAGACATAGATGAGAACTCAGAGCCTCCAGGCGACGTAACTCTTACGTATGTGGCCCCTGGGAGATTGAGATTTGGAATTCTGGATATTAGTTTCAAAAACGGCCGCGTTGCTCGAGCAAAAGTCACTAGCATGGACTAACTTGTCAGCGCCCATCCGTTTGAAGATGGCAATTGACGCATCGCGCACCAAGATTGGCGCGCTTAAATCAACGGTTTCCCTGTATCACAATCTGGGAAGATCAATGTGCAAGTGAGAAAGTGGTAAATTTTGGCAGATAGGCCTATTGAGAACAAGCCTGGTGGAGGTCAAATGAATTCGTTAAAGCTGTACCGGGGCGCTGACGTTATCGGCATCGTTACAGATCCGGCGCAAGATGGCCCAGAGACACTTGCTAGACTCGCCTTAACTCCTGCTGCCGCGAACCATAAAGAACTGCTCGATTACATTATGAGCGTGAAAGTAGATGGCGAAGATCCGCCTGAGTCTTTAAACCTTTGGGAAGACTGGGTTATCGAGGATGCGGAAGGAGTTATGAGGGGAATCTTCGCACCCGCGATCCGCTCAGATGCAAAATTTATTTCGTGGCGCTGGCGGTGCTCAAAGCTTTGACTAATTCCTGCAAAACTCTCTTTGCTCTCGCGATGGTGGTCGATGAGGCTGAAACTGTCTATCAAATAGTTTTGCTGGCTTCGTGAAATTGTAAAATGGTTTGCATCAAGTCCGGCACCAATGTCATTGTTAACAGGTTTGGTGCCCTGCTCGACCGTCTTGATCTTGAACTTTTTTAGTCAGTTCCAGAATTTGGCGTTCAAAATCTGATTTCAAATCTGCCACGGCGGCTAGATAGGCTATGACTTCGCCTTGTGAAATACCTAGTGCTTTCGCTCTCTCAGTGATCTGTTGTTTAACTTCTGGTTTCACTTGCGCGTGGAACTCCACATTACCTTTGGCGGGGCGGCCGCGTTTATCGGAACCAACCAGTTTTCCTTCCAGATAAGCAACATAAGTCTCATCTAGTAACTCGTTGAAAATCTTTCGTGCTTCGCTCGCTGTTTCGGCCACACCGGTCACTCGATCAAACAATGGTGACTCAACGATATAACACTGCTCTTTCTCGTCATAACGGCAGAGAGCGGTGCCAGCTATTGCTTTCTTATTCATGCTAGTTCCTCTTCCCCCTGGTCTTGCCTTATTGCTTTTCGCACTTTGCCTACGTAAGAATCAAAAACCTCACCGCATATCTTTTTTTTACTCTGCATGAACATTCGTATGGCACTGCGAGGTGTGCGTCAAATTAAGTTGAGTTTCGCAAATCAAATTGTGGTTGATCGCTGCCCTTATTTCTATGCCACCGTATATGGCGCCACGGTCAATATCCCCTAGTATCTATTCGTCAGGTATTCCCGGTCAAATTGTCGCCTGATATTCGAGAATGAGAATGCCTTCGGCAGTTGCGCGCGAATGTTTGAGTGCGAATTTCTTCAATTCGCAATTTTCGTCGAAAAGCCTCAGCCCTCCGCCGATTGCCAGAGGGTAAACCATCAGGCGCAACTCGTCGATGAGGTCGTGATCAAGCAGAGCCTTGACCAGGGTGGCGCTGCCGTAGACGAGGATATCACCACCATCTGACTGCTTTAGATTTGCGACTTCTGTGTCTACGTTGCGAAGAATATGACTGTTGTTCCACTCTGCATTTCTCAAGGTTCGGGATACGACATATTTAGGTAAGCTGTTAATGGGGGCAGCGAAGTTGCCTACCTGGCCCGGCCAGTAATCTGCGAACCCTTCGTAAGTGGTTTTGCCTAAGAGTAAGGCATCCACCTTCGAGAGCTCATCAATCTTGTACTGTCCGGCCTCTGGTGAGTCGTATGTGAATTGCCAACCAGCGTGCGGATGTGGTGTTTCATTGCCGCCTGGCGCCTCGATAACTCCGTCGAGGGTAATGAATTCGGTTACTATTATTTTGCGCATGTTTTTATGAGCAACAGGTTCTCTTTATTTGCGGAAGAATTTTGATTCTTAGTCTAGGCGGCACTATGAAATCTCTTTCTGAGCGTCGTCAAGATAAATCAATATCATGTCTTTCCAGTATGGCCAGTCATGCGCAAACCCGTCCCACGGATGGAATGAGTGTGGCACATCTCTTTCTGCCAGCGCTTGAGACAACATCACATTGCTATCATGAAGCGGGTCTGTCTGCCCGATTGGAAAAATCAATTCGACCTTTTTCAATTTGTCGAGATGCTCTTGCGATGCGGCTTTAATTAGTGGCACCGGATTGCATTCGAGAACGCTTTCGTGGTCACAGTCGTGAATCCAGTTGAATATGTCATACGGCGCACTCATTTGTGCGAAGTCGTAAGGTCCGCTCATGGCCACGCATTTGTTGAAGCTTTGGGGAAAGCGAAACGTCATGTTCATGGCATGATAGGCGCCCATACTTGCGCCCAGGGCGATGACAAAATCGTTGTTGTTCATTTGCTTTGTGAATGGCAGAACTTCATCAATCACATACTGGTGATAATCGAGATGGCGAGCCCCTTTTTCGCTGGGGCTCAATTGGGTGTTCCACCAGCTTTCTGTGTCTACGCTATCGAGGCAAAATATTTGAAGCTTGCCTTGCTCGATGTGGTGCTCGAGAGTTTTAATCATCTCGCGATTTTCCCAGTCGTAGAATCTACCGCATGATGTGGGAAAGACAAGAACTCTGGCGCCCGAATCGCCAAAGACTAGCAATTCCATTTCTCTGCCGAGATTTGAGCTGTGCCACTTGTGATATTGTCTGTTCATGCCTGTTTGTCTGCGTTTTGATGTGAGGAGCGCGCCGTTGTAATAAGAAGACTACTTATTGTACCAAAACGGAAATTTATTCTGTCCAGCGCCACCAGATTTCGTCGCCGTTGTGTATTGCTAGATAGACCTCGGCTCGATTGTCTTGCTCGTCTGCTATGAACCAATTGTCGAGGTCTATCGGTAGCTCTCCATTGAACCTCTCTTCGTTGTCTTCATTGGTGAGAAAGGCAAAACCCTCGCGAAATTCTTCGAATGCTTCTGTTGTTGCAAGATCGGCTATGAGCCATGGCCAATCCATGTCTATATTGGAAATTTCGCCAATCAATCGATCTTGGTAATAGAGTTTGTAAGTTTTGCTTTCGTAGTTCATGGCTAAGAAAATACTTTGTGCTGTTCTTACCTGATGTTGTTATGTGAGGATTCTAACTCAAATTCGCGGACTGTTCGCTGATACAAGCGCTGATATAAGACTAGAATAGGCTCGATTCGAAAGGGCCTATTGGCTCGATTTTGAACTTCAGGTTAACGGTG
>JAUPUU010000173.1 GCA_030917395.1 Cyanobacteriota bacterium erpe_2018_sw_21hr_WHONDRS-SW48-000092_B_bin.40
CAAGATTGCCCGCCTGAAACATACTCTTAATTTCGCGCGGATAGACAGTCTGCTCTCGAGTGATAACACTTGGAGCTAAGGCCACACTAATATCATAAATACGTTGCCAACTTGGCATTAGAGACTGCGCCCGATTATTAGCATTAGAGCTAGCACTAGATCCGATGGCAGCGCCAGAGCTAGCACCAGAACTAGCAGTCGAGACACCTGTGCCAGCGGCAGCAACAGAACTTCGGGCAGCGGCAGCGCCGCGATTGCTGCGACCTAATTCAATAGCTCTATAGAGCAACAAAGCCCGGCGAAAATTATTGCCCCCACCGGTCTGCGAATCGATGGTGACATCTGACAGCGTGAGATACATGTACGAGAGCCAGGCAGCAGAGCGATAATAATTAGCACTCCGCTCTGAACTGGCATAGAAACCGATTGGGTTAAGGGCACTATAATCTTGCTCGCGATTAAAAATGACAGAGCGTGTCCGTTTACCTTTGGCAATCAATGCCATTTCGGCCTGGGCAAGATCGCTGGCACCGCCCATGTCAGGCAAAACTATTTTGGGATCTAGTAGTTTCAAACCAACAACGACGAAAGCTAAATTGCGCTGAATATCATCTTTTACTTCATCAATTTCACAAGCCCGATAATCTTTAACACAAGAATCGACTAAAGCCAGCAGCAAGGCATTTAGCTCCGGATAAAGAGTGTCGTTGATTACCTTCAAGGCCACTGTGTTTGAATAAACAAAATAAGCATGCACAAAAGGATCAACCGTAACAAAATTGCTGCGGTTGTCTTCGCGATTATCTTTATACAGCAAGGCCGAACTGCCACTAAAGCTCGGCGTGCCCTGCAACACAACAAAATGATTGAAACCCAAGATCTTAGTGCTTCTCGCCCCTAAATCGACGAGCTTCATTCCTTCCAGCGAAAGAGGTTGTGGTGCTGTAAAAGGCAAGTTCATCGCAGGGAAAATATCTTTTACAGTAAGCGGACCAAGTTTGCGTTGCGGCACATCATCAGTCAATCTTATTTCAGTGGGGCGCTTAAATTTCTGCGGTGCACCAATGTCATTAAATACTTGGGCAAGGGCAGCCTGATTGAAAGTACTCGCCAGCAACAAAATCAAGCCGATGGAACCCTTAGATTTGCTCATCAACTTCACTCATTAGCGATCGGTGAAAAGTAGCCTATGTTGAGAAATTTTCTCTTCAAGAGCAGGAGAGAAGGCAATCGGCAAAGGCTTCAGGGTAAGCCAAGAACGCAGCTGATCATTACGCGTGTTAGAAAGCCAATTGCTACTTTGGCCCAGGGTGAGGGTCTGATAGAACTTCTCACTATCAGAAAGGTCAATCAGTATTCTCATAGTAGGGCCACTGCGACAAACAAACTGCTCAGGACCACGACGCAATGAAGACTCCATACTCGAAACAGTATCTTGATCACCGCCGACTGCAACAGCCGGCCCATTCAGCACACCCAAGAGCGGAACAAGACCAGGAGCACCACGCAAAAGCTCGCTTTCAAACACAACTTTGTGAAGGTCGCCCCATTTCCATGAAGCCGGCTCATCACTCTTAGTTTGCAGGCGAACATCTTTTACAGCTTGACCAAACGATGTAATGACAAAGCCTTTGTACGTGCGCTCCTCACCCGGCAACCACTCAGTATTTTTCTCAAGCAAAATACGCTCAACTACCTGAGACCAGCCAGGATAACGCTCTAAATATTCGTTGGTGAGCGCAGCACCAAGACGAGGCTCGAGTATGCGTCTGACAACGGTGCGAATAAAGCTCTCATACAGGGCAGCACCGCTGCTATTTTCTGTCAATACACCATCCCATTTCTCAATGGCATCTAGGGCACTAAGCTGGAAGGCGTCGATTGAATCGGTCTTGCCGATGGCCTCAACTAGAGTACGTTTAACTAGAGGGGCTAAGGGGGCAAGTTGATCGCCTTGCAACAAGGCCATTTCAGGAAGGCCCGGTTTCTGGCCACTCTTTTTGTAAGAAGAGAGAACATTGAGCACCCGCTGAGCGCGATAGACATTGAGATTGAGAGGCATCTCACTGCGACTCTGGCGGAAATTGGCAACGTAGTAGCCTTCAGCCGGGTTAAAAACTTGCTCCATATCTTTAAATGGAACATTGCCAATCCAATCACCAGCACCGACCCAACCCGGGTTGAGCAAGCAAGACTCATATTTACTAGATTTACCGGCAGTGGCCCGTTCAGGAATAGAACCGGCTTGCTGATAGCCAATATGTCCATCTTTATCAGCAAACAAGAAAGTAAATGGGGAGCCAGCATAATGCTCAAGGCCGCCCTGAAACTGAGCCCAGTTAGTGGCATGATTGAGGCGATAAAGCGCTTCAGCGCAACTAGTGGTTTTCTCTGGCTGATTGAGGCCTACCCAAGAAAGCGCCACAGCGTTTTGATCATTTTTTATCAAAACAGGACCATGCCTGGTTTCGAGAACTTTGTGCAGCAAATTAGAAGTAAGCACCAAAGAACTAGAGAATCGCACGGGAATTTCTTCTACGATTTCTTTAGCATTAGCCCAGCCAGTGGGGGTTTTATACTTACCAGGAAATTGCGGAGAGAACTGCTCGAGGAATAGATCTTGTACATCCACTTTAAGCGAAGTCAAACCAAAGGCAATACGATCATTGCGCCCATTGACGATTCCTGGCACACCCGGCATGGCAGCACCAGCCAAATGCAATGATGGACTCTTCAACGATACTAAATACCAATCGCAGGGCTGAGTGAAAGCGAAGTGTCGATCTAATGCCAGATAAGCGCCCTTGCTCTCAGTCATGGCAGAGGAAACCACCCAGCCATTCGAGCCCCAGCCCGGAGCGGGCGAAAGTGCGCTAGCCAGCGACACTTGAGCGGCAGTCGGCGGAGGTGACAGAGGAGGAAGACTTGTCACCGCTGGTGGTGCTTCAAAAATACGATCGAATATTTTAGAAGCTATTTTATTTCCGGCCTTATCGATGATTCTTTGCCGCAGGTCATCTAGCCGCCACGACTCATCAAGACAATACTGATTGTATTTGAGAATTGCTAACGAATTCTGCGCAGTCCAGGCTTTAGGCTTATATCCGAGCAGTAGAAACTCTAGTGACAAACGATCTTTTGATGAATTGATATAAGCATTAACGCCTTGTGTATAGGCATCAAGTGCCGCCGAAACGTCTTTCGACAGACCTTTAAGTTCAGCAGCTGCCGCTCTATTAATACCGATGGTACGCACCAGCTTATCGTGAGGCAAAGACTGCGAACCAAAAACTTCAGACAATTCGCCAGCCGCGGTGCGTCTCATCATATCCATCTGGAAGAGACGATCTTGGGCCGTGACATAACCCTGTATGCGATAGAGGTCAAGATCAGAGGCCGCTTCGATATACGGAACCGCTCTCTCGTCAAATTTAACTGAAGCTCCCCTACCTAACTCAGGGAAACTGACAATGCCATCAAGCACAGGCAGGCTGCGCTGTGCGACAAAATAGCCTCCACCTGCAAGCAAAACGGCTAATACAACTAAAACTAAAAATGCTCTCAGCAATTTGGTAACGTCAACAACAAAATAGAAAAGACCAGGTAATTATAAGGCCTTTGAATATAAAGGTCAGTTACAAGTGTCAGGAAAAGATCGGTGAACTTTTACGACTCTCGATATATGCCAATACAGTGGACAGTTCTTGCGCTAACTTTTCAGTAAGGGCCGGTAACTGGTCTACCTCGCCTCTTTTGGCGGAAGTTTCGAGGGCCAAAGCTGAGCGAGAAAGACCATCGGCAGTCATGACAACCGCCAAGCCTTTGAGCTGATGGGCCAGTCGAATCGTTTCTGACTCATTTCCGCCTGCTACTGCCAGGCGAATACTGCTCAACAACTCCTCGCACTCAGCACTAAAGCTATTAATCAAGCGCTTTAGGTCCCCAAGGCCATAGAGTGCAGCCAATTCCTCACAATTTATTGGAATTTCTTCTAAGGGTTTTTCAGTAGGTAAGTTGAGTTCGGACACGTGGGTGCCAGAAATTTCTCCCCCTATACTAACAGTGTGCGGCAGCAACCACTTTTCAAGCAAACGGAAAAGCTGTTCTTGGCCCACCGGCTTACTCAGATAGTCATCCATCCCAGCCGCTATGCAATTCTCACGATCACCTTTCATGGCCGATGCAGTCATAGCGATAACCGGAATATGACCACCACGAACGGCTTCATCTTTGCGGATCGACAAAGTAGCCTCGTATCCATCCATTTCAGGCATCTGACAATCCATCAATATCAACGAATACAAGCCCGAACGAAAAGCAGCCAGGGCTTCCTTACCGTTAGCTACCAAATCAGCCACTAGGCCAAGCCGCTGCACTTGTCTCAAAGCTAGCTCTTGCATGACCGTATTATCTTCTGCGATCAAAATTCGCTGCCCCGAAATTACATTCGACTGAATCAGCTTCGGTAGAGCAGAACTAGCAAGACTAGAGCGAGAAGGAGCCACTGCAGCTAATACCGCTTGAAGATTAGAAGCGCCAGTGTAAGACTTTTCTACTTCGCTCAAAAATTCAAATAAGCGAAAGGGCTTTTGCAAATGACCGATGTAGGCACTAGAACTGGCATATGCTCCAACACTTGGTATTTCACTGCCACCAAGAACTATCAAACTAGGCAAGGCCTGGCCATCGGCACTCGAAATAGCCCTCACAAAGCGTTGAAAACTCTCAACTTCGTTGGGTGAAGACATCGGCAAAAAATTGCCAGATATTACTTTCTGACCAGTAATATCGAGCCCCTCAGACGCACTCTTAAGATCGGATAAATCCCGGCCCATCGCCATGTCATAGATCAGCAGTCGAGCTTCTCGCAGCTGGCAAGCTTCTTGCGCTGGCCCACTAGCTTCGCTGAGCAGAGATAGAAAGCGATCAAGGGTATTAACAACCTTTACTTTTACCCCATAAATAGACAGATAACTTGCCACTATTTCTTGCACATCTAGCGAACGAGAGAAAAGAAAGACGACTTGCTCACTAGCCGAATTATCAGAAGAGTTAAGCGACTGAAGGCCACGAACAAGCTGTGCCCGCGGTGTCAAGATTTGCTGCAAAGTAGCCCTATCTTGAGCCAGCCCAATGGGAATAGCAAACCAAAAAGATGAGCCCTTATCAGCTTCACTAGTGAAATCGATAGTGCCAGACATCATTTCTACTAATAGCTTACTAATCGAAAGACCCAAACCGGTGCCACCATATTTTCGTGTAGTTGAGCCATCGGCCTGCACAAACGGGCTGAACAATCGCTTGCGAGTAGACTGTGATAAACCGATGCCGGTATCAGTGACAGTAAACTTAACGGTAACAAGGCCCACTTCAGATTGAGTAGCGGTGTCTAGCTCAGCTTTTAAGACAACTTCACCTCTCCTCGTAAACTTAACGGCGTTACTAGCCAGGTTGAGCAAAATCTGGCGGATGCGAACAGGGTCGCCACATAGAGTGGCAGGAAGACGAGGGTCGACCCAGGTAAGCAGCGCTAAGTCTTTTTTGCGAGCAGCCGGGCCGAGGAGATCGGCGCAGTCTTCTAGAAGAGAGAGAATATTGAAATCGACATTATCAAGTTCAACCCGCCCAGCTTCTACCTTTGAAAAGTCGAGAATGTCATTGATAATAGCTAAAAGTGATTGAGCCGAGTCTTTCACCATAGTGGTAAATTGTTTTTGCTGACTGTCTAGAACAGTATCAAGCAACAATTCTGACATGCCAATTACAGCTGAAATTGGTGTGCGGATTTCGTGCGAAATATTAGCCACGAACTCACTTTTAAGCTTCGAGGCCTCCAAGGCAGCATCGCAGGCTAGCTCTAATTTCTGCGTCAAACTCTCCAGTTCTTGGTTGACCAAAGCCAGCCTATCTACCCGTTCTTGCAGATCGAGATTGAGCTTGCGAATCTCTTCATCGGCCTGTTTCTTTTCATTGATATCGGTAATTAAACCGTTGAAAATTACATCACCATTCTCTAGCACCTCGGGCGACGAGGTACATCTAATCCACTTGATGCCACCAGCTTGGGTGACAAGACGCCCCTCCCACTCAAACACAGTGGGTCCGACATAAGCTTCAGCAATAGCTTGCCACATACCAGGCAAGTCATCAGGATGAAGACGAGAGAAAGCCAGAGTAGGGTCGGCCACCATTGCTTCGGGCTCGACTTCGAGAATATTTCGACAGCTTTCACTGACATAGGGGAAACAGAAAGTACCATCGCGGCGGTGCAAATATTGATAAATGCCACCAGGCACATGAGAGGCTAACTGATTGAAACGAGCCTCACTCTGCTGCAGAGAGGCTTCTACTTCTTTACGGGCAGTAATATCTTTATTGAAGACATAGTAGCCTGTGAACTTATCGTTTAGCTCAGTAACTCGCACCATGG
The DNA here is from genome assembly GCA_030917395.1 of Cyanobacteriota bacterium erpe_2018_sw_21hr_WHONDRS-SW48-000092_B_bin.40. GTDB lineage: Bacteria > Cyanobacteriota > Vampirovibrionia > Obscuribacterales > Obscuribacteraceae. Next base: position 6,431 of record JAUPUU010000173.1, read on the forward strand.
TGAGCTGCTGGTGAAACAACGTTCCGTCTTTACGCAACCCTAATAGTTCGACTTCGGCCTTTCCTGTCTCCAACATGGCCTTGTAGCAGCGCTGCCATTTGCCATGGTCTTCGCCATAGATACAATCTTCAGCCGAAGCTAGAATCAACTCTTCCACGGCATAACCATACAAATCAGCATAAGACTTGTTGACAGAGAGATAGCGGTTATCACTATCGATTTTAGCGATACCTTCCACAGCATTCTTCATGGCAACGTTTATATCAAGAAGCTCTAGTTCAGCTGCTTTTCGATCAGTTATGTCGTAGGCAACCGCATAAATAAGGCCGTTATGCACCGGAGTGGCACTCCAAAGCAGCCAGCAAATTGAGCCATCTTTACGAACATACCGGTTCTCAAAATTTACAACACTGGTTCCCTCAAGTAAGTCTTGGCGCTTCTCACCAGTCTTCTCTAAATCATCAGGGTGAATGAACTCACTAAAGGGGCGGCCCATCAATTCTTCAACGCTGTAACCCAGCTTTTCACTCCAGGCTGAATTGATGCGCTTAAAGTAACCATCTTCAGAGGCAATACAGAACAAGTCATGGGACAAGTTGAAATAAATATTGGCTTCATTCAGCTCTTTGGTGCGTTCAATTACCTTATGTTCAAGATCGGCCTGAGCGGCCTTCAATTCATCTTCTGCGCCTTTCAATTGAGTAACGTCAGAACAAAAAGCAATGATGCCTTGAATCACTCCATTTTCATCGCGATAAGGCATTTTGTCTGTATGCAACCAACGCACGGAGCCATCACCCCGGCGAACAATTTCGACAATACCGAGCTTGGGCTTACCAGAGTTGATTAC
>JAUPUU010000174.1 GCA_030917395.1 Cyanobacteriota bacterium erpe_2018_sw_21hr_WHONDRS-SW48-000092_B_bin.40
AACGCTTGAAGATGAAAGCCCAGCAGCATTCCTTCAAGCTGCTCTTGCCGATTTACTTTGTCAGTCATCGCGACGCCTCCTCCAAGTAACTGCCAAGAAGGCCGTCATAAATTGACAGCGCGGGCATGTTCACAGCGACATCCGGTACCGTCTGTTTTGTCACTAAAAGCTCTTTTACTCTTTCTTCTGTTGGTAAGTAGCCTAGTTCCAGCAAGAGTGTGAGAGCCGTTTCTACTCGCTGTTCCCCGTCCATGGCTGCAGCGTGAAGGATTTTCAAATACTCTTTGTCACTGTGGCCGGCGGCTTCCAACTGGTCAAAGACTTTTCTAAAAATTGCTGTTGGGAATAATTCGTCTCGATATTGATAGTTTTTGAAAGCTCCTGGTTTGCGCAGTAAGTGCCCGATTAGATGTCGATAATTGATCGCCAACTCTCCTGGTTTAACTCGTTTCATCTCTTGCACTAGGTTTTTGCCAAAGTACAACTCGACTTTGTCAGCGTAAACCAGCGCTCGAAGTTTAGTCCCTACTAGCCTGCTTGGCACAGAATAGAGACTTCGTAAAATCGATACCGTGCTCCACGGACGAACACTAACAAATATCTCTTGCGGTGCGCTCCAGTCACGTCGTGGTAGCTCTTTGAGTAGTCGCAACTCTTCTGCCAATCTCAGTTTTCGCTCTCTGTTGCGCCGATAGACGACTGCTTGAATGAACTCTTCGTAGGCTGTTCTGCTTGCGAAATCACGACTGCCTCTTAGTCTGAGACGTTGGTCCAAGGCTCGCTTCAGCAGATCGTTCGACTTCTCGACCGAGCCATTTTCATTGCTCTGATACGGATTGTTTGATGTCGGCTTGACACCAAAGTGACCTAGAAAGTCTTTCCAGCGCTTCTGAAATAACTTGTGCTGCCCGATCGGCACCGCTGCTGCCAAATTGTCAGTGCGATGCTCTGGGGCAACGCCACCTAGCTCTTTGACTGCCGCAGCATAACCTTCAGTCAAAGACTGAAAGCTTTCTGTAAATGCAATTGATGCTGTTTCCCATCTAGAATAGGGCAGCATAAAGTGAAACAGCAGATGCTCAAATGGCTCACCAGCAATCGTGATGTTCAATTCATTGCACCACGTGTAATCGCTTTGGCTCTGCCTTCCCGGTTGAATTGTCTGAGGAAAGAAAATCTCTTTCCCTGAACCGTGCATTGCTCGCCAATGACAAACTCGACGCTGTAAAGTTCGTAAATGGGTCGATCGGAATTGACCAGGATAGTTTTCCAAAAGCCAATGCATAAGAGTCTTTGCTTCAAGTCCTTCATCACGAGTGAGCATTTCCTGAAGTTGATCCCAGACTCCAGCAAACGGATCTCGCCTTGTGCGGTAGTCGCGATCTTTACTGATCAATGCTGCACCTCCTTGTTTGAAATATCGCCTGGCCGTGTTTTCTGACATGCCTGCTTTAGAAGCCGCAATTTCAAGTGAGCATGTCTTGCGATATCTCATAAGTTTGCGGATCTGTTCTTTAGTGCAAGTCATCTGACAATCCCCAGCCAAGTATCCTGACGTACTAAAAGTACGTCATCCTGAACTGGTGACTCTTTGCGAGGTTGTCAACCTGCAATTCTAATTGTCGTTAAGATCGATTCTAATTGACGCCAGCAAAATCAATTAACTACCCCAAAAAGGGCGCAATTCTAATTGTCGTTGGGCTCAGTTCTAATTGTCGTTGATCATGTCTATCGACGTGAGGTATTTGATTTGACTAAAGAATTGGAAATTCCGGTCTTTGAAGATTTACATTCAATATGTGAAAGTCATTCTCTTGGCGAGTCGATCTATCAACGTTGTAAGGCTGCCATCATTAATGGTGGCGCAGTTTTCGAACTAGATAACGGCTTTACTGTTTTGGTGGCAGAAAGAGTCAACCCTGATGATTGGCGATTGGCAAAGGTTCAAGTACAGAAGCATCCACTTCTGCGCTTTCCCGGCATCGCTCTCTCGAATTTGCGCAGTGGCGCGAGCGTTAATTGGGCTGTGCTAGATAGTCGTTAATCCTTTTGATAACGCTTCCAGTTTTCATCGTACTGGTCAGTATCTAGGTACCAGCCAGTTTTTTCAATTTTCACGAGTCTTCCGCGAGTAATGCCAGGCTTTCCTTTTGTAAATGACAGTTCTACGCTGGGGCCGTTGCCCACAAGACCTGTAGCGCTAAGCCCAAAGCTAACTATCGGATACTTCGGGTCGTCTACGTATGTTTTGCAAGCACTAGGTAATCCAAGCTTGTTTAAGCGTGCCACGTATTCCTTCAGATGTTCTTTTGACGGCATTGGTCCGCCTTCGCTTAGTGTCGTGCAAGCGCCTGTGTCGTAAACTATAAATCTGCTTTCTTTGTCGGCAAGTAGTTGGTCACGAAGCTCCTCAAAGTTTTTTTTGTTTTTCTCGAAGAAGGTTATTGATTCGTCCCAAGTAGCGACTCGGTCTTGTGGTGTGTATCCGCTACATCCGCAAAGTAGAGCCATTAAGCCGCAACAGCTTAGGCTCAAGCAAAGTGACCGCTTTAGTTTATTTCGCATGACTAAGCCCCAGCGCATGCCTGTACTGCCAACAGCAATGAATTTTCGGTGGTTGGTTGATTCATGTTGCCAGTATAGTGCATGCAGTGAATCCGAGAATTATGAGAGTAGATTGTCTGTGAAGATTGCCGCCACATTTATAGTTGTACTGGGCTGTTTGGCTCTTCTTGCACAGCCCGTTTTGGCTATCGGCTACTCTCCGGCAGATGCGGTCGCTATTGAATTGCTATGGCAAGGGCATACTGAGAAGTCGCGATAGATCATCGCTGCAATTCTATCGTAGAGAGAAGAGGTGGATTCTGTCACTACTAAGGCTAGTCTAAGAAAGGAATTTTGTCGAAATTTAAAATCTTGTCTTTTCTTGGGATTAAGGTTGAAATCACGTCTAGTCGGAACCTGGCATTTTCAAGTATCACAGACTTTGCGCAGGCTTAGGCACGTTCTGCTCTATCTGCTCTATCTGCTCTTTCGTCTCGCTTTCTGGAAGTAGTTTTTCTAAAAGTGCTGAGCAGCGGGGAAATGCCGTAGATAGATGAAAGGTCCACCTGTCCAGTGGATCTCCGTATTTAGCTGCTGAAAGCTCCGAGAACGTTTCTTGTGGTCCACTGTCGCCACCCTGTAAAAAATACCTCAGATGTTGTTTCCTCTTGGCGGGTATGAGTTTACGATCGTTTTGATAGCTTTCGATAAACTCAACCGAGTGAGAAGGATAGCCCAAAAGTGTATCGAGAGCGTGACCGATTTCGTGCTGCACGGTGTGTTCATAATCTGGTGTTGGTATGAGGTCTTTCCCTCGATAACTGTATTCGCCTATAATTATCCATTTTTTTCTACGGTCAAAAACTGCACCGGCCGTATCGTAGGTGGCCTCTTCTGATAAGTAGCCCTTGGGGTGTTTTCCTGTTAAGGTTGGCAAGCAAGTGGTCACAAGATTGCCTAGATGCACCTCGTATTTGTTGTTGATAAGGTGGTTAAGGATTGCTTGTGGATAAGCGCTGACGCCGGTTTTAATTGCAGATACAAATTTGTTGGAAACGTCGATATTGTTGTTTCGGTTGCTGATTTTGATGAGCTTATCTACAAGTGCATCTTTGTCGGAGCACGGATGAATGACGAGATTGGAGAGTGTTTTCCTTGCTCTCGTGAATCTCTGTTTGTCAGCAGGCTGGCACTTTAGTTGATTGCTGAGGTTGTTATCGGCACTGGCGCTTTGACTCTTCCCTTCATGGGCAAAACACAAACTTGTCTCAGGGCGTTCGAACAGAGTAACTGTTAGGCAGAGATGAGTGCCTATGATGAACAGGAATAATTTTCCTTGTTTTGACTTAGTGTGCCAACTTAGTTTGTAAATCACATTATGAACAGCTGTATTAAGTTCAGACCATCGTAGTCCTTGTATTTTAGATCGTTCTCTTTCGGAATTGTTGATGCACGCATGTTTTTTCATCGGTTTGATATAAATTACGAGCCTGAGAATGCGCGTTTCATTGCCGAAAATGTTCTTCTTGTATCAATATCTCATGGCGCTGGAGGCATGATTCGCCCATTGGCGAGCTGTGCCTTTGAGTTCAAAGACCACCTGCGCTAAATCCAGATAAACTGCTTGCCCACTCGTGCAAGCCCTTCGTGAAATGGTTGTGCTTCCATGAATGATTTGTTTTTGGGTTCAGTACCAGATTGCTTCGTTTTTAAGAAGCTCACAATAAAATCAGTCTGGAGCCACTCGCGAAATGCGCGAGCATCCGCTAAAGGTGTACCATAGAGACCGCCGCCAAATGGGTTCTTGTGAAAGATATCTTGACCTTGTTTGTTTATGTAGAGTGAGGCACCGTTTTTGGTAAAAGCTACAGCAGCAAGCCCTTCCGAAAATGGAAAGGCTCGCGAGAAACTGCAAGCGACAACTTGCTGCCCGTTGCGATCGATGTATCCCAGGCCGTGAGCCGCGGAACGATTCAGAACAAGAGCGAGGCCTTCGGAAAACTGCCAGCAATAATCATACTTAGGCACAATTACTGTATGTCCTGCGAGATCTTTGTATCCGAATTTTCCTTTATCTTCAAAAACAACCAGACCTTCTGACGCATCAACATTTGGCAGCGGGAAACCACTAATCGGATCATCACAGTGAACCTCAGTGTCAATTGCCTTTTCCCTGGCAGGATCAGGCCCTACACCTTGTATTTTCTCAGAGCTTGGGTACGATCTTTGCACCGATAGAATTACCTTGCCGTTGAGGTCAAGATAGTCGACTTGGCTAGAGTCAGGTATTTCGACAGCGGCAGCGCCGTCAGAATACGGATGAATATAGTTTTGATAGGTCGGTTCGAGTATTTGATTGCCCGCTAAATCTATCAATCCCCATTTTCCTCCAATGCGCACAGAAGAGCGCCCTTGCGAAAATGGTGTCACTCCATCAAAAACCTTATTGAAAGCAAGGCTGCCATCTTTCTTGATAAACTGCCATTTTAGATTGCCTTTCTCTACGCCAGCTAGGCCTTCTGAAAAGTCCTGAACAGACAAGTAAGTTGGCTGGATTGCAAGCTTTCCTGAAGTGTCTACAAAGGCCCAGCAATTGTGTGGATCTATTTGAACAGCAGCCAGCCCCTCAGAAAACGGCCTGGCGCTTACGAACTTATCGACAGTTTCAATTATTTTTCCACTCTTGTTGATGTAAGAAAAGTATGGCCCCTTACGGGTATCCATTGAGGTAATCGAAATCACAGCTAACCCTTCTGAAAATGGTCCTTTTTCAGTATCAGGAGTCAGGGGGCGATTGTTTCCTCGATCAATTACTTGAGCACCAGTCTTGTCGATATAACCAAATGGCGCATCATTGCTTCCAAATGCTTCATTATAGGCCCAGTGTAGACCGGCCCATAGCAAGACTGTTGCGCTGACTAAGAGCACCACAACAGTCAAAATAGTTTGTTTTTTGTTCAAGCTTTTCGGGCTGAGGGGGAGTTATTTTCGATTGTAGCAAAGGTTGACAATAGCCGTTCTTGTATATACAATTGTATATACAGCGATTTTGGGAGCTAAATTGGAATTTGATTGGGATTTAGACAAGAATGAACTGAATATTCTGAACCATGAGATAGATTTTGCTGACTTAAAGGACGTTTTCGAGAAAACTCGCAAAGCCTATGATGGGCGGTTTGGTGGCAAACAGAGGAAGGGCTAGTGGCAACCAATTGGAAAAAACTAAAAGAAAAGCAAGGCAAGGGTATTGAGCCTGCTGGGATTGACGAATTTGAATCCACTGACAAGGAAATTGCGGAGGCTTCTATCGGTTATGGCACTGGAAAACAGACAATCTCAATTAGATTGGATAGCGAGATAGTTAGGTATTTTAAGTCGTTGGGGCCAGGCTATCAAACC
>JAUPUU010000019.1 GCA_030917395.1 Cyanobacteriota bacterium erpe_2018_sw_21hr_WHONDRS-SW48-000092_B_bin.40
AACAATCACATTCGGTGGTTGCATTCCTCAAAATGCCATGGCCCGCCGCTGGGAGGGTATTCAACGACCATACTCAGATGAAGATGTGATGCGCTTGCGGCCAACCGTAAATGCTGATTGCACCATTGCTCGTCATGGTGCAAACAAATTGTGGAACATGCTGAGAAATGGAGAGCAAGTTATTGCTCTTGGTGCATTAAACGGCTCGCAGGCTGTACAAATGGCCAAAGCAGGTTTAAAAGCAATCTACTTGAGCGGCTGGCAAGTAGCTGCTGACGCCAACTTAGCAGGTCACACATATCCTGACCAAAGTCTCTACCCATCCAACAGCGTGCCAGCTGTAGTGCGTCGCTTAAACAATGCCCTGGCTCGCCATGACCAGATCTTGAAACTAGAAGGCAAATCTGGTGCCGATGCTTATTTGCCCATCGTCGCCGATGCTGAAGCCGGTTTTGGTGGCCCACTGCAAGCCTACGAACTAATGAAAATGATGATCGAAGCTGGGGCCTCTGGTGTGCACTTTGAAGACCAACTAGCAGCTGAGAAAAAATGCGGTCACATGGGCGGTAAAGTGCTGGTGCCAACTTCCCAATTCATCAATACTCTTGCTTCTGCTCGCATGGCCGCCGATGTCTTGGATGTTCCGACAATCATCATTGCTCGCACCGATGCCCTTGACGCCACCTTACTAACCTCTGATATCGACCCTCGTGACCACGCCTTCTTAAGCGGTGAACGCACTGCCAGAGGTATGGTTAAAGATGCGACTAGTGGTCAAATGGTAGAAAGCGATGTAGTCCTAAAAGGCGAACGCACCACCGAAGGATACTTCCGCGTCAAAGGCGGCATCGAATCGGTGATCGCTCGCGGCTTGGCCTATGCCCCCTATGCTGACGTAATCTGGTACGAATGTTCTCGCCCTAACTTAGCAGAAGCGAAGCGCTTCGCAGAAGCCATTCATGCGCAGTTCCCCGGCAAAATCTTAGCCTATAACTGCTCTCCGTCCTTTCACTGGAAGGATTATTTGGACGACGGCACCATTGCCACTTTCATGGATGAGTTAGGCAAAATGGGCTACTTGTTCGACTTCATTACCTTGGCTGGCTGGCACTCAATCAACCTGAGCATGTTCAAATTGGCCAGCGAATACGCTGCCGAAGGCATGCCTGCCTATGTGCGTTTGCAAGAAGAAGAATTTGCCATGGTCAACCAAGGTTATACCGCAGTTAAACACCAGGCCGAAGTTGGCGCCGGCTGGTTCGACAACTTGTTGATGACCATCACCGGTGGCACCTCGTCTACGGCTGCACTGAAAGGCTCAACTGAAGAAGGACAATTTCACGGCGAAAAAAGCCAGTAAACCGTAACTGAAAACCAACAGCACATCAGGCAGGGAAGCCGATGTGCTCATTAGCTGAAGGAAGATATATGTCAGCAAAAATAAAGAAGCAATTGGTAGTTCGCAACGACCTGAACATGCACAATGAAAGCGTTTAAAAAGTTCTTCTTCGACACGGCAATTCCATATTTGATTTGGTTTGGAATTATCATTTTCGCGTGCTGGTTAGAGTTTTCAGGCTACCACCACAATAGCGCACCAACAAAAAACACGGGGCAGGTCTGTACCAAATAGAAAGAGTCTTCACCCAGACTGTCGCCACCACAGCAACTTAAAAGCAACTCAATTCAAACCAACCGAGCACACTAATGAACCAAAACAAAAGAGACACCATCACCAGCACCAATGCAAGCCGCTTCCAAAGAGATTTACAAGAGCAAATCACAATGATAGAACTCTTCCAACGGCTATTCACAGATCTAAGCGGTGAACCGGACGACGAAAGCTTGTCATGGCTGGCCGCCGCACTGTTCTCATCCAATGCCGCTCGAACTCTAGCGAAAGACTGCTTGGCCATGATCGCCGCTGAACACTATGACGTAGCAGATGAGACTTTCAACCTGGTGATTGAGCAATACCAAAGATTCTCAGGGCTGATGGACAACCACAAAAGCAAGGCACCTTTAGTCGCCGCTACAAGTGCAGGTGACTTGCAGGCTCTTGAGCAACAATTGAGCCAAATCACCACCGAACTGGCAACTTGGCACAGTGACCAACCGGCCATTAAGGCCCTGATGCTGGCGCTAGAAAATGCCGTAACCCAAGCCAAAGAAAGCGTACTGATCGGCCAAGGTCATCCCGAACTGATGTTCACAGACAGCAAAATTGAAGCAGTTACCCAATCATTGATCGGCCAGATCAGGGGCGGCGATGCATCAATTACTGAGGCAACGGCCAGAGAAATGGTTGACCAGGTACTGGGCACCACCATTGAAGAGAAACGAATTTTCTTAGTAAATGACAGCAATACAAATGGCAGGGTGCAGTCTGTCAATGTCCAAGCTGGAGGAGCGCTATCAGCAGTGGGGGAAGTGGCACTGGCACAATCGCTGGCCAGGATTCTCCGCAATCTGGTACAGCAAAGCAGCGTCAAAGTCACAGCAGTGAGCACAGAGACTCTAGACCCCGTCGACTTGATGCTGTTAGAGGCTGAAGCCAATATGGGCAAGCCAATTCGGGTCGAACAAGATGGTCTGCTGAAAAAATAGAGCGAATAACCACTTCAGACTATCCTTCAACAAACACAAACAGGAGACCAGATTGGAACTCTATGATGTTACCCCCGACCAAATCATTGTCGGTATTGCCATTGAAATGCCTGCCAGTGGCCGTCCTTACGTCTCACTGCCAAAGCAATCAGCTGATCAGCAAAGCGATAGAGAAGAATTGAGATTCAATCTCACTGATGCCTTAATAACCAGCCCCAATCGTTTTTCTTGCGGCAGACTGTTAGACGCAGTTCTCATCAGCGAGAACGGACAGATGCAGTTAGAGCAAGACAACTCAGACACAGAGGCAGTTTTAATCAGATTCAAATACGGTGAGCGCCTCGATGACAATACCGCCTCACTCAATCTAGAACCTGCAGGCCAAGCTAATTTACTAGTTGAAACCAACTGGAACGAAGAACACTTTGACCAGCATCCGGAAGACTGCCGCGCTTACTACACCAGGCACAAAGGCGCTCTACTGAAGCTTCTACCCGACACCAGCGTTAAACTCAATCGCATTGGCACAGGCCAAGGCTACGAGCACTTCTGGCAACGATTTGTTCCGGGCATCAAGCCCACTGTCACCATCGTCAAAAAAACAATTGGTTCAATTTACTTTGATGGTGCGCGAGTCTTTTGGCGGCAGAAGTAAGCTGGAAACACTAGTAAGATCTAGCTGCATAGATTTTCGCCAAGTCAGTCAAGACATTTAGCCTCTGGCGCACTCTAACTAGGGTGGGGGGAATTCCTCTCACCCTTCTTTTGGTTTGTCGAGCTGTGCTCTATTTGTAGAGCGCTGGTTTATCGGATTCATTTTTTTGGACAATTATAATAGACCGGTCAACTAACAATCAAAAAAGAAAAAAGTAAAACAAAAAACTTGTGGTGAACGCACTAATCTACAAAGTGAAACACGGGGGCGTCCATGCCCCTGTGATCTCAGATCATTTGTTCCGGGTGAGCCAGCACCAAATCCAGAAAGTAATCGCCTGTCCAGACCACAAGCTATAAAATGTCCAAGCCTGCCGCGAGTAAGTACTCAAGATTTCGTTTATTTCGTAAAGCCCATCCGAATCAAACATCCAAAAAGCTAACTGCAAACCCACTACAGAGCCTGTATCAACCGTCCATATCAATGCAATAATCACACCGACTATTATTCCAAATCGTGACTTATTTCTCGTGCTTATAAAGCTGAATAAGCCACCGACAACAAATGCCAAAACACATTTGACGACAATTATAGTTTCCATTTTGTTTTCTCCAGTAAACAACCAGAGGCGTCGCACCGTCATAGATGCAGCGCCATTGGCCATGTAAAAAATGCCACCACAAAACCTGCAGCGGCTGTTTGAGTCTTTAGTTCAGCTTATGCTTACCGAAGTTCGAACAATGCGGTACCGAAAAACATACTAAAGAGAGACCCGATAAATTGATTTTGATCTTCATCCCAAGCAGTTGGATCAACTGATGATGATGATGATGTAATCACAACTGACTTGATTGATCCTCCATTTGATCCTTCATAAGCTTTTCGTGCACCTTGTTCATCGCTATCACCAGCGCTAGCAAAAGACGCATGATTAACTGCATGGCCGTTGCCCAGGTTGTTTCTTAAGTCATTTTTGTTCATTAGTGTTTCTCCGTTGGTTTAATCAAATTGTCTCTCGGCCAAAATTTTTAGACTAAAGACCCTTGGTCGAGCCAAGCAACGCGCTGTACCTCAAGTTGGTCGCGCATTTTCTTGACATGCTCCCTCTTACTACTCAACTCTTTTTCTAGGCGCGAGACCGACTCTTCATACTTGCTTTGCAGTTCGACCTCCTCATGCACTAATTCCCCCATGTCAGCTTCAAAATCGGCAGCTGTCGGTTCTACCAAAGCCTGCTTTCTGATGTTCTCTAGAACATCATTGACCGCAGCAGTAAAGGCAAGCAGCTCTTCATTGCTATCAACAGAGTGTGCCTGTTGAGCAAGCGAACTAAAATCACTCCAGGATTCAGCCAATAGCTCACGCAAAGCCGGTGGCATGTACTTACCCTTAAAAGAATTGTGCATAGCAACAATAGAATCGCGAATTTTCGTAGCCTCCACTTCAGCCAGAGAGTATCGGTTCCACTTTTTCTTCGAGATTGCAGAAGCAATCCACCAGCTCAGCCCCGCAAAAAGAACAGTTATTGCAAGACCAATAAAAAACTGGGAGAAGTGAGTCAATGTTTCAGTAGTTTCCATTTGTAGCTCCTCAGATAAAGCCAGGGTTAATATGGCTCATGCAAAGGTCAGTAGTGCCAGCGATATAGTGCAGATCGAATTCTTTAAGGCACATACGACAAATGCCTTTATTCTCAGCCGGTTCAATCACACTAATGAATCCAATGACGAACTCTAGCGGCTCCGATTTTTCAACACCATCTAAGCTCGAAGCGTTTGCGGCAGCTAGTTCATTCGCCTGCACAACAAGCGACTGTGAGCCGCTTTGGATAAATTCCTGCAATTCCGCAGTCTCATCAATATCAAGGTAATCGTCCATCGCCGCAAAACAGTTTGAAAGTAATTCGCCTTCATCTGCAGTTGAATTTTGCTCTGCGTCGCTAGTAAATACTTCCATAAAGGCGTCTAAGGCTTCACCGGGAGTCTTCTTGCCCGACTTCAATTGCTTTCTTGCTTCCAGTTTGTGAGTGACACCAAGAATGTCGACGGAAGCGACAAACTGCAGATTGCGGCCACGTTTAATGACAGTAACACCGACTACAACTGGTTTGTTGATTTGATTTGTATTGCTCATAATTTTCTCTCTTTTATATTGACTATGGGTTAATTTTGAATGGCATCAACGCCGGCCTTCAGCGACCTTAACAGGAGCACGAGTGGCTTCCCCGACAAAGGCACCGTTAAGCAATTCGTTGCTCGCACAAGGCCCCTTACAGACCTGCGCATTGAGCTGAACAACCTTGCCAAACAGGCGTTTACTGCGCTCTTCAGCATCTTCAACAATTGGCTGAGCAAGCTGAAGCGCAACTGATTCTTCAGCCCTCTTCGCTGTCGAATTCATAATAAAATCCTCGCAACGCCCGATGCCAGAGCCACTTCTGCTCCAACATCAGGTCAACAACTAAACCGGCCACCACTTCCTTGTGGTAGCTACTATTATTTAATTTCGATCCGTGAAACTTTTAGCAACCAATCAGCTTAGCTTCAATCATGCCGATACCAGCTTGCTTAGCGGCGATAACGCGATGACGACCGTCTTCCACGTTATAGCCGCCATCATAGCGAGGACGCAGTACAACGCGCACCATATCCTCACCATATTCATAGGCTTGGCGATGACGTTCAATCTGAGCGCCATCACGAGCCAATAGCTTCGCCACCACGGCATCAGTCATAAAGACATCAGCTAAAGGCACGACAACGAAATCATCGTCGCCATAGTCACTTTGTTTGCATTGATCAAAATCTGCCTTGCGGCGTTCACGAGACTTGCCCATAAGAACCTCCCGAATGGAGATCCTGGTGCAAGCCAAGGCAGGGCCCAGCATACTGGTGACAAGAAAATGGCCGTGAAACCACTTGCTTGCAAACCCTTCTACATCACCACCATGGTGATGTGCCCACCAGGACCTACATTCTCTGGATATACGTCATGTCGTTCTCCTTAGGTTGTGGTTAAAAATCCGCAAATTTTATTGCGGTACAAATTTAGGCTACTAGCTCAGCGCGGGGTTCCTAGCTCCAGCCAAGCACATAAAGTATGCGGTAAAAAGCCTCGCGCAAGAGCGAGAAAACACCGCCAAGCAAACCTTTGGTTTGATGAGGCATAAGCACCGCCATGATCAAGAAAAAGATGACCAAGCTAGAAAACCAACGAGTAACTCGATAAAACACTTGCCGAACTACTAAGGCAAGCACCAGTAAAACCAGTATAGCCACTGGATCTATGTACATAAACTCTCCAAATTGATTGAGGGGTCGCAAGCAACCCAAAAGCGAATACGGCTATGTTTAGCCGTAGTGAGCAGCAGTAATCGCACCACCTTCGTCCAGCTTCAGTTGAAGCACCAGACGCTTGCCACGACTATTGCGGTTATGACCAGGCACTTCAAAATGAATGCGATTGGTACGAAACTGAGAAACACCAAGAGCACCTTGTAGCACTTCAGTAATGCCAGAGCGGAAGTCACCTTCAGCCAGGCGAGCCCGCACCAAAGACAAATTAGGCAGACCAAGGTCGTGGGGATGAAACTCAAGGCCTTGCAACTCCGGCAAACTACCTTGGCACTCAGCAATTTCTAAAGCGGTCACGGCAGCCAGTTCTTGCTCAATGATCTGGCGGCGCGAAGGGAAAAGATCTTCTCTGCATCTGCCTTTCTCGTAGCCACCGAAGCGACCATGCAGAACTTTTGAACGACCGTTGTTTAATGAAATGATAGTTTTCATCTTAATTTCTCTCTAGATAAGTTGATTCGTTGACTACCTAAACAGGCAGCCAAGGCAGGTTTCTACAAGGTTTTACTTAACAGTCAGCTTTATGCTTAACCGTTTCTTCTCATTGCGCCGAATACTCGCCACTGTGGCAACATGACCCACCCGCTCTTCTGCGCATTGGTTGCTATCACGAGCCAAGAGCTCAAAATTCTCTGCGCTCAGACGACTGCTGTGGATAAAGGCGGACACACCTTTGGCGCAAGCAGGTGCCAAAAGACGAACGGCAACGCCGAGTTCGGACGAGCTCACTACAAAAAACTCAACGACAGCTCCCCGCACCACTCCTATCTCGGCGTTGTATTCCAACGCTTTGATTTCGCTAGCAATTGGCCTTCTCGAAGCTGTTCCAACAATTACTTCCATAACATCGCCAATATTCAAAGCATCATAGCGCTGAAACCGTTCGTCGCCAGAATAACCGGCAAGCTGTCCTATTGGTACGAAGCAGGTTTCATTGTTAGGCAAACGAAGGCCAAAGCCTTCATTCAGCTTAGCTCTAATCACGCCTTTAACTGGCTGAGCGAGTGTAGTTTGATTGTTCATAGCTAGTCTCCAAAATTTTTTGAATAGATTCGGCCCCCACTGCTAAAAGTGGTGCCCTTTGT
>JAUPUU010000002.1 GCA_030917395.1 Cyanobacteriota bacterium erpe_2018_sw_21hr_WHONDRS-SW48-000092_B_bin.40
CCAAATTAGTTAAATAGCGGGACATTCATAAATACAACACATACCACAACATTGACAAATATGTCAATGTAGACACCGGGCGCAAGGAAACAAAAGACTCAATTTGTTTACTACTATATCCCCATCAACGCTAGCTATCCAGGATTGCAGGTGATTGACCGCGCGCTTTACCAAACTCTGGTAGAGAAAGACTCGACAACCGATAGTTTTCAGAGTACGAAACACGTCAAAAGCCCATAGGTCGTCATCAACAGAACATAGTGAATTTTCTACCGGAATTAAATAGTCGCGGTCGCAAGACCATGATAGGATTCGGCCAAAAGATCTAAAGCATCATGAGCAGCCAAATATCGCCAAGGTTAGATCGGATTCAAAAGGACTCAGCGGTTGTCATCAGCAGTTAATTTTAGCTACGCCTACCGATTCGCTTCTACAGTTGCGGAGAAAAGCGAAGGACAAGATCTAAAACTCGCAACCTTCGGCGGTATTGAGAGAAATCCATACTTTTTCGACGGTCGGTTGCTTAATCCAAGAGTGACCGCTGATGTCTTGCTCGCACTATCGGCAATTAGCCGGACCAGATTTTTTTCACCTGGTCTGATAAGAGAGCGAATGCTTGCAGCAGCAGACCCGGTAGTAACTTGTGACGGAGAACGACTAAGATTTGAAGTATTTTCGGTTTGCTGCGGTGTCTACGCTCGCTTTGATCTTTCCGGTCAAGCTATCGATGGCTCGTGGCTTTCCAAGGGCACCACAAACGTCGATTTCAATCCTCCAATGAGAACAGCTATGGCTTCCCTGAGCAACTCAGACAAAGTCGGGCTCAAGATTGGAATGGACTCTGTGGAGCTTAGCCGAGCTGAAGAGACGATTATTGAGCGCAAAGTAAAACTGCCTGTCCGTTGGCTGAGAAGCTTTGTTGAAGTTCAAACCTATCAAACAATGGTCAAACCAGCAATCGAAATGGATGTATTGGAGCTAAACAAACTATTGCTTTCACTGCCTCAGCAAAACATCATGCAATCTGGAGTGGTGACTTACATAACTCCATTGGCTCGTGGCTATCGATTAAGCCAAAGACCGTCAGATGGCTCTGTGGCAGTAGGCGCCATCAGTAGACTCAAGGCCATCGAGCCGCTCTTGCGTCATGCGACTGGGGTCAAAACCTATTCGAGCGCGGCTAACGTCAGCGCTTTCGAAGTTACTCTCAAGGAAGGAAAATTCTTTCTGGTGCTCAGTCCAAATGCAGCACGCGGGTTTTCAGGGGAAGGACAAGCCCTCTCTGATCTCGCCGACCGAGTTGCCGACGTTACTGTTGCAAAAGTAAAAGCTAATCTTGCTTGGCAAAACAGTCTTGACCCAGATCTATTGGCCGCAAGCCTTGGCTCAAAAGCCGATGACATTAGAAATGCCCTTAAGATCCTAGGCACGAGAGGTTTGGTTGGCTATGACTTATCCAGCAACTCCTATTTCCACCGCGAATTGCCTTTTGATCTATCACTTGTCGAAGATCTTCACCCACGCGTGAACAAGGCACGAAGACTTGTCCAAGATGGAGCTGTGCGAATTACAGAAACCTCTGATCATGGAAGTACTGTTATTGCCAGCGTCAGTGGTGACAAAACAGATCACTTGGTACAAATTAAAGACGAGAGCTTCCGCTGTACCTGCGATTGGCATGCAAAATATGAAGGTAACCGAGGCCCATGTAGCCATGTTTTGGCCGTTGAGATAAAGATTCAAGAGACTGAATAATGAATGCTATTACCGCCGAAAACCTCCAACAATTCATTGAAGACAACAACACTGAAGTTGTAATGCAGACTCTGTCTGAAATGACAGAGAAAGACAGACATGCGCTTCAAGATTCCGCTCTTAAAGCTATCGCGCACTTTTGGAAGCAAGCCGCAGAGCAGATAAACAAAACATTTGAATACAGAGAAGAATTCCCTGAAATATTTGCCTTAGAACTCAACCAAGTGCAGCATTTCAAGCAAGTTAATCATCAGACGATTGAGGCAATAGAATCCGCGAAGGTTGCGGTTTTATACTGTTGCGATTTTGTCGCACTAAAAGAAGCCGGTTCAAAAGGGCTGCCAGCACCCTCACACGCCTATCGCATTCTCAGCCACCGGCAACCCAAATGGCTTAATAAGTGGGCCACGTATGCATTTGACTATGCACCAAGGCTCCAATGGAAAACCGTTGTCGACCTTGAGAACGCCGGCCTCGTGCAGGTAAAGCATAAGCCTTCTTATTACGAGACTCTAGCTATTGGACTGAGCTCTGTCGATGATATGGCCAAATATATTAGTGAAACAGCCATTTTGAAAAATGAGTTCTTTGACTTCATAACTCTGCCAGCAACGCTCAAAGCTATTGGCACTCCAGTTAAGTGCGTCAATGACATGTGGTTTCGCAACTTCATGACCAGCAACAAATTTCCAAACGGTTCATTTAGCGCATTAGCAGTAACAAATAGCCTACTCCAGCAAAGCCAGACACCAGAGAATCAATCTTTTGATGCAGAGCAACATACGAAACGTTGGCTTGAATGTATTAGCAACTTGGCGAGCCAAGAAATTATTGACCGAAATCGCTTGATAAATTTATCATTCCAGTTGCTCACAAGCAGCGCAGAGCAACCAGAGAAACGACAACTGCGATATGCGACTGATGAATCAGTTGCACTGTTTCTATGCTCTCTAAATAGCGTTCTTTGCCCAGAGAAATCTAAGTTCATTACCAGCTACTTGCCTTTAGTAGGCGCCGCCAATAAATATATTTCTCGCTATGCCATCAAAATTTTTCTTGATTTAGAGCACAAAGTAATTCCAGTCGAAGAGCTGTGCCAAAGCCTTGCTCAAACATTTCGCAATAGCGACGCAGAGCCTTCTCTTTTATCCTTGAAACTCATTGAGAGACTGATTAGCCAGTCCGACAAAACGGCAGACAAAAAAAAGGAATTAGTCACGCTAGCACTGATTGAGGCATTTAGCAGCAAGAGCAAAGCAGTTCATAATCAAGCCCTGGAGCTGTTAAGCAAACACCAACTGCTAGAGACCGAATCTGCCAGAGCAAAGCTGCTGAAAAATCTAGACTTATTGCAAGGAACGAACAGAAGCACGGCATCCAAGCTTCTAGCGAGTGCGTCAACACAAATAACTGCCAGTTTACCAAACGACAAAAAATTGCCACTCGAGTTAGAAGTGAGAGAACTAATTCCACCTGCAATAAATGAAGATCTCGACGAGCACCTCTCCCAACTAGCAGGCATTGCGAGCATAACTAGCAGTAATACACGAATGTCAGCAAATGAATTGGCTCAACTGATAAATGCTCCAGTAGATTTGTTCTCTACAGAATCGCCTAGATTGAATGCAAATGAACGAATCACACCGATCACCGAGTTAGAAGATCTAATATTTCTAACATCTGCATCACTAACAAACCAGCAGACACCCGAGAAAATGGAAATTCTGCTCGACGGCATTTCTAGACTCTGGCAAGTTCAAACTCACGACTTCGAAAGCAAGATCCGCAATGCACAGACTCGCTTGCAAGATGTGGCACGCTATGGCCTTGGCACAAACGGACTTTCTTTTGCTGTTCCTATTCAAGTCTGGCTCTACGGCCCCCAAAACGATAACATTGAAGTATGGTTCATACCAACGCTTTTCTCTGCTAGATGCTTTGGTTTAGCGGCCAGAATGAGAGCAAAGTTAAGCCTGCCACTATTGGCGGCACCAACCCACAAAAGCGGTTGGGTAGAGCCTATGGCCCTAGTGGAACGCGTCAAGATATGGCAATCGGCAGGTAGGCTGCTAAGCCACTCCGGAAATTACTCCGGCTGGACAGATCCCAACAAGTTTCAAACCTGGCTTGCCGAGACACAAACCAATGCTTTCCATGCCGATGCCCCAGAATTCATTCAAGCCCTCTTGCGGCTGGCACCGGAAGGACGAAAAAGCGCACTGATTGAGGCTCAAGACATTAAGGGTGACTTTGGCAAATCTATCAGATTTGCCCTAGGTGAAGGAGGCATAGACACAATCGAAAGGCCTGAACTTGCTCTCGCTGCGTTTAGATCTCGCTTTCCACGCGACATTTGCATTACCGAAGCGGACAAAATCCCAAACTTGCCAGACGGTATCGAACCAGCAAAATACAAGTTCAATCCAGCTGCAGTAGAAGAGACGGCCAAGGACCACTACAGAATAATCGCAACTATTTTGCCCGATTTTCTCAGCAGTGAAATCGACGGAAAAATAAATTTCCCAGTGTCTACTGAGTTCGCACGTTCGTCCTGGATAGCGGACCATATTCAAATAAATTTCGAACAAAGCCGATACCACTTGTATGCCACAGTCGCGCTGCATAGCAATCTAATCAACCACTACAGCACAGAATATTGCCTCATCTGGTTGCAAAATAGAGAGTCTCTGCTTGCACGACTTAGCAAGATTCTCTTGCTCACTATCAACAGTATAAGTGCATTCAATCCAGATGATTTCTCCTTGTTTTTTGATCGAGACTTGCCACTAAGTGAAAACGGCTCTTGGTGGTTATCTCTTGTCTTGGTCGCAAAGAATGATGATCTAAGACGGTTCGGACTCGATATATTAATTGCTGCCGTAGAAGAGAATCGGGTTTCGGCCTATGGACTTGGACGTTCTATGTCACTACTGAACGGATTCACTCAAATAAGGTGGATAAAGGCTCTGCGTGAACTAGCAAAAGTATCAGCTCTGCATGCAGCTTTTAGCTGGGAAGTGCTAACCAGCTATGTCCTAAACAAGCGAACGGATACCCCACTGGGATTCTTGGAATTAATGCTTGAGCTTGCGGAGGAGCACGGCTTCGGCCTTTCAGCAGAAGTAGTGCAAACACTTGAGCAATTCAACGGTTCAGGAAAAACTGCGAAACTAGCCAGGAGTCTAGCAGCGGAAAAATCACATTGGAAGAGCTACACTTCGCTCAACGAGGCAACTAAACAAAGCTTGCAATCGCGAGCTGCACGAGTAAAGCGTTGGCAGGAAGGAGTTCTGGTAGACCGCTAAAATGCTGCTCTGGTGCCCTCAAGGCGTTCAGGGAAGCGATCTAGTGTTAAATCTAAAACCTGAGAAGGAAAATCGCTGTAGCGGCGTGACCGAGTGGCTTATGGTGGCCGTCTGCAAAACGGTTGATGGGTGCAAGCTCATCCGAGGGTTCGAATCCCTCGGCAATTAAAGATTCCCGAAAACAACCTTTTTCGGGAATGCTGGCAGATGGAAGACTATTAACGGGGCCCTTTCAAGCAGGTCACCACATCCACCTAAGTCCTTATTTTCGGTAATGTATGACTTGGCGGTGCGCTGTGCCGGATTAAAGTCTTGCTTTGATCCGTCAAGGCGCTTTTCTAAATAGATAGTGTGTCTTCAGTGTAAAGTGGATAGAGTGCCCTTGCTGGAGCGATTCTATGACAGCGAC
>JAUPUU010000175.1 GCA_030917395.1 Cyanobacteriota bacterium erpe_2018_sw_21hr_WHONDRS-SW48-000092_B_bin.40
AGTATCTGCTCTGGAGTACATCAGTTACACCAAAAGATGCTCCACTCAATATTGTTGGGGGAAGTAACAGCCCAATCAAAGTTAGTGCTAATGGAGCAGATACTCGAATCGATATTCGAGGCAATGGAACTACTTTTACTGGTGCCGCTGTCACTCTTGAGGCTAAAGGAAAAGGAGTTAATCATGTCGTCAATATTACGGACACTGGGTCTTTGGACAATAAGGGCCTCACATTTGGTGGTCTAGGGGCAGTACTTGTGGATGCCAGTGGAGACAATGCTGGCGGAACAGGTGCAGCTGGTGGAGATATCTCGATCACTTCGGATATTCTCACCTTCAATGGTTCGAACCATAGCTTAAAAGCCACAGGGCCTGACACAGGCAATGGTGATGGTGGCTCCATTTATCTTGCAACTTCACAATCGCTAGTATTGAATTCTGCATCGAAAATGACCCTCAATGCAGATGCAGCATCTACCGGCAATGGCAATGCCATAGTTGGTGATCCGGCTGTCTATGGTCGCAAGGCCATTCAGTTCTATCCAGGCTCGATGAACGTGGACTATGGCAATGCTGCCGGTCAATATCTGCTTTCGGCAAAAGGCGGCAGTACCGATGGCAACGGTGGTACCATTTTGCTGGCCTCGTCATTTGGAGCTTTTAAGGCCGTCAGTGCTGGTGCTGACGCTGCAATTGATGTCTCAGCACAAGGTGGTGATGGCAACGGCGGCGAAATCTTTTTCTACAACTACGTGGGATTCGAAAACAATGCCAAGGCAAAAGCTACGGGCTTTGGTAATGGAGATGGCGGCAAGTTTACTGCTTACTACTATAACCCAGCCACCCCTATGGACGTAAATAAAGTCGTTAAAGTGGATGGTGGCGACTCGCGCCTGGCTGATGCTGAAAAAGACTTCGGGCGGATAAAGATCAATTCGACTATTTGTCGGCAACGCACAACCGGTCTTGATCCATGGCCCAAAACATACTGGAACTGTCAGCATCCCGACATTGCTTCAACACCTGCTGACACGAAGCTTTATCTTGGTGCAGATAAACTTCATGCGAGCCAGAAAGGTGCGCTCGCTACTGCAAAAATCCAAATTTATATCATGCGTGATATAAATGCGTTTTCGGACTATCACGGCAAGGGACCAACCATTACAGATGGTGTATTTGGCTATAGTGAAGAAGATTTGAGAGTAAGCGCTGCGTTTTTTGATACACTTCCGTCAACTGGTACGCCGATTGCTTCCGCAATATACAGTGGTGTTATCATCCACGAAATGGCTCACCAGCTGAACTATCATGCGTGGGCACAGGCTGACAACTATAATGCTAGTTGGCTTGCGGCCTATGGTAGCTCTAATACTACCTTTGATGGCGCAGGTACTTGTTTAACGGTTGTCGACGCCGATCGTACAGCAGCAGGCTATCCCACAGTTTGCAGTAAGTTTGACGGTTCACCAGGAAATCCGCTTATGACAAACTCAAACGGACTCCATACGTTTGGAGGTGCAACATTCTTGAACAAAGAAGAGCGCTTTGCGGAAGCATTTGCTGATGCTTATCAGCGGTTGTATCCGGGGGATATATTCGTCGACGCTTATAGCACCGCCGTTATGCTTCGGCTGGGTGCAGAACAAACTTACATGACAGGGGTGATCACTAGCCTCACTGGTGCTCCGTAAGGATCTGTATAAAACTTGAACGGTCATGAAGGGAGTGGAGGCATGAGCCTTCACTCCCTTTTTTTATTTCACTGTTTTCCAGCTTGAATTTGTGATTTGGTAGCCACGAACTCTGTATCTTTTCCAGTGCCCTTCAAGGTCTGCTAATTCGACGTCCACGTGATATATATTTGGCTCAAACGAATGCAAGCTCAACACGTTATATGTCCAAAACTTAGTCTCACCTTCAGTCTCGGGGCCAGAGCCTTTGCCCAGCGCACTAGTTGTCGTTTCACTTGTTAGTTCTTTTATCCCTGGACCAGAAATTCCAAATAGAAAATTGCCGTCTTTATCAATTTTAAGAGTTCCAAAATTCTTGCCTATACAGTTTGGAGCTTTTAGGTTGACGGCGCATAAAGTGGTCAATTTGGGACGTTCATAATTTAGTCCGTCAGGAAAAGGATGTTGAGACCTATAAGGTGGAGCTTTTATATGAATAATGGGTGACAATGCACTATCGGCAAACTCATCGGCTGCTTCTAAAGGCATAATAGTGAAAGTCCAAGTCATCATTAGACCCAGCAATAGTTTCCTAAACATATTTTGTCTCCGATCTTTGATGATTATGGTTGCATATTGAGTAATTCAATTATCAGCACAGTTCTATTTCCAGATTACTTTAAAAGTCATTTCTTGCCACAATTTTTGTTATTTGGTTTTTACTATTTATTATAGTATTAAATGATTAGTTATCATCTTTGTTTCTAAGGCTTAAAAACTAGACAGGATTGAGTTCTTCCGCTTATACTCATCACTATGAGTGATACCGCCCGTGATTATCAGCCTATAGAGCATGCCTCAACTGAAGGCCTGGATGCTCTCTTCGATGGTTCGGTACCGGGTTCCGCACTAGAGAACCAATTAGAAGAACCTGCTTCGGAACCGTGCAGTACAAGTGCTGTCGAGGTAGTTTCTACTGACGAAGCAGCACGACGTCTTGGAATATCTACTAGAGCTGTTATAAAACGCCTGAAAACAGGAACATTACAGGGCTTTAGGGACGACTATAAGCCGCGCGCAGAATGGAGAATTTACTGGAAGGAACCGAGTTCGGAACCTGTTGGAGTTGGTTCCTCCAGGGGAACCAATAAAAGAACCTCGGAACCTGTTGGTTCCTCTAAGGATAATCCAGAGGCATTAGCTAGCGAAATGGGCTCATCCTATTTGGTCGATTTAAATACAAGGCTCTTGGAACAGATCCAAGCATTGACCTACCGTAATGGTTATCTTGAGTCACAGCTATCGGAACGCGAAAAAGACATTATCGAACGCGATGAGAGAATGAAGCTCCTAACTGATAGTCAGCATAAGCCTGGCTGGTGGGCAAAGTTCTCTAGCTGGTTCTTTAAAGGCCAGTAGTTTTTTTAAGCAATAAAATCTATACTTGTTTGACTGTAACAGGCACTATATGTGGTGCTTGGCGCAAAAGACATCTAGGTGATATCTAAGTACAAATAGAGAGCGGTTTTTGAACCAGCCCTACAATTGGAAAAGCCCTGACCGAGGTCAAGGCTAGACGTTTTAAACATTTGAATCAGGTTTTACTTGCCAGTTTTCCTGAAGACAAATGAATAATAACGGATAGCTCGATGACGGTCAAGCTTGCTTTGCAAAAAATGCAAGGAGCAGAAGACGACCGGAGCACTAGCAGTCCAAGAAAGCCAAACAGGGCTTGAGGATCTAAGACTATCTAAGAAAAATATTTATTCTCTACCGGTATCGCATACGGTGGCTTTGGACATCTGCGTCCTGTTTCCAGAGCGTCAGCCGTCGATTTGCAAGAACTTAAATCAGAAGCGCTGGCGGCCGTGGAACCAAGCTCTGTCTGATTCCCAGATACTTGGGGTGATGTCGAATGAAGGCCGGGGGCTTTACCGGGGCTGTCATTTCGGCAGAGAAACCAGGCATGGCGTTATCGACATTGACATCAATAGCAAGTACCACAACGCCCAAGAGCTGGCAGAAATCAGGGCTAGATTTGCTGCAGTCGGCTTAGAACTAACTTCGTATCAAAGTAGTGAA
>JAUPUU010000176.1 GCA_030917395.1 Cyanobacteriota bacterium erpe_2018_sw_21hr_WHONDRS-SW48-000092_B_bin.40
ACGATATCAAATTTGGCCCCCTCGCTCGCCATATTGCTGTCAAGCTTTGCCAGGGTGCGAGCACCGGCTTCTTCATGACCAATTTGAAGAAAATTGACGGTGATTTCGCCAGGAGAGTTAATCATCTGAGAGGCACGCGAAATGGCTGCAATCAATGCCCCTTTATCACTAGGGTCACCGTCGGTAACCACCTGCACCAGCAATTTGCGGGTATTAGGATTACTCGCCCGGCGGGCAAAGTAATCATCAAAAACAGCCTCCATAACTTTGCCAGTATAGGTTCCGCCCGATGGACTATTTTCGCCAAAAATGCGGGTGACATAACCTAGATCGACATTTCTGAAAATATCATAGTCAGAAGAATAGAGAGCAACAGTAATGCCGCTCTTGAACACAGAACCGATTTGAGCTGTGAGTGACATCATTTGATCCCGACACCAATCCCAACGGCTCATACCACCAGGGCAGTCACGCTCATCCATCGAGCCCGATTTATCAAGAACAATAACCACATCATATTTAGAGAGTACGGCTAGTTCGCTGCTAGTGAGCGGCCGAGCAAACTTGCTGACAAAAGCCGGTTTACCTAATGAATTCTTCAATAACGCACTAGAGGAAGCAGCGGCCGATGCGCTGAACTGGCCAGAACTAGGGCTATAGTTATTTCTATTGCTAGAACCAGCATTGATCGCATTAACGACTTGAGCGCCTAAGCGTAGGGCCTGACCAATATCAATCTTACTGAGTATGCCTGAAGGTGCCTGACCAGAAAACTGACTGGAAGAAGAAAACGATGACTGACTAGACACTTGATTGGAGCTAGCAGCACTAGAGGAGCTTGGAGCAGAAATAGCTGGAGCAATTTGTTGCGGCTGGCGAACTTGCGAAAATGCAGCTTGCTCATCGGCAGAAAACAACGAACCAGTACTACTAGGGCTCGGGGCCACGCTAGGAGCTGGACTACCAACAACAGGCGGGGAGGGCCGCAGCAAGCGAGAAGCACCACCAATAGTACTATTGTTGATCACCGATCCATTGAGAACGGAACCATTAAAACTAGAAGAAGAAGAAGAAGAAGAAGAACTGCGCTGCAAGCGGGAAGGAGCAAGAGGAGGCGCACCTTGGGCCGAGACATCAGCAATACTGCCAACTGCGGCAGAGGCAAGCAATGCGATAGATAATAATGCTTTGACTTTCATAAATAGTAATCTACCGAATTATCACAAGAGCTGATGACGCTCGATCAAGTCTCGATGTTCCCCTATTTTAACGTCACCGGCTTAGCCTCGACCTTAATTCGAAAGAGGACATAGGGCTTTTGCCTTTTATCGACGCCGTCATGGAAGCGCGCCTGGCGATGCAATTGATTGACTATAAAATACAAATAGCCGTCATGGGCAAGACAGAGAGTATCAGGCCACAATACCCGAGGGTCGCAGACCAAAGTCTCATCCTTGCCACTGAGCGAAATACGATGAATAGCGTTGTGTTCATAATCACCGGCGTAGATGCGACCAAGGCTATCGCTTTCAAGGCCATCCGAAGCACCTTTGGTAATAACATCGCAGACAGTTTTTGCCACATCATCTTCGCTAATACTGCGGTCACAAAGAGCGTCAACACTGACGCTATAGAGCTTGCGACTCGACAGAGGGCAATAGAACAAGCGCTTACCATCAGCACCAATGGCAATACCATCACTACCAACATGCAGATCCGGCAATGATTCGCCTTCCACCATTGGTAGAAAGCCGCTGACTGGGCGAACGGAGACATGACCGTTTAAACGACGCCAACTCTCACCACTGGCTAAATCGACCACGACAATACCGGGACAGGTGCTGGAAGAATCAGTTATAAAAGCCATTCCGGCTTTGCCGCGACTGAGGTCAAAACGCACGTCATTCAAATATGAGCGAGGGAGGGCCGTGCTCTCAGGCATGGTAATAGTCTGGACTACTTTATTTATGGCAAGATCAACGCAAACGAGCTTGGCCGCCGCCCCCACCACAGGCTCAAACCTTGGGCTACCAGTGTCAAGCAGCCATAAACGGTCTTTGCCGTCCATCACGACAGATTGAACCGACAACAAATGATCTCTAACGCTAGCGAGGTTGCAGCGATTAATCTCGGCATTGGGATAGGCCACAGCCTTTCCGGCTACCAACTCAGCCACAGTAAAGGGAACATCATCGCCCCAGCGAGGAAAATTGACAAATATGCGCCCCTGGGCAGAAACTGTCACCCCGGTTGGCATTGGGCCATCAAAAAAGGCTATCGGCTCTAACTTACCAATAAATCTTTGCGAGGGAATTACCCGCTGTGCCGCTTCACTAGCCAGTGGACAGACCAAATTCGTAAGCAGAGCGAGAATTACAGACAGAGCCATAGAGGCTGGCCCCAGCGCTGACAAGGCTCCAATTCTTGCCCCTGGTCGATTCACTTGTCTTTGGCCAGACATAAATTTCACCCACTACATTTAAGACCTTATTGCCTGAGGATCATATAGAATCTACGGTCAAAAGCACAGCCAGCTAAGCCAGTCAGACAGTACCTGACAATTAGCCATGCAAGCAGCGGTGATAAGCTTGACTTTTGTAGACGACCGGTCTATTCTTTGCTTTCGAATGATCCAGAGGAGAAATTTATGTCGAACAGCGCCAGCACTAAAGAAGAAGCAAAAGAAAGTTCAAAAGAGCTGCAAGACAATACAGCATCTAATCTCTTCAGCCCCTTCACCTTGCGCAGCGTAACTTTGCGCAATCGCATCGGTGTTTCACCCATGTGCCAATACGCCAGTGTTGACGGCTTTGCCAATGATTGGCACCTGGTGCACTTAGGCTCACGAGCAATTGGCGGAGCCGGCCTGGTTATTCTTGAAGCCAGCGGTGTTGAAGCGCGAGGCCGCATTTCCCCTGACGACCTAGGCCTCTATAAAGACGAGCATATCGACATGCTCAAGAAAATTACCGGCTTTATCGAACAGTATGGAGCCGTGCCAGGCATCCAAATCGCCCACGCCGGACGCAAGGCATCCACGAAAAATCCCTGGAAAGTCGGCAATCGTCACGAGAAGCAAGAAATTAGCGAGGCTGATGGTGGTTGGCTGCCCGTCGCCCCTTCCGCTGTACCTTTCACTCCCGGTGCTCGCGCCCCACACGAATTAACAACTGCTGAAATAAAAGAAATTCAGTTGGCCTTTCAAAGCGCAGCTAGCCGCGCCCTCAAAGCCGGCTTCAAATGGCTAGAAATTCACGGTGCCCACGGCTATTTGCTCAACAGTTTCTATTCACCCCTGTCTAATTTCCGCACCGATGAATATGGTGGCAGTTTCGAAAATCGTACCCGCATGATCATTGAAACCACCAAACTGGTACGCCAGGTCTGGCCTGAGCACCTGCCTTTAGCAGTGAGGCTATCAGCCTCTGACTGGGTTGAAGGCGGTTGGACAGTTGATGATTCTGTCGCCCTGGCAAAAATTTTGAAAGAGCTTGGTGTTGATTTAATCGATTGCAGCAGTGCCTATGTGCGCCCCGGAGATCACTACTCTTATGGCCCAGGCTGGCAAGTTCCTTTAGCTGAAAAAGTGCGCGCCCAAGCCAAAATAGCAACAGCAGCTGTGGGGATGATCACCGAAGCAAAACAAGCCAACGAAATAATTAGCAGCGGCCAGGCCGACATTGTTCTTTTGGCACGTGAATTAATGCGTGACCCTTACTGGCCATACCACGCAGCCCAGGCTCTTGAAGAAGAACTTGGCCTGAAGGCAAAATCAGTTCTGCCTGCCAACTACTCATACGCAATCTAAACTAAAGGGTGAGAATCAAGTGTCAAATATTGCCACAACAAATTTCAAAGCTTTCCAACTTAACAGCTTCAAAATAGAAGACATTGTTGCTAGCGAAAAATCAATCAAACGCCCCCACGGTACGCAAGTATTGGTGCGGATTAAGGCCGCCTCCCTCAACTATCGCGACATTCTCGTATCGAAAGGCTATTACAGCAAAGCTTTGCCACTACCAATAGTGCCTCTTTCTGATGGCGCTGGCGAAGTAGTAGAAATCGGTGGCTCCGTCATTCGCGTCAAAGTGGGCGACCGGGTATCACCAAATTTCATGACCGATTGGATTAGTGGTGAAGTCGACAACGCCATAGCGAAAACCGCTCTGGGCGGCTTTGTCGATGGCATGCTGCAAGAATATCGCTTGCTTGATCAAGACTGCCTCACCCACGTACCAGACCATCTCAGCTACGAAGAAGCCGCCACTTTACCTTGCGCCGCCGTAACAGCATGGCATGGCCTGGTTGAAAACGGTAAGGTCAAAGCTGGAGAAACTGTTCTAGTTATGGGCACCGGTGGTGTCTCTATCTTTGCCCTGCAATTTGCCCGCATGGCTGGAGCCACAGTGATCGCTACTTCTAGCTCTGAGCAAAAACTTGCCCGCCTAAAAGAAATGGGAGCAGCTCACACCATCAACTACAAGAGCAACGAAAAATGGGATGAAGCTGTCCTCGACTATACCAATGGCCGCGGGGTCGATCATGTCATCGAAATTGGTGGCGCTGGTACTCTTGATCGCTCACTCAATGCGGTTCGTATGGGCGGCCACGTTAGCCTAATTGGTGTGCTTGCAGCCGGGCAGGTCAATCCTGTTCCAGTCTTGATGAAGTCTATTCGGCTACATGGTGTATTTGTCGGCTCACGCAGCATGTTTGACGACATGAACCGAGCAATCACCGCTCACAAGCTTAAACCCGTCATCGATAAAGTATTCAGTGCTGACGAAATCGTACCGGCTTTGCAATATATGGAAAGTGGCAAACACTTTGGCAAAATCGTCGTCAGTATTTAGACTTTAGAATTTAGAATTCAGAATTTAGACTTAGGCTTAGTAAGACATAACTCGGCCGTTGACGTTCTTGCTTGCGCTCGATGAAGGGCTGCTGCCATATGATGGCATTACTTTGCCATAGGTATTGCCGTAGCTGCTGCCGCTATAAGAATAGACGGCGGTTTGCGGACGAGCCTGAGCCACAATGGCAGGGCGAATGCGGCCGCTTAGGTCAGAGTTGGCGGTGTGAATATCACCCCAAATGTTCTTATTAGCACGAGGAGGCAAAACTTTAGGCTTGCAATCGCTGGCTGTACGGGGCATAACGCTGTAGCCAGTGCCAGCACGGTTAATTACTTTGTAAGCAGCCTTGTTGCGGTCAATTTCGGTCCAGTAGTAATGCTTGAGGTTGTTCTCTTTTTCTACTAAAGGTTGCTCCCAGCCAGAGCGACTGCGATGCTCTTGGACCACTGCAGGTGCCCCTTCCGCTTGCTGCACTTCCTCAATCATTTGGGCCTGGGCAGGGCTAACAAAGACAAAGCCAAAGGCTAAGAGAGTAGCGAAAATGATGGAAGATACAATTCTATTGAGCATTGCAGTGACCTCTCTGACAAGGTTAAGAAAATGGTTTTAGACCAGAAATAATTGGTAAGGGGGAAGCATTTCCTGCTTCCTCTCTATTAATAGCGACAATTTGTTATCGAGTTGTAAACGGAAGCGCTAATTTTCAAATCAGAGTTAAAAATCACCCTTGAAACAATGCCAGAAACCCCCAATACTTAAGCTCGGCAATCCTTTTCTATAAAGGTACACATCTATGTCAGGGCTTCCTATTGTTCTCGTGGTCTGCCTCGGTTCAGCTATCCTGGCTATGGCGAGCTTTACCCTTACGCGCAAACTCCTAAAGCCCATCGATATTAGCGAGCATCAGACCTTCTTAGATGCCATGTTTAATATAGTTGGCACCCTTGTGTCTCTAATACTTGGCCTGCTCGTTGCCGCCGCCCTCGATCAATATCAAAACCTGGAAAGGGCTGTAGATAACGAAGCCGCCAGCGTCTCCGAAATTTATCGTTTTTCTCGAGGCTTGCAAGAGCCATCCCGCAGCCAGATACAGGGCTTATGCGAACGCTATTGCCAGCTGGTAATTTCAGATGAATGGCCGGCCCTGGCTCAAGGCAAAGTAAGCCAGGCCGTATTTGAGACTTTCTGCCTACTGAGCGACGAAGTGGTCTTGATTCACCCCAGCCATGATGGCGAAGCCAATCTGCAAGCAAGCATGCTGGAAAGTCTCGACATTGTCGGTGCTGGCCGGCGCGAGCGCTTGCTCACCTTAAACAACACCAGAGAACACCTGCTGGGCCCCATTCTTCTGGCCGGAGCCGTAATTGTGCTGGCCTTTGCCTTCTTCTATGTCAAAAGAAACTCACTCTTCCACTCGGTGGTTATTGCTTTTGTCGCCATTGCCTTAGGGGGCAATATGGCTTTAATTTACGTACTGAGTAAACCTTTCGATGGCGATTGGAAAATTCAGCCCCGGGCCTTTGCCCTAAATTTAAAAGCCAGACAAATGTTGCGTGAGTCGACCCTGCTCGACCCCGCTCAGGCCAAATCCATTCCCCTTAAGCCTGCTACAAAATTGCCCCAGCCGATTAAACCCTAAAGTGCTATTGCGAGCATTGGGTTGTTCTACTGATCTAAAATGTAGCCGCTGCCGTGGATGGTTCTAATCAATACAGGTAAGCCTTCGCGGTCAATTTTCTTGCGCAACTTATTTATATGCACCCGCACTGTATCGTTGGCGGTGTCTTTCTCATTAGACCAAACTTTATCGAGTATCTCATCAGAGCTAAAAACCCGATTGGGATGGCGCATAAAGAACTCAAGCAAAGCGAACTCTTGAGGCAATAGCTTAACTTCGCTGCCCTCAATTAGAACTTTGCGTGAGGCGGTATCAATTGTCAAATGCTTGGCCACCAGCTGCTCAGAAACAATCTGAGCCGGCCGGCGCATTAAGGCCTTGATGCGCACATTTAGCTCTTTGGGGTGGAAGGGTTTGGTCAAATAGTCATCAACGCCCGCATCAAAGCCAGCGGTTTTATCATTGATATTGCCTTTACCGGTGAGCATGATGATCGGCAGCATGCCCCCGCCCAGGCGGTAGCGCCGACAGACTTCAAAGCCGTCAATATCAGGCATACCAACATCGAGAATAACCAGGTCGTACTGATAAAGCTTGAGGCGCGACAGGGCGTCTTCGCCGCAATTGGCACATTCAACAATGTTACCTTCAGTGGCCAACCACTCAGATAAGATAGAAGTCAATTCTTCGTCATCGTCTACAAGTAAGAGCTTGGCCATGGCTGTAGCTTAACACCATTCATATTTTTGGCAAAGTACATCAAAAAAAAGAGGGCCGACTTTGCAGCCGGCCCATACTTTTCAAGAAGTTGCTAGTTAATCCCAGCTGAGCGCACCACCGGTTTGGTAGTCGATAACGCGAGTCTCAAAGAAATTCTTCTCTTTCTTCAAGTCGATCATCTCGCTCATCCATGGGAATGGATTCTTAGCGCCGACATATTGCTCAGGCAAACCAATTTGCTTGAGGCGACGGTTCGCAACGTAGCGTAGATACTCAGAGAACATCTGCGCATTGAGGCCAAGCACGCCGCGTGGCATTGTATCCACAGCGTAAGCGTACTCAAGCTCGACACCCTCTTTAACTAGATCGATGATTTCTTGTTGGAATTCAGGTGTCCAGAGGTGTGGGCTTTCGAGCTTGATCGAATTGATCATATCGACGCCAAAGTTGAGGTGCATTGATTCGTCGCGCATGATGTACTGGAATTGCTCAGAAGCACCAGTCATTTTGTTCTGGCGGCCGAAGCTCAACATCTGTACGAAACCAACATAGAAGAACAAGCCTTCCATAATGACATAGTAGCCAATCAAGTTACGCAAGAAGCGACGATCGGTTTCAACAGTACCAGTCTTGAAGTTAGGGTCAGCCAACTCTTGAGTGAACTGCAACTGGAAGACGTCTTTGGCGTAGATTGACGGAATCTCGCGGTACATGTTGAAGATTTCGCCTTCATCAAGGGCAAGACTTTCCACTACATACTGGTAGGCATGGGTGTGAACAGCTTCTTCAAAAGCCTGACGCAGTAGATACTGACGGCACTCAGGATTAGTGATATGGCGGTAAATTGCCAACACTAAATTGTTTGCTACCAGTGAATCAGCGGTAGAGAAGAAGCCCAGGTTGCGTTTGATAATGGTGCGCTCATCAGCACTAAGACCATTAGGATCTTTCCAGAGAGCAATGTCGCGGCTCATGCTGATTTCTTGCGGCATCCAGTGATTGGCGCAACCATCCAAATATTTCTGCCAGGCCCATTCGTACTTAAATGGCACAAGCTGATTAAGGTCGGCGCGGCAATTGATGATGCGCTTTTCGTCAACAGTAATGCGCTTGTCAGTGATTTCAATTTGCTCAAAACCAGTGGCACCAGCGCCAACTGCGACAGTAGGAGAAGCGGCTGGCACAACCGAAACGCTGGATACCATTTGAGCTACTGGTGTAGTTACTGGTTGAGCGACACTAGCAGCAGCCACTTGGCCCGGTGCGAAATTCAAAGTGGCAGTCTCGCCCCCGGATTCCAAAGTTGAAGCTGAAGTAGAAGCTGTATTTGAAACTGGAACGTCATCAAAACTAAGCATTTTTTGTTTCCTTTTCTAAGGCTAAGAATATAGGTAGAACGATTGCGAAAGTCTTCTTTCTAGGTTGCTGGATAGAAACTACAGAAAACTATTGGCAGGCCTCACATTCGGGATCGATAATCGAACAAACTTTTGGCACCGGAGCGGAAGCCGTTCCTTTTACTTGTACTGATTTGGCACCAGAGCTGGTGACTGCATTAAGAACACCAATTTGAGTTGTGGATTTTTCTGGAGCAGTAGCAGCGGCAGTTCTTAAATAATAGGTAGTTTTTAGACCTTTGGTCCAAGCCATTTTATAAATTTCGTCCATTTTCTTACCGCTTGGCTCAGCCATGTAGAGGTTCAAGCTTTGAGCTTGATCAATCCATTTTTGGCGGCGGGAAGCTGCTTCAATTAGCCAACGGGTATCAACTTCAAAAGCAGTAGCATAGAGTTCTTTGATATGGTCAGGAATACGGTCGATAGGCTGTAGAGTGCCATCGAAGTACTTAAGGTCATGCACCATAACTTCATCCCAGAGGCCCAACTGTTTGAGATCATCAACGAGGTATGTATTTACCACGGTGAATTCGCCAGAGAGATTCGACTTAACGTAGAGATTCTGGAAAGTTGGTTCAATCGACTGACTGACGCCAACGATATTAGAGATGGTGGCAGTAGGAGCGATTGCCAAGCAGTTGCTATTGCGCATACCGTATTTGGCAACACTCTCACGAACGAATGTCCAGTCAAGTCTGCCACCACGTTCGAGATCAAGAATTTGACCACCAGCTGCTAGACGAGCTTCATCAACAAGAGCGAGAGAATCTTGAGGGAAGATGCCTTTGTCCCAGAGAGAGCCTTTGTATGAATGGTAGGTTCCACGCTCGCGGGCTAATTCGCTAGAAGCGAAGATAGCATTCATGCTCACAGCTTCTTGGCAGTAATCGGCAAAGTCGACAGCTTGCTGACTGGCATAAGGAATACGCAACTTCAATAGAGCGTCTTGGAAGCCCATTACGCCTAGACCAACTGGGCGGTGACGGACGTTAGATTGTCTTGCCTTAGGCACGCTGTAATAGTTGATATCAACTACGTTATCAAGCATGCGCATGGCGGTCTTGCAAGTCTTGCTCAACTTCTCTAGGTTGAGGGCACCATCAACGATGTGAGCAACCAGGTTGATTGAACCAAGATTGCAAACGGCTGTTTCAGTCTCAGAAGTATTGAGAGTGATTTCAGTACATAGGTTAGAGCTATGCACAACGCCAACGTGTTGCTGAGGGCTTCTCAAGTTGCATGGATCTTTGAAAGTCATCCATGGATGGCCAGTTTCGAAGAGCATGGTCAACATCTTTCTCCAGAGAGAAACAGCTGGAATGCGCTTGAAGAGTTTGATTTGTCCGTTATCGGCCATTTGCTCATAACGCTCGTAAGCGTTCTTGAATGGAATACCGAACAAGTTGTGCAAGTCAGGAGTTTCTTCAGGGCTAAATAGTGTCCATTGGCCATTCTCCAAAACCCGTTGCATGAACAAGTCAGGAATCCAGTTAGCACTATTCATGTCATGGGTGCGGCGGCGATCGTCGCCAGTATTCTTGCGCAACTCCAAGAACTCTTCGATATCCATGTGCCAAGTTTCTAGGTAGCAGCAAACTGCACCTTTGCGCTTACCGCCCTGGTTAACAGCAACAGCGGTGTCATTAACGACTTTAAGGAAAGGCACTACACCTTGGCTCTTACCGTTCGTTCCAGCAATGTGTGAACCGAGAGCGCGCACTGGTGTCCAGTCATTGCCCAGACCGCCGCTGAACTTAGAAAGCAGAGCGTTCTCTTTCATGGCATCGTAAATAGAGCCAAGATCGTCAGAAACAGTGGTGAGGAAGCAAGAAGAAAGCTGGGGGCGATGAGTACCGGAATTGAAAAGTGTTGGTGTGGAAGAAACGAAGTCGAAGCTAGAAAGCAAGTTATAGAATTCGATTGCTTTGTTCTCGCGCTCAATTTCGTTTAGAGCCAAGCCCATAGCGACTCGCATCCAGAAAGCTTGAGGCATTTCAAAACGCTGACCATCAGTATGGAGCAAGTAACGATCGTAGAGGGTCTGCAAACCAAGGTATTGGAATTTGAAATCGCGATCGCCATCAAGAGCAGCACCGATTTTTTCTAGATCAAATGTTGCCAAACGAGGATCAAGCAAACCAGCGTGGATGCCCTTAGCAACATAATCGCTAAAGTAAGTGGCATAGCGCTCTTTCATGGCACTCTGACTGAGAGCTTCACCAAGAATCTCTAAGCGCATTTGGTGCAAGAGCAAGTGCGAAGTGACATAGCTATAGGCTGGGTCGGTTTCGATTAGTGCACGTGAACTCATGATCGCCGAGCGAATTACTTCGCCTTCTGGCACGCCTTCGTAGAGGCTCTCAAGAGTAGACTCGATAATTTTGCGATAGTCCACAACATCGCCATGAGCAACGCAAGCTTCTTTGACAATGACATCAAGGGCGAGATCAGAGAAGGCAACAGTGCTGCCATCTATGCGAGTAACTGTTGGCCCCTTGCTGTCAGCTTGTACGGTGGCTGGCAAAGCAGCTTCGCGCTCAGCACGCTCTTTCGAACGAGCTTCACGATAGAGAACATAGCCACGAGCAACTTCTTGCTCACCAGCTCTCATCAAGGCCAATTCAACTTGGTCTTGGACGTGTTCAATATGTAGCACTCCGCCTTCAGGCAGACGACGCATCAAAGTTTCAGTAACCTGACCTGTCAATTTGTTAACCAGATCTCTTACTTTCGAACTGTCGGAACCATGGGTGCCTTCAACAGCGAGAAAAGCCTTGGTGAGCGCAACTGCAATTTTAGAAGGATTGAACTCAACCACATTGCCGTTGCGTCTTAGCACTTTGTAGAGCACAAATTGGCTGACGAGAGTTTCGCTCAAACCAAAGTTGGCACCAGCGCTAGCTGAGGGCTCAGCATGTGTGGGGGCAGCTGAAAGGACTTGGCTCATTCTTCTTGTTCTCCTGGTGATGACCTTAGTTAGCTTATTGTTGCGTTCCGAAAATAAGACCCTCTTAGTGGTTTTTCAAACCAAGAGGGTCGGCAATGCAAAGCAGCTATTTGCTTGCAAGACGTACCCTCTTACTCCACGAAGATGGTGTCCGAAGTGCCCTGGTGGGTAGCCTGACTCAGGATTTTCATCCAATTACAGTTGCGGGACAGCGATGGAATTTCACCATTCTTCCCCCACCAGATCAGTTTTACTGGTCTTCACGTCAGTCAGTTAAACCAATACAAAACAAAAACTGGGCGATGAAAATCGCCCCTCTCAGGTCAGCAAGTTACCTTGTTGTGCCTAGGGACTATTGGATTTGTATTTGTTCAACCGACTTAAGAGGAGCCTCGAACTGATCCCTGTTTTTTCAGGGCACTCAGTTAAATTTTGCGATAAATCTCCTGTAGTCGATTCGCATTGACAGCAAGGTAACACTTGCAAAAGATCAATACAAGCCTACCCCAAAACGATTCTCGAAACGGCTGAAATCGGTGTACCCATAACGCTTGGAGCATTTGCAACAAAGTATGACCAGTTTTCTACATCCACCACTTGTGACACCACTGCGTATATGCTTTTGCGCATAGCAAATATGCACTAGTAGTGCGACGTGATTCACAACACCCAATTAAATTTGCGCGGAGCAGATAACTCTTCGATAATTTCCGATAAATCGGACGTTTTCTGGGTATTCTCTCATCTAAATTGAGTATTGATTCACGCAAGATTCACAGCAAATATAGAGTCGCGATCAAGCGCATATAGACTTGATTAAGCCCATCTCAAAGTGGCCCGCCATGAGCCTTTGCGAGATCAACTATTGAAGGTAGAATACTGCCGCTCTTACCCGAGAGAAAAACATCGACGTGATCAGACAATGGCGTGCGCTCTATATTGATTTCAACTAATTTGGCACCATTGCCCTCGGCAACATAGGGCAGCGAGATAGCTGGTTGAACCAAAGCAGAAGTGCCAATCACAATAAACAGATCGCATTGTCTTGCCGCTTGCATAGAGGCTTCTAGCGTAGCTGGATCTAACTGCTCACCAAACCAAACAACATTGGGGCGTAGTTTAGAAGAGCAGTGCGGGGGATTGCACAGAGGCGGCTCCAGCAAATGGTAGGGCACTTCTGAAGACTGATGCCCATGGTCAAAGCAACGAAAGGTAATGATGTTGCCGTGCAGTTCTAAGATGTTTTGAGAACCGGCCCGGTGATGCAGACGATCAACGTTTTGGGTAATCAAAGTGAATGGTCGCGGGGCAATTAGTTTTTCAATCTGAGCCAAGGCCAGGTGCCCGGCATTGGGCTCAACCCCTTCTACAAGACAGCGACGCCAGTCATACCACTGCCAGACCAGCTCAGGGTGCTTACGAAAGCCTTGGGGGCTTGCCAATTCGGTCGGGTCATACTTTTCCCAAAGGGGCGTAGGCTCGTCTTTTTCGGCAGCTGAGCGGGCAGCATCGGCACCGCGACGAAAAGTAGGCACGCCACTTTCGGCTGAAATGCCAGCACCGGTCAAAACGGTTATGTTGCGGCAATTAGTTATCCAATCAGCGACTATTTGAAGACTGGCGCTCTGGAAATTAGTACCTGATTGCATAATTAGCGGCCTATCTCTTTTTTTTTCACTTTTGCAATGGTTTCCATTGAAACCCATTTATTTTGCAGCACTAATTCCTTGCATTCTACAGGCGAATTTAGCTAGAGAAGGTCACGGGGCAGAAAAGGAAGCCCCATCCTGGGCCACTGAATGGCATTAACAATCACTATTAATAGATCAGAAGCAAACTGGGTTGCCCCCTGATTTCCTGCTAAATTCCCCCTATATCTAACCAGATTGAATATTTTGCATTTGGAGGACCTATTAATGGCAGTTGTAGAAGTAAAGGCCCGCGCCGACCAAGGCTATCGTCAAGAAATCACATCGAGTGCCCACTCATTCGCTTCTGATGCGACTAAAGAGTTTGGCGGCGGCGACTCTGCTCCAAACCCACACGAACTTCTTTTAGGCTCACTTGGCGCCTGTACTGCAATCACAATGCAAATGTATGCCAAGCGCAAAGGCTGGGATTTGACAGCAGTAAACGTCAAATGCGAAGAAAAGCAAGTTGAGAACGAAGGCAAGAAATCTAGCTTGATTACCCGCCACATCGACATCGAAGGCAACCTAACTGCCGAGCAAATCGATGGCCTCAGAGTAATTGCTGACAAGTGCCCCATCCACAAATTGTTGGAAGGACCAAAGCAAATCCAAACTGAAATCGCTCACAAATAGTAGAGCGCTCAAACGGAAGAAATAGATGGAAGGCTCAGAGATTCTTTCATTAGAGGTAATCGAAGCCTCGCTCTCGACCAAAATAATTGGCCGGGCGCAGCGCCTAGATAATCTTTCTAATGTAAATGGCGATTCTAGTGATTTATCCAAGAACGAACTCTGGGACGAAATCGATTCAACCAATACTAGAGCGGCCGCGCTTGCTGCCCAAGGTTGTGCTGAAGGGGTAATGGTAATTGCCCGGCAGCAAACCGCAGGGCGCGGTCGCCTCGGTAGAGCTTGGATTTCTCCACCCGATGCAGGCATTTCTTTCTCAGTTGTACTGCGCCCGAAAATTGAATTATCGCGTTTGCCTTTGATTACGCTCGCCACAGGCGTAGCTGTAGCACAGGCTATTGAGGCAAGCGCTGGCGTGCGCCCCGGTCTGAAATGGGTCAACGATCTCACTTTGTCTGGTCGCAAACTTGGTGGCATCCTCGCTGAGATGCCTGGTCAAGCTTTAATTATCGGCATTGGCATCAATGTCAGACTGAAAGCCGATGAGCTGCCAGAGGAGTTAAAAGACAAAGTTGAATGGCTAGAACGCGCTGTCGGCGGCCCAGTTGACCCTAATTTAATAGTGATGGAACTGGCTCATAAACTAGAAGCTCAATACGAATTATTGAAAGCCGGCAAGACTGCTGAAATACTAGGCCTCTGGCGAGCTTATTCAGTCACCATCGGTCAAATGATTGAAGCACGTAGTGCCAATCAAGTAATTACGGGCAAAGCAATTGATATCGCCGATAGTGGCGCCCTGATTGTTGAAGCAGAAGACGGTACTCGCACCGAATTAGTAGCTGGCGAAATCTCAATACGCCTGCAAGACGGCAGCTACTGCTAATTGGCAGATAAGCTCTATTTGAATGAAAATTGTTCACTCGAAAAAGAAATTGAACTTTTTTTGACATAAAACGTTCAATCAATTTTGCCACTATCACACAGATATTGAACCGAAAAAGGTGTAAGAAATTCTGGTGGAATTTCTTACACCTTTTTCGGCGAGGGCCAGAAAATGCAAAAAATCCGACTAGCCGCGGCATATGTATTGACAATTGCCACAGCGTGACAGATACTGAAATTATCTTGGGAGTTTAGCAATGGCATACAAACGACTAAAATCCCGAGATACGTACCTCTTCTTTAAATACGAAGACGACTAGCCCGACCTGCTGCATATCTGGGCTAGACACTTAAAGGAAACGGACGATGCGATCTACATCTACTTCGAAGGAAAAAGCCACTGGAACCAAACCCATCAGCGCTTCGAAACGCGTCTAGATGGTGAATGTATTTACTGGTTTTGGAAAAATCAAAGCAAAAAAGAAGTAATTATCATCTCTTGCTTCGACGAAATAGAGAGTAAAACCAATGACTAAAAGAAAAAGCAAAAGAGGAAATTTCGAGATTGAAGATCTCGGTGATGTTGAGCTTTCGCCAGAATTAGACAAGCAAGTTAAAGAAATGACCGCCGAAGCAGACGAACAAGTTGACAGCACTAGAGTGAATTTTCGCTGGCAAAAGGAGCCTCTTAATTTGGTGAAACGAGTATCCGAGGCTATGGGAATTCCTTACCAAACTTACATCAAGCACGTGGTATACAACCAAGCCATGGAAGACCTAAACAAAATCAAAAACTCAACCACCCCGGATTAGGTGAATTGACAGAGCTTGAACTAGCAAAGCTTGAATTAGTAGTGAATCACCGAGTAAACATCAAGCTCTTGATCTTCTAGCAATTTTTTGCGGCCATCGAGGAAATCGAGTTCAACAATAAAGCCAGCACCAACTACATTGGCACCAAGTTTCTTCAAAAGATGCTTAGCAGCAAGGGCTGTGCCACCAGTGGCAAGCAAGTCATCAATAATGATTACTCTATCTTCTGGTCCTACGGCATCTTTGTGAATCTCCATAGAGTCTTCACCATATTCAAGAGCGTAAGAAATTTTCTCTGTTTGCCATGGCAATTTGCCTGGCTTACGAATTGGCACAAAGCCAACATCTAAGTGGTGGGCAATTGCCGGAGCAAGAATAAATCCGCGGGCTTCAATGCCAACAATCATAGTTGGCTTGAGTGTTTTGCAATGGAAGGTGAGAGCATTGAGCACCAACTTGAAAGCAATTGGATCTTTCATCAAAGTGGTGAGATCTTTAAATACAATTCCCACTTTAGGAAAATCAGGCACATCGCGAATAGTGCTCTTCAACCAATCTTGTTGTGCCACAGGCAGCGGCAAGCCGATCACACTGTGCGTTTTTTCACTGGCGGTCATGCGAATATGGTCCTCAAACTCTGAAAGAAACTAGCTACTTAATACGGCGGCTCAGTGGCAACCGTCACTGCACGAATAGCCGGAGAAACAACTTCTTCAGATGCTTCAGGCTGTCCTGGCAGACCCAACTGATTGGGTATCAGTGCTAATTGTAGCTCTTTAATTGAGCATTCCTTACACCAGAGTCTGAATTTCCTTACCTGGTCTAGGGTTTGAGCCAGTTGCTTGTATTCGGGGGTGTCCTCAACACGAGAGGCTGGCTCACCAAGCAAGTCAAGATATATCATGCCGTTTTCAGAGAACCAATCGACCCAGTGCACTTTCTTGAAAGCGGTCAGGGCCAGGGCCACTGACATCTTACTGGCACCCATGACATTAGTGAGCTTGTCACCTTCCACCTGTCCATCTTTTTGATTGATGGTGTAACGCACAAGGCCGAGCAAGCGCTTGAGGAAACTCGAAGGCTCCTCTAATTCATCATCTTCGCAACCAACTAAGTAGATATTGCTAGCTCCACTATCGCGCAACAACTCTTGAAAAGCCTTAAGCGATGGCGGGAATTGCCAGATCAAAAGATGGTCTGTCTTTTTAGCGGCGACTTCCTGTCTATCCAGCAAACTGATTCCAGAAAGCTTGGGGCAAGATTCGCCAAAGACTGAAAGCTCTTTGCCTAATTTGGCCTGGGCTTTTTTCACCACTTCAGGATTAGCATTGAAGGAACGCAAATCTTTGAAAGTAAACTTGAAAGCCGTTGGCGTTTGCGTACCAGGATGACTAGAAGCCACACTAGCGGCTGGCTCAGCACTGTATTCGCTGCCAACAGTACGAGTAGAAGTGGCCTTGGGCTTATCTTGAACAGCTTGCTTGCCCATAGTAGCTTGCAGTTTCGCTTCATCTTCAGCTTCTTGGGCACGAGCAGCATCGCCAGCTTTACGCCAATCACAAAGAATTAGCTGCAAGCGCTCACGGCCATTGAAATTATTGATATCAGGATTGAACGCTACGTCAATTTCATCGCCTTCAGCAGGAACTCGTCCGCGGGTGCTCCACATAACTGACTCAAACTCTTTGCCTGAGCCATAGTCTTTGAACATGATGCGGCTGTGCTTAGCTTCTTTACCAAGTGGCCGGGTGGAAGTCACTACCATTTTGCTCATAGACAAAACAGGTTTGCGATTTGACATACCAAACGGTGCCATGGCATTGAGTTCGCGCACCAAATCTAGTGACAGAATTTCAGGCTCAACTACGCTGTCTATTTCTAGACGCACACGCATATTCTTCTCGGCCAAGAATTTATTGCAGCTTGCCACAATACCGCGGGTGGCCGCTTCTGCTTTCTCACCTTCAATGGAGAAACCGACGGCCATTTTGTGTCCGCCCCATTTAATCAATAGATGCTCATTGGCTTTCAATACTTGATACAAGTCAATTTGCTCGACGCCGCGAGCAGAGCCGCGCACCATGTTGTCTTCTGGATCAAACTCACCAATGAAGACTGGGCGTTGAAAACGCTCGACCAGGCGAGAAGCAACAATGCCGACTACACCATGGTGCCAGCCTTCATTGTAGATAGCAATGCCTTTATCGCTATTCAAATCACAAGTGGTGAGAACTTTGGCTTCGGCCTCTAAATAAATACGTTCGCAAAGTTCTTGGCGTCGGGCATTATCGCGCTGCAGTTGTAGAGCTAATTCTTCTGCCCGTGCAGCATCATCGGTGGTGAGCAACTCAACAGCGACATTGGCATCAGCCAAGCGACCTACGGCATTAATGCGCGGTGCCAAGCCAAATCCAACTAAATCGGTGTCTTCTTTTCCGCCCACCTGAGCTAACAAAGCACGGATGCCTGGGCGAGGAGAGGCAACAAGTTTAGGCAAACCGATTTTGACAAGATAGCGATTCTCGTCGACTAGTGGCACCAAATCGGCAATCATGCCGAGGGTAACATAGTCTTGCAGTGCGTCCACTTCGTTTGAACGATCAAACTTAGCCAGAAGGGCCTCGCAGACTTTGTAGGCAACTCCCACCCCAGGCAGATGGAACAAGGGATGACCCTCATTCAATAACTTAGGATGGACCACGGCCACGGCAGGCGGCAAGAGCTCAGGCATGGTGTGGTGATCGAGTACGAGAGTATCAACGCCCAGTGACTTGGCCAGGTTGATCTCAGAGAAGTTAGAAACGCCACAATCGCAGGTAATTAATAACTTAGTGCGATGCTTACTGGCTAAGACGCTGACAGCCTTTAGATTAAGACCGTAGCCCTCAGATGAGCGGTTAGGAATATAGAAATCGACATTGGCATTCAAGCTTCTTAGAACAGAAAGGAGCACCGAGGTGCCAGTAATGCCGTCAACGTCGTAGTCACCATATACGGTGATTTTCTCGCCTTTGGCAATGGCGGCGCTCATGCGCTCAACGGCCTTTTCTACACCAGGAAGTTCAAAGGGAGCAGTGGGAACGTATTCACTTTCATTGAGAAACTGGCGGACGGCAGCTGCTGTGGTCAGCCCACGGCGTATCAAAACTCTAGCTAGAGTGGCAGAGCCACCACAGGCGGCCAACAAATCGGCACTGGGCTCAACCTCTTGAGGAAAGACCCAAAGCTTAGCCGGCAGAGACACTGGCATTACCATTGCCGCTTCAGCTTGACCACTTTTATTCGGCTCGAGCATAGACCACCCCGTTAAAGCATGCCCCACCGATAGCGAATGTTATATATACTCGAGATACATCAAGAACACATTCGGTATCGAAGCGGGCACCACTAATGATGCGTTTTTTTGTTATATCCTATCTTTCGCTATGCTAACACGAAAGCCACCCCAAACCCAGTGGTGAAGGGGATTTAGAGAGAGCGAAAGTCGACCTATTACTTATACGATCGAAAGCCCAAAATAGTTCAATCGCATATACGACGAGAAAAACTACTACTTATTAAGGTCCGGGTCCATGACATTGATTACTTTTTTGGGTTTTGGCATATTGGGCCAGCCCCTCAGATCGTATTCAATGATTGTGGTTATGACAGGAAATTTCGGCCACGGTAGCGCCCAGCCAATAATCCACATTATCGGCAAGAGCACGACATGCAAACTTAGCGCCACAAAAAAGGCCTGAAACAGAGTAGTCTGATCCTTAAGCCAAGCGGATATAGTTTCAAGAAAAAGGTCCAATTTCACTAATCAAATCGATGGTGCTACTATGTGCCATATTACTTGATACGCGCCGGATATACACCATGGCAAGCGCCTCTAGAACTCTTATTCTATCTATTGTTATGAGCCAGGCCCTAATTTGCCCAGCATTTCTCAATATGGGCGAGCAGGCGGCCTTTGCTTTCGGCAAAGAGACCTCAGAAGAAAAATCCGCCGACCAAGCGATAAAAACCGATAAAACGGACAAAGGCGACAAAGCCCAAAAAGCGACAAAAACCGAGAAAGCCGAGAAAACGGCCAAAGCAGACAAGCCGGAACAAACCGCCAAGGCAGAGAAGCCTGAGAAGAAAGAAAAAAAAGAAAAAAAAGAAAAGAAAGTCGAGCTTAGCGAAGAAGAAATTGAGGCAGAAAAAGCCTACGCCGAGCACCAGGCCAAACTCCAAGCCCTGCTCAAAGAAGTAAAAACGCCCTTTGGCAACCAGTCAGAAGTGGAAGAGCAAAAGGCCGACCCAACCGCCCCCATGACATTACCGGCCACAGCCCGACAACGCAGCCTGGGCCGCAGCCTCAGCGACCGCTTATTGGCTTCAAGGCTATACCTGCCAGGCCGGCTCGTCATAGGACACCCCGCCGAATTCACCATAAAAGGCCGCCCCGGCCACTGGGTGGCCCTAGCCATGGCCGACCGCGACA
This sequence comes from Cyanobacteriota bacterium erpe_2018_sw_21hr_WHONDRS-SW48-000092_B_bin.40, assembly GCA_030917395.1. Lineage (GTDB taxonomy): Bacteria > Cyanobacteriota > Vampirovibrionia > Obscuribacterales > Obscuribacteraceae. The sequence continues at coordinate 20,029 of JAUPUU010000176.1, forward strand.
GTGGAGCCAAGCCAATTAATGGCCACACAATTAGACTCGGACCAGACAGAAAAGTCATAGCCCTTGGCAAGATTCCTGAATCAGGCGTATTGCCCTTGAAAATTTATGCGCCTGTAGCTGGCGACCTGATTGGCCAAAACTTATATTTTGAAGCGGCCATTTGGAACGAGAACGACCTCAGTCATGTTGAGTTTGCCCAAACAATTACTTCCGAGACCCAAACCAACGGCAGCAGCACCACAAATGCAGTGCTTGTGGCAGCCGAAGGAGACCACAAGCGCGGTGTAAGAATCGTGCCCGACTCAGCAGTGCCCATGTATCAACGCGCCAACATGGGCGGAGTGACCCTAGACTCCGGCAAACCTTAGCAATGGAAACCCCAATGAAGATCCTGCTTATTCCCCTCGATGATCGTCCGGTCACCTATAGCTATCCGCAACTTTTGGCCAAGCTCGGTGGTGCTGAAGCAATTGTGCCAGCGCGCACTATGATGGGCTCCCTCAGTCGCGGCGCACAAATCGATGAGCTATTTAGTTTTTGTGAGGGCTGCCTCAGCCGCAACGAAGTAGACGCTGTAGTAGTTTGTCTTGATAGTTTGCTCTACGGCGGCTTAATTACATCGCGCCGCAGCACAGAGCAAGTGAAGACCATCCAGGCTAGACTGGATCGCCTGAAGAAATGGAAAGAGCTGAGCAATAAACCCATAACTATTTACGCGCAATCAAGCATCATGCGCATCTCAGACAACTACGATAATACTGAAGAAAAAGAATACTGGTCGCGCTTTGGACGCGAATTATTTGAATGGTCCGCTTGTTTGCACCGACTTGCTAGCGGTGAGAAACTTGCCCCCGGCCTACTCGAATCGCTCGAGCGCCGCATCCCAGGAGACATTCGCCAAGACTATCTCGACACTCGCTTCCGCAATTTCACCATCAATATGACAGTGCTCAAGTCGATGGAAGATGGCTTAATTGATCACCTGGTATTTTCGCAAGATGACTCTGGTGCCTGGGGTCTAAATGTCGGCGAAAGGGATCGACTAATAAGCGTCAGTCAGCAAATGTCGCTACAAAATAAAGTGAACATCTATGCTGGCGCCGACGAAGTAATGTGCACACTGCTGGGCCGCCTGCTCATGGCCGAGAACAAGCCTTCGCTTCAGTTACAATTCAGCCCAGAAAACTGTAGCACTGTGGCCAGTCGATACGAAGGACAAGATATTGGCACCACTGTTCAAGCTCAAATCAAAGCTATCGGACTAAATATTAGTGATAGCTCAAACGCTTTAACAATGATTGTCCACGGTCCTAGCGAACGGCAAGGCGACCACATAACTCTACCTGGCTTGCCAGACTTTAGTCACATAGACAGCTCAAAGGCAGCCGCTAACACAATCAATTTAATTGAATCAGCCCCAGGCTTCGTCATTCTTTGCGATGTGGTTTATGCCAACGGCGGCGATCCAATATTAATGGAACAGCTAATCAAACGACCTGAGCTTCTCAAAAAAATATGCTCTTACGCTGGCTGGAACACCACCGGTAATACCATTGGCAGCGCCTTGGGTACTGCGGTTTGCACAATTGCCGGCCTGGAAATTAACAACAAAGCCGTCAGCGACAGCCAGAAACGCAGCCTATTTACCAGGCTAGTTGACGACTGGGCGTATCAGACCAAAGTGCGCAAAGAACTACAAGGAGAGCCATCCACACAGAAGCTGGCCGAATTGATTTCGCCATACATAAAGACAGTAAGTGCCGCCTTGGGCTTCGAACCAAGTGTCAGACTTTCTTTTCCCTGGCGCCGAACATTTGAAATCGAAATTGGATTTGAAGGGGGCTAATACGGAATGGCCAGAATTTTGCATAACAAAATTTTTGACAAAAAGCTGTTTACCACCCTTGCAGCAGTTAGCCTTCTTGCTGGCCTGTTAACGCCGCTCTCGTTCCCCCAAGCAGCTGAGGCCGTCGAGACCTGGGAAAAGCTCGACAAAAGAATGAAAGGCCAGGTTGTCCAGCTCAGTGTCGGTCTCAAGATGAAGATTAAAGACAGCCTCTGGGCCTCACTTGCTGATGTCTCCCCCAAATATCGTTATCCGGTTTTCAGTGCCTCGGCTCGCGACCCGGGCTATCGAGTAGTATCTTATGGCTCGGCATTTCCTGTTAAAACAATTGCTGGCGACAAATCAAAAGCCTATTTTCTCACTAACGAACACGTAGTCGTCGGAGCCGATGAAATCATCAAAGAAAGCCAACGCTTCTATGCTGGCATGCGTCTTTACTGCGAGCAAACAGCAGCAGGACGAGATGTAGATGGTCGCTTCCGTGAGATCTTGCAAATAATCAATTTGAGTACAAAAAGCAGTCGCTCCACGGCAGAGCTGAGCACCTATCAGGCAACGGCTGATGCTATTTGGGATACATATGAGACTTATTTATCAAAGAAAGCCGACCCAACTAGAGCGCTATTCAACCGCTATTTGAGCCAGGTTTCAGTAACTAGCGAAGTCGGCTATTTCTTGCATGCCGCCGGCCCAGTCTCGCAACCACCTATGGTGGCAAAGCTCTTCAAAGTAGCAAAAGCTGATAAAGATCCCGACATTGCTATTTTGACAGTCGAGAAATCGACCATAGCTCCAATGGAGTTTGATACCATCGCCGCCAGCGAAGGACAAGAAATTCAAGTTATTGGCTATCCCGAAGCCTCCGACCAATTAGATTCTGACTCGGCCAATTATTATGCACCGACCTTCACCAGTGGTCGCATCAGCCGCTTGGCACCACGAATGCTACAAGTAGACGCGCCCATCACCAATGGCAATAGTGGTGGGCCTGTTGTAAGCCTGCGTGGAAAAGTACTGGGAGTTGTGGCAAAACGCGCACGCACAGAACGAGGACAAGAGCTAAACACTTTTGGCGGCGCAATGACAGTGCAGTCGATCAAGAACTTTGCCCCTGATCTATTTGGTACTGCTCCCTAGAAAGCCGTAGAAAACACTAAAAGCTACGGCTTCTTCTTCAAGAAGTCCATGTCCGTTTCGCCATCCATGCTGTCATCCATCAAAAGCTGCATCTCCGACTTCACCGGTCTATAACCAACGGGCGGATCGAAGAACGATGCTGGTTTCTTAGTTGACGTTACCTTGAGAGTCTCGTAGGCAGTATCCATCAGGCTATAAGAACCAGCCTTGAGCACTTGAAACTTCAGAACCATGCCTTCTTTGACGTCAACTTTGACCAGGTTTTTCATCACCTGTGTTAACTCTTGCGGGGCAGGAAATTTCTCGGCGATCCATACGACACCAGCCTTGTATGGCTTATGGGGCTCACCTTTATTGAAAGGAGCCACGGGGGTGCGAATCAGTTCGGCTTTGCGACAGTTATAACCAGCAATTTTCTCGTGCTTGCCAGTCTCTTTTAACTTTAGCTCGTCTTTTTTGTGCACTTTCTTTTGCGCTTTCAACTCAAAGAAGCCGTTCTTCCATGTTTCATGATCACGCACCAACACTGTTTTGGCCTCAGGATTGAAGCAATAGCTGTTCCATTTAGGAGCCGAAGCCAACCAACAAATGCCAAGCTTGTCGAGAGTAAATTTGAGCTGCTGCTTACCAACAACCATATTCATAGGACCTGTCTGAATGGCGTTTTGTTCAAGCACAATGACATCAACAAGAGGACGCGTATCTGCCGCTTGAGCGGCGACAGCACTACTGAAGAAGCCCCCTAGAGATAGAGCAACGCTAAAAAGGGCGATTTTGAAGCCAACCACTTTTGCTTGCAAAAATTCGTTTCTTGTTCTCATCTTGGTAATTCCATGGGTGGTGGCTCAAACGACCAGAGTGTAAAAATATGCTTGTCAGGCTTATCGGCGGCTTCTTGAATAATTTTGACCAGTTCTGGCAACGATTTTACAGGCTGATCGCTCATGACTTCTACCTTGTCTTCATCGCGCTTCGTGGCAATTATGGCTTTGCTCTCAGTCAACTTGTCATCATACACAATACAAGCAGGAGGATCTTTAGCGTCTTGTAGATGGGCAAAAATTACCCCAGGTAGTGAACGCAACTTCAACTCAATAACAGGAATGCGGCAGCCACACTTAATGTTACTAAAGAGCACTCGCAAAATATGCAAAGAACTTGGGGTGGCATTACTGCTCAAAATCTGACCGGCATAACTTAAAGTCTGGGTGAAAATTTCTTTGTGCCCACGTGGCTGCGGCTTGCCACCTACTAATTGCACACCAACATATTGTTTGACCAGTCGATTGGCTTCGTCCAAATCATTGGCTGCAGCACGATTGCCCACCAGAGCAAGTACCGACGCTCCACTAGCGCCCGAGTAGTTAATGGCCTGCAGATATGCTTTGGCAGCCAAATCTAGCTGACCACTAGCTTCAAGATTGCGTCCCAACTGATAGAAGAACTGATCAGCGCCAATAAAATTACGCTCGCAAATAGCCTCGAGACTGGTTAACTCCTGGGCCGTCAACTTTGCTGCAGGCAAAGCCAGAGCAAGAGCAATTGACTGGTCTAACAGCTTATCTGTCATGGTCGTGGGCAAAAGTTCGCGCGCGACTCTCAAATTGTTAGCGGCAAGGGCCGACTTGAGCCGACCTAATTTGACCACATAATCATCGGGCTTGAGCTTGAGAGCATTGCCAAAACAATTCTCAGCCTCTTGGTTCAGGCGCAAAACCAGATAGGTAGAACCCAGGGCAAACCATTTCTCAACACTATCATTTGCTGTTTGACAAGCAAGTTTCAGTTCACGCTCAGCGATGACACGACCATCGGTGCCATCAACTGATAAGCACTGTGCAATGCCAAGATGGGCACGCCAGTCGCCCGGGTCGACCGCTAAAGCGGCGCGATACTTCTCGATAGCATTGGCGCGCTCGCCGTTTCGCTGCAACAGCGAACCAAGATTTGAGTTGGCAACAGCGTTGCGTCCATTAATCTTGACAGCAGCACGAGCTGCGGCCAGAGGATAGATCAAAGGCTTTGTCTTGAAGAGCAAAACCGATTGATAAAGATGGTAGAGGAAACTATCAGCCGAGATTTTCTGGGCGTCTTTGGCTGCATTCAAAGCCGTCAGGGCCTCTTCGAACTTACCATCGCGATAGAGCAAACCCACCTGATTGAAAAGCAATTTTGCATCTAGGCTTTCAACCGGCGCAGCTGCCGCACTTTTCTTAGAGGCCGCGTTGGTGGTGGCAGAGTATGCCGCCAAGGGGAAAGAAGAGAGCGAAAGAAGAACGCTCAAAGCGACTAAAGACTGTAATTGCTTGCCCACAGGTTACCAATAGTAAGGCCATAACTAGCCGAAGTTTAGCGCATAAGGCCTAAACTCGCACACTGCTAAGGTCGCTTAATTAGTACTGCTGCTCAGAAAGATAGGCTGACTGCAGTGCCTTGTAGGCGATAAAGCCATAAACGAGGAAGAGCACAAAGAAGCCAACGAAATAGAATTTGAAGCCAAATCTCAATATTGGTCGCACCAACATGTCGATAAAAATTAAACCGGTTGCCGCGCCCATAATTTTGCCTCGACTGGCTTTAATTCGCTACCCCAAACATTAAATGATGGGGGACGGCAATATCGTATCGCGAGCGGCCGCCACTTGTTGCGATAAAAGAGATTAAATCTGGCCCTTGACAATACCCTTCTGAAAAACATCGCAAGACCGACTAAAATCATTAGCGCAACCAGCATTTTATTGATTGGAGTAGTCGATGTCAGGAAGATTGATCAACAGTTTCAAAACAGTCATGGCCATGTCGTTAGCCCTTGGCTCAATGGCTGGCTGCGCCAGTATTGATGCTCCAAGCAAGAGTACAGGTAGTACCACAACGACTACAACTACTACTTCAACGACAACTAGCACCAGCTCTGACTCACCGATTCAGAAATGCGATAGCCAATCACCAGGGCCATACAAAACAGTCACCGTCAATGGTGCCGACATGCGCCAGGGTCGCTACCAAGTTGGTAAGCCCGGGGGCAAACTAGTGCGTTCTATCGTGGCCTCCAACCCTGCGACATTCAATTATTGGGCTGCTGCCGATACCTCTTCAAGAGAAATGGCATCGCTAATGTATGCCGGCTTGCTCGATATCGATCCATACACTGGCGAAGTGACACCAGCTCTGGCTGAGAGTTTTACAGTTGATCCGGATGGTCTTACCTACACGACAAAATTGCGCAAAGGCTTGAAGTGGTCAGACGGTAAACCAATAACTGCCGAAGACGTAGCCTATACCTGGAACACCATTATCAAAGGTGGCTATGGCAATTCATCCCTGCGTGACGTCACCACAGTCGAAGGTAAATCGCCAGTAGTAACAGTTGTAGATGAGCTCACCAATAAATTCGTCACCCCCGTGCCCTTTGCTCCCTTTGTCAGGGTCATGGGTCTGCCCATTGCCCCAAAACATATTGTCGAACCGGTCATCAACAAAAAAGATGGACGCAAGCTCTTTAGCAATCTCTGGACAACCGAATCTAAACCGGAGAGCTTTGTCACAAGTGGCATGTTTACTCTTGAATCATATGTACCTAGCCAGCGAATTGTTTTCAAAAGAGCAAGCAATTATTACACCGTCAGCCCTGAGGGCAAACCACTACCATACTTAGAGCGCATAACCTATTTGATAGTGCCTGAAGTAAATACCAACTTGCTTAAATTCAAAGGCAAAGAAATTGATATCACTCCAGTGCGCTGTCGCGACGCTGGCGATCTAGCGGCGATGTCGAAAGAAGGCAACTTCAAACTCTACGACTTCGGACCTAGCCAGGGCAGTACTTTCATCATGTTCAATATGAACCAAAGAAAGAATCCTAAAACAGGCAAACCCTATGTTGATCCGATCAAATCGGCCTGGTTCAACGATGTTAATTTCCGCCAGGCAATTAGCCACGGCGTTGATCGCCAATCAATAGTTTCAAACTATTTCAAAGGCTTAGGCGACCCTACTTTCTCCGCTCAAGTCTCCACCAGCCCGTTCTACAACAGTGAACTGAAAGCCTACGGTCGAGATGTTACTGTCGCCAAAGACTTATTGAAAAAATCTGGCTTTAGCTGGGACAAAGACGGCAGCCTTGTTGATAAAGCTGGACACAAAGTCGAGTTTGATTTGCTCACCTCTGCCGGTGGCACATACTACGAATTCGTCGGCACCAACTTCACTAAAGATATGAAAGAACTTGGTATCAAAGTCAATTTTGCACCAATTGATTTCAATTTGCTCTCTGGCAAAATCAACTCATCTCTAGACTGGCAAGCAGCCCTCTTCTCCCTTAGCGGCGGCGATCCGCTAGAGCCTAACGACAGTGCCAACGTTTATAAGAGCGACAGTCGTTTGCACCTCTTTGATCAACGTCTACCCGACGAAAAAGGAGAGATCAAAGTAAACGATGCCAGACCATGGGAAAAACAAATCGACCAGCTCTTAGACAAAGGTGCAATCACTTTTGACAAAGCCGAAAGAAAGAAAATCTACAACGAAGTGCAACAGATTTTCTATGACCAAATGCCTTTCATCTATCTAGCCTCACCTAGAACCATTGTCGGCGCCCGCAACACAATACAGAACTATGTGCCAACACCAATGTCACAGCCCGCAGCAGGCTTACACAACCTCGAAGAGATCTGGGTACAGTGAGATATAACAAAGGCCTTAAAATCTTCAGCTCATTTGCTGCACTGCTCTGCTCTGGAGTTCTGCTTAACAGCTGCATCGCCCCAGCACCAGTGAAAACCAGTGCCACCACAGCACAGCCCAGTAAGGCAGAGAAGGTCGAGAAGGTCGAGCCATCGATCAATTCAACGGTGCACTACACTCCCAAGCAAGCTGAAGCAAGCAAACCCTTTCTCTTTCCCAACCCTGGCCCATTCAAGCTTGTCGAAAAAGACGGAGTTGAATATTGGCAAGCACGAGGCGAAGTAGGAAAGTTTGGTGGCTCGCTTAAACTTGGTAGCTTTGGAGGAGGCCCCAAGACCTTCAACGCTTGGGACGCATCTGATGTTGAAAGCCATGGCATCGGCATGCTGCAATTTGACTCACTGGTTGACTTTGACCCATGGACAGGTAAGGCTATTCCCAAATTAGCCAAATCATACAAAGTTAGTGCCGATGGTCGCACCATCGACTTTGTTATGCGCAAGGGTTTGAAGTGGTCTGACGGTCATCCACTAACTGTGGACGACGTGGTTTTTACCTACGCCACTCTAATAGGCGATGGCTTTGGTGAAACCAGCTCACGCGATACCATTTCTACCCCAGGCGACTATCCCAAGGTCGTCAAAGTAGATGAAGATACAGTGAGCTTTCGCTTCAAGAAACCGTTCTCACCATTTCTGGCCAACTTAAATGCCACCATGGTGGCACCAAAACACATCATCGAGCCAATTACCAAACGTTCAAAAGCTGAGTTTCACAATTTTTGGAATATCAATGCCGATCCCAAGACTTTTGTCGGCTCTGGCCCAATGATTGTCGAGCGCTACGTAGCTGGGCAGCGCCTGGAGTTTAAGCGCAACCCCAATTATTCATTCATTGATAAAGAAGGGCGTCAGTTGCCCTACCTAGACAAGATGGTGATTGGTATTGTGCCCGATCAAAACACCATGATCATCAAGTTTTTAGGTGATGAAATCGACTTGCTCGACAATCGCTCAGTCAGAGGAATTGACGCCGCCCTTTTAAAACAACGGGAATTAAGCGGCAATTTCACCATGTACAACCTCGGTCCAGACGACGGCACCATGTTCTTGATGTTCAATCTCTGCCAGCGCAAAGATCCCAAAACAGGCAAGCCCTACGTTGACCCGATCAAGCAAGCCTGGTTCAACAATGAGAAATTTAGATGGGCCATTAGTCATTCGGTTGACCGCAAACGTATTATCAACAACGTACAAAAAGGGGTAGGTTACCCACTTTCGACCAATGAGACTGAAGCTTCACTTTATCTAAACAAAGATCTAAAGCAAATTGAATACGATCCAGCACTGGCAGCAAAGCTCTTAGCCGAAGCTGGCTTTGTCAAAAATGGCGATGAACTTTTCGATGCCAAAGGCAATCGTGTTGAGTTTGATCTCATCACCAATTCAGGCAACACTGGCCGTGATGCCTGCTGCATCACCATCAAAGAAGAGTTGAAAAAACTTGGCATTAAAGTCAACTATCAACCAATTGAATTCAATACCATGACCAACCGTGTACATACCAGCCTCGACTGGCAAGCCATAGTAATGGGCCTCAGCGGTAGCAGGTTTGAACCATATGGCGGGGCCAATGTCTGGAAGTCTGATGGCCGCATGCACATGTTTGATACTCGCCTGCCCGACAAAAATGGCCTGGTAAAAGCACCAGATGCCAGACCATGGGAAAAAGAAATAGACAAATTGCTCGATACTGCTGCTGGTACCATGGATGAGAAAACAAGAATCGACTGTTACAACCGTTTTCAAAAGATTGCTTATGACGAACAGCCATTTATCTATATCTACACCAACATGGTATTAACGGCTGCACACAACAAACTGGGCAACTACAAGCCTTCTCCTTACGGCATTTATTACACGCCCAAGGGAACATTGCACAACATCGAAGAGATTTATATAAAGGGAGCCAAGCACTAGTGTCGACACCTGTCTACATCTTCAAGCGAATATTGCAGGCCTTGCCTCTACTCTTCTTGATTTCACTCATGGCCTTCACCATGCTCAAGTTGTCTCCCATTGACCCACTGGCAGCAATGCGCGCCAATCCATCGGTCTCTCAAGCAGCGATTCAGGCCGAAGAAGAAAGACTGGGTCTAAACAAACCAGCCCCAGTGCAATATGCCATCTGGCTAACAAGTACACTGCAAGGCAACCTCGGTGTTTCCACCACCGGTGGCTCTGTGGCCATAAGGCTAATGCAACATGCGGGCAACACTCTTTTGCTCAATGTCGTCACACTCTTCTTCACCTGGTTGATTGCACTGCCAGCAGGCGTTTACGCTGCGGTGCACCGGGGCAAATTCCTCGACAAATTATTCGGCTTAATCACTGCCATTGGCATGTCGATGCCGACATTCTTATTGGCATTTCTGTTCTTGATGTTTGCTCTGGCCACTCACTGGCTTCCCATTGGCGGCATGACCAGCTCTGATTTTGCCGAGCGCGACACACTCAGTCAAATACTCGATATTGCCTACCACCTGATTATTCCAGTTTGCGTCCTCACCTTTGTTTCGCTAGCCGGCATTCAAAGACAAGTGCGCAGCAACCTCTTAGACGTACTGCGAGCTGACTATGTACGCAGCGCTAGGGCTAAAGGCCTGAGCGAAGAAGTAGTGATTTACAAACACGCCTTACGAAATGCTATTAATCCTCTGATTACACTTTTAGGTTTTGAGTTTGCCGGCCTCCTTAGTGGTGCCGCTCTAACCGAGATGGTACTAGCCTATCCGGGTCTTGGTCGATTGACTTTAGAAGGAGTCTTGACCAAAGACATGAACCTGGTAATGGCCTCGATTATGCTCGGGGCCGTCATGCTGATCACGGGCAATCTTGTGGCCGACTTGCTACTGAAATTTACCGACCCTCGTATCACTGTTGAATAACTTCGATTTAGAAAAAGGAACCATATAGTGGTATCGTCAGCAGCCCCGCAAGTATCAACACCGGCCAGAGTAAAAGCCGATCTCAAACATACGATTTTAAGTCGCATGTGGAAAGACAAAGTGGCTAGAGCAGCTTTGATTGGTCTCTTTCTTCTCTACTTTAGTGCTCTCTTTGCTGACGTACTGACACCCTATGGCATGGAATTCAACGACCCCAATGTCGGCAATGCCCCAGCTACTTTGCTGCATATTCATAACGACAATGGTGAGCTTTGCTTGCCCTATGTTTATCCAGTAAAGCAAGAGAATGACCCTACTACCTATCGCCAGACATTCTCAGAGATAAAAACGGCCAAGTACCCAGTCAAGTTCTTGGTCAAAGGTGAAAGCTACAAATTGCTGGGCTTAATTCCTATGGACTTACACTTGTTTGGCGTAGATTCGCCCGCTCGCATCTATCTGCTCGGGGCCGACATGAACGGTCGCGACAATTACTCTAGACTCTACTTTGGGGCACAGAAAAGCCTTACCATTGGTTTCCTTGGTCTCTTCATTGCCTTTCCCATTGGTATCTTCTACGGTGCCATGGCCGGTTATATAGGCGGCATGGCTGACAATTTGATGATGCGTTTTGCCGAAGCGGTGATGTCAATTCCCAGCTTCTATTTATTGATTGGTCTAGCAGCCGTGCTGCCATTAGGAATGACTAGTTCACAACGTTTTGCTCTAATCACGGTGATTCTATCTTTCATCAGTTGGCCGGGTCTTGCTCGCGTCATTCGCGGCATGGTGCTCTCAATTAGAGAAGAAGAATTTGTGCAAGCCGCTAAATCAGTAGGCATGCCTGAAGTGACTAACATCATCAAACACGTCATTCCCCAAACAGCCAGTTATGTTGTTATCGCCGCGACCTTGCAGGTGCCCAATTTTATTCTGGCTGAGAGCGGCTTGAGCTTAATTGGTCTAGGCATTCAGCAGCCCGATGCCAGCTGGGGCAATATGCTCAAAGCGGCCATGGATCAACCTAATGAACTACTGAGCCAGCCCTGGTTAATTGCCCCGGGCTTCCTCATTTTCTTCACCATTCTCTGCTTCAACTCAATTGGTGATGTGCTGCGCGATGTGCTTGACCCTAAACTCTCTGGTGGTCGCTAAGCATGAGCATGAACATAAACGAGACAGTCATACACTGGATTTTAACGGCCATAGTTTTAGGGGCAACCTTAGCTCTGAGCATCGCCGCTCTAAAAAATCGCAGGGGCAAAGGGGCCTATCTCTGCGAAGACTGCCGCTTCAACGACAGCGAGAAATGCCTCAAACCTGTGCGGCCCTATGCTGTTGAATGCACCAGTTATCGGCCCAATCTGAAGCAAAACTAGAATTACCAAAACAGCTTACATGGAGAATGTTCATGCATCTTTCCATCGTTAGAAATCAACGGTAAATCCATGAGAATTGCAGTAGCAACTATTGCGCGGTCAAATGGATCCGTATGGTAGCGAACGTCATAAAAAGCCTTAACGGCCTCGACATCAAACGGCAACGGGTTAATGGCTGGATATTGAAATAGGCAATCAATCCACTGCGCAAATGGCTTATCAAGCTCAATATCGTTATCTTCAACCAGCATAGCCAGCTCCCAAAGAACAGGAGTCGGTACGAAGATAGTTGTTTGAGTACCAGACACAGCCTCCTTAAAAGCGACCAAGGCTTTCTTCCCTAAACGCTTTCCACCATCGCAGAAGAAGTAAATAATCGGATGAGTATCCGTTATCAATAATCTCTCAGTCATAATTTACCAGCGGTTTCATCGAGGGACTTCGAAAAACGAGCAGCTACTCTCTGACTAGCGGCCTCAAGATTGTTTGTTTTGATTCTGATTGAGCCCATCAAATTTGTTGCAGGTTGCTGAGCTGAAGCCTTTGTCAGCATATTTAGCTTAGCTACGAGCGCCACATAATTTTGATAGCTCAGAAGCACCGCCACCGGTTTATCGTGATCTGTAATCTCAACAACCGAAGAACTTGTGCTCAACGCATCAACTAGGGGAAAAAACTCTTTGCGGGCTTGCGTCTTTCCTATAGACTGCTGCGTGTAGCCCATAAGAACAGCTGCTTGTTTTTCAATGTCGTCTAAATTGGGCATGGGTGCACCTTGGTAGAACCAGCGAACTAGCGCACCCTTAAGGCACACGCGCTGCGTACACAACTAGTGTACACTTTCAGGGGCGCCTTGACAAGCCTCATTCAACCCTACCCCTTCCTACCGTCGGCAAAGGTTCTAACCGCTCTTTCAGTGCAGCCCGAAGCTGGGGTGCTTTCTCTATGGCCTTGCTTATATACTCAGCCAAGCGAGTGCCACCATCGGCGTTAAGATGAACAGTGTCGCAAAAATCACCAAGCAAAAAATTCGGTGAAGCCGAAAGGTCTAGATATTCGGCCCCGCTATATTGACATTCTGCAGCTAAACGACTGCGAAAGGCTTGCCAAAAATCACTAGACAGAAGCTGGCGATTCTCCCTTGTCAGCGGCATTCCTACTACCAAAACTTTTATTCCTTCTTGCTTTAGCTGTGCCAAAAAGGAGTGCATAAAGTTGAACTGAATGTCGTAGGAAACCGGATATTGATCTTTATAGCGATGCTTATAATCAAGGCTATTGTCTACATAAATCTTGGGCAAATTCGGAGTGAGAACGGCTTGACCGGGCTTGAGATTACCACCATAGGCGCCCATAACAAATTTGACTTGCTCGGCAGCAGAAGCCGCGGCACTTGTTGCCGTTGATGAAGGCTTACAAGCAACGCCACCACTAGCAGTGTCAGCCTCTTTGAGTTTTTCTACAAAATGCTCAACAGTTTGATTGAAAACTGCCAATTGACCGCGCAGTGGTAGTTCGCTAGATACAAAGTAAGTAAAACGTGACCAGGGATCATGAAAAGCCCAACCAGTGTAGGCGCTCATATCAGTGTATTGAGAGAAAAAGCGATATGAGTCGGTGGCACCAGCTGAGGGTAAAGTATTATCGATAAAATCTCGCGGGGAAACAGTGAGGACTAGCAGAGCCGGGTGGTGACTGGGGCGAAAGAGTGCTCGCGAAATAGCAAAATGATCCGAAACCATGGCCCCCGGTAGGGCAGAAAGAAAGACTTCGGCGCCGGGGCCAAATGTTTTGGCCAGATCGTTCTCTATAGTAAGGCAGCGTCTATTGAATACTAGGTCGACAGTTTTGCCCGATGTATTGGCATCGGCAGCCTGTAAGCCTCCAATTTGAGAGCTGCCGCAGACTACTACATCTGGCACTCTGGCACTGGTCAAAAAGGTCCGAGCCAACCACCAGCTAGCGGGCTTTCCTTCTTCTAATATCTGGGGCGTTAAATTAACGTCAGCTAAAGTCAATTCTGGTTTAGCAGCAGGCACCAAAAAAGAAGCTAAGGCCACGTTGACGAGAGCAAATAGTAATAGAGCAACAGGAAAGCGAGGAACCATTGAAAGATTTTATTGCCGCTTGATGGAAGATTGTCTGACTTACAACAGAACAATACTACAAAAAGCACCAGACCCCTGTGCCGGTTCACACACCGGACTCACAGGGGTCTGCTCCTAACAAATTGCCATTACAGCAATCGACGGGCTTTCACTGTATCGAGACGAGAACCGCTCTATGTGCTTTGAGATTTACTCCGGGATCCATTACTGGTGGCCCGCTGACAGGAGAGCATTGGCTTCGTGCGATATGTTTTAATTATAGCAAGTTGCCAAGACCTGACAAGCCCTTTCAACATTAGAAATTATCGGACCATCTACATATATAGGGGATATCCCCAGAACTGAGCTAAGCAAGACAAACAGAGCACTGCAGGGTGCAGCGATTCACCTAAATAGTTGGTGAAATAGACTAGTGTTTTTCCGCTTTATTGTCTTTCTGCAAAAGAGAGACAAATACTTTGACCAAACGAGGGTCCCATTCCTTGCCAGCGCCTTCTTGAATGAGCTTAAGAGCAGCCTCATGACTATGGGCCTCACGATAAGGTCTATCACTGGTCATGGCGGTGTAAGCGTCAACCAACGAAACGATGCGCGACTCAATCGGAATGACATCACCCTTAATACCATTGGGATAACCGCTGCCATCCCAGTGCTCTTGATACGCTTCTACAATAGGAGATATTTTGGCCAGCACTTTGGCTGGTTCCAAGAATTTAGCACCAGTATGCGGCACCTGATTGATGTAGACCAAATCTTCATCAGACAATGGCTCAGGTCGCTTCAATGTTTCTTCAGGCACAGCAATTTTGCCAAGATTACATAGCACCGCCGCTAGTGACACTACTTCGGTGTGGTCTTTTGTCAAATGCAATGCCTGAGCAATACGATTGGCATAACCGTATGCCCGCGATGAACGGTCAGGGCCATAAGACGAGCGCTCTTCAACTGTACGTATTAGCTGGGCTAACATTCCGAGCAGACCCTTCTCTCGAATCAATTCGACATCAAACTCGGGCACGAGATTTGCCACAGGAGCAGCAGTGGCAGCAGGCTTCTCTACCGCAGGCCCCATGCGATTGTCTACTTTCATAGCTTTCTTCAATTCTTCTTCGCCGCCAGCAGCAAGACTAGGCATCAAATCTTCAGTGACTGTGCAAACTTGGTTACGGCCTCTATGCTTAGCTAAGAAAAGGGCTTGGTCAGCCAGCTCAAAGAGACGCTCTTTGTCTTGAGCATCGTGGGGGAAAGTAGCGACACCAACTGAAGCGGTGACAATACCCCAACCTTCGACTGGTTTCTCCCGCATAGCAGCACAAGCTCTCTCAGCCACCATCTTTGCCCATTTCAAATCGGTTTCAGGCAACAGTACAACAAACTCTTCACCGCCAAATCTGCCCACAGTATCAATTTCGCGCACACTGCGCTTAATCACATTACCAATATGGATAATAGCGGCGTCACCAACGTGGTGGCCCTTACTATCATTGATGCGCTTGAGATAATCTAAGTCGACGATGATAAATGAGAAGGGGTGACCGAAGCGTTGGAAACGATCAATTTCTTTAGTAAGTTGCTCTTCAAAATAGCGGCGGTTAAACAAACCAGTCATTGGGTCAGTAATCGCCTGTCTCTCAACAGTAGCGAACAGCTCAGCGTGTGAAATCACAACACCAACCCGATCAGCCAAGTCAATTACCATGCGCATGTCTTTGTCAGGGAATGACCGGGTGCGATCTTTCGCCACCAGCATCAGGGCGGCTTTAAAGTTATTGCCTTGACCTAAAGGCACACATATAGCCGAGCGATTGTCCCACTCACTCGACAAGATATCGGGCTCTAAGCGGGTCTTAATTTCTTCTGGCGTAACAAATACAGTTTGCCCATCTCTCAATTGCTCTAGGGCGCCAGCGAAGATACGGTCAGCAATCATATGAGCCAGGGGCTTAACTACTTCATCATCAGGATGACCATAGTCTTCTGGATCAGGCGGCTCAGGCTGAGGAAACTCCTCATCCAAACCCGCAAACTTGCATTTAGTGGCATCATCGGTGGGGCCATCATAGAGAGAGACCACGCACAAATCGAGCTGGAAATACTCTCGCACCGAGCGCACCAGAGTATCCATGATTTGGTCAGCTTCTTTTAGCGAGCGCTTGATTTCAACTGACACTTTATTGATCAAACTCTCGCGCACTTGATCAGCACGAATCTGCTGAACAGCCATGTCTGCACGAATTACGTTAGACAAGTGACCGGCAATTGTTAGACCCAGTTCTCTATCTTGGGGCTTGAACTGTGGTCGCTTCGGTTGCCTTTGCCATAGCCCGATCACACCCAGGCGCGTCCCTTCTGATATAAGAGGAAGCACCAGAGCCATGTCGTGGCCGAAGAAAGGATCGCCCTTTCTTGAATATTCCATATTCACAACTTTGCCGCGGCCAGACTCGAAGACGGCAACGAATGGATTGTCTTTATTCTCCAGCTCCACAGAACTTTCTTTATCGGCCCGAATCTGCGGCTCCAGCACTCCACTATCTTGATTAAACAAATAGATTTGCGAATGAATGAAGCCCATGTGGTCGGCCACAAGAAGCACTGATTTAACCAGTGAATCACGACTGGTCTGGCCCTTAGAATCGCGGAAGAGACTAGCGATCTCATTGATCAGCTTCATTTCTTGTGCGTCCATTTCAATCTTCGATTGGTCGAAAGATTGTTGCACAACAACTGAAAGCATTTCAGCTACTTTCTGCAGCACGACTGCATCTTCAGTGGTCCATTCCCGCGGATTACCACATTGCTGTAGCTCCAAAAATCCAGAGAAGATACCACGAGAGCGAAGCTGAACCATCAGGCGCCCGCGCACATCGCCTAACTCCAGCAGCGATGAAAGTGTGCGTGAGGTCTTGTGCAAATCAGTATCTTGGGCCGTGTCCGGAATGCTGATAACACCAGCACCAGACTCATCGGGGAAACGCGAGAGAAACTCAAGCACAATCGACATTGATTCTTGTGAATTGAGTTGATTATCGACAAAACAAGTATGACCAGTAATCGAATACTCGTTAGTGACTACCAGCTGGTCACCAACCACTTTCCAAATCAATCCACGATCAGCTTTGAGGACATTGGTTAGCACTTCAATGGCGTACTGCAAGATTGAAGTGAGGTCGCTGGAGTGCCTGAGCTGCCCAATAATGTCACTAATAATTGTCTGAGCAGCCGGTGGAATGAGATTTTTGGCGTCGGCGTCGGTGGTTTTGACAGCCTTAAGATTGGTGCGCGTGCCTCCCTTACCGCCCTTGCGAGTCTCAGCGGGAGCTGGAACGCGGGCGTCAACCGGTCCATCACCTTGAGTAGCAGCATTGCTGCCATCACCATTGACTCCAGCATTGACCCCGGCACTGACAGCGCCGCTTGGACCACTGGCAGAATTAGAGTTAGCAGAGTTGGCAGCCCCCGAACCAGCTGCAACACCACCGTTGCCATCGCTAGTTCTTGACGGAGAACCTGAAGGGCCAGCATGCTGACCTGAAATAGCCTGATTACCGAAGGGAGCGGTCGGGGCGAAATTGGAACTGCTGGCGGAAGGGAAAGTCATGCCGCCGCTATTCACTGGAGCCTGGAAAAACGAAGCATCCGGTGGTGGCAAACCTACTGCCAAATGCTGGGCAATGATTTTGTCCATCTCTTCTTTGCTTAAACCACCAACCACAGCCTGCATAGGCGATGGATTGGCATCAATTGGGGTGAAGTTAGAAGAAGTAGTAAGTACGTCTACGGCAATAGGCGAAATTTTGTTCGGGCCGGTAGTTGATTGACTGGCCTGAAGGGAATGTTCACCGCTGATGTTGTTGTCGTAGTAAGAAGCATTGGCGCCATCACCTTGCAAAATCAAACCTTGCTGAATCGGTGCTTTTACCACCGGCCATGCCGCTTTCATACGTTGCACAGATGCTGGTGAACTGCCGCCTGGCCCCAGCGAAACACGGCAATCTTCAAGACGGTTGCTCTCAGATAGATTGAGCGACTGCCAGATAGGCAAGAGGCGATTAAACGACTCACGCACAATGGCAGGCTCCATAGAACCCGTGCATTGATATTTCTCTGAGTTAGGCGATTCCATAGCTTGCTGGCCATAGACAACAATGGAGAGCCCAGGGCTCTCCATCAAAACACACCATTCATCAGGCGAATCTTGTCTTTCTTCTGAGAAACAAGAGACACAAGTCGACTCGCGCAGCAATGTGCCAAAGTAACGCCCACCAGGCAAAAGCCGGGCGGCACTCTGTCGACTCCAGTAGACGATTACTGGCGCTAATTTCTGGTCAAGACTAAGTTTTTCTAGTTCACGAATAAATGGCAAAAAACTATCAGGCGCCAAAATACTTAGGGGCAATGCCCCAGCGCCGGACTGTTGTACCAGCATCATCTGCAATTGTATGCGGCCGGACTCGTCCGTCAATTTCTGTTTACCAGCGCTGAACTAGTGAAAGTAAGATACTAGATTTTAATAGGTTTCCTGCCTAAATAGATACCACTGTACCGAGGGGCTTAATCTCAGATAAGCAGACTGTGACTTAATGTTACCCTTTACATCTCTTCTCAAGTGCCATCCCTTGCGAGGGTCAGTGCTAACATGGGTCATCCCGGCCAAATCCAAACGATTTGGCAAAGGGCTCTATGAGCGAGAATTTTGAATTTGACGATGACTAAAGCTGACAAAATCACTAACAGCGAAAGGCAAGAAGGGGCAGGACTGCCCCTTGAAGTCGTCTACCAGGAAAACATCAATTTCTGGGAAAAAGCCTGGAATATGTGCAAGGTGCCGTACACGCAATTGCCCGACTTGTCTTACATTCCGCGCATTGCCGATGAATTGAAGAAAAACGGGGCAAAGAAAGTACTTGACCTCGGCTGCGGCTCCGGCTGGCTGGCGGTCTACCTGGCTCGACAAGGGTTTGAGGTCGTGGGCGTCGACGTCTCCGCTCAGGCTATAAATCTTGCCAATACCTGGGCTTCACAAGAGGACCTGAAGATTTCCTTCGACGTCGCTGATGCTTCGCAATTGCAATACCAGGCTGGCAGTTTTGATGCAGTAGTAGCCAATTCAATTTTTGAACACTTCCCCATTAAACAGGCCCAGCAACTGACTGATAAAGTTAATACAATGCTCGGAGACGGTGGCATTTTTATCGGCTGCTTTGACAAAGTGGGCGGCGGTCCAGGCGAGTATTACACCCTCGAAGATGGCACCCATGTTTATACAGACAAAGCTCGAAAAGGCATGATGCTGCGCCGTTATGAGCTAGACGAGCTGCAAGATCTCTTCAAAGCTTTCAAAACCATGGAAAACGATGAAGTCGATGGCGGTTCAATTTTTCTTGTGGCTAATAAATAGACACTCTTGTCTCAAACCCAATACTCAAGCACACTTAAGCTCGGTCCACATGCTGTCGAAAATGAAGATGGCTGAGCCAATCTCACCCAACTCTTCACAACGTTCCATGACATTGGCGGGCGGATAAAGATTCGGGTCCTGACGCAAATGAGTGTCAACCAGCTTCCAGGCTGTTTCATTGGCAATTGCATAATTAGTAAAATTAGCACAAGCGGCTGCCACAGCAGGCTCCAGCATATAGTTAATCCACTTATAAGCGAGATCAACGTGGGGAGCTGTTTTCGGTATGCAAAAATTATCAGTCCAAATTGAGGCACCATTGCTCGGAATGACATAACGCAAATCAGGATTATCGCGTCGCGCCTGATAAGCATCGCCACTAAATACTTGCGACAAATATGAGTCACCACTGGCTAACTCAACAATTACTTGATCTGACGTATAGCACATGGTGAGGGGCTTCTGCTCAATCAACTTGGCCGTGGCGGCAGCAATAATTGGCTTCTCAATAGTATTGTAAGAGTGACCCGCCATCTTTAACGAC
The DNA here is from genome assembly GCA_030917395.1 of Cyanobacteriota bacterium erpe_2018_sw_21hr_WHONDRS-SW48-000092_B_bin.40. Classification (GTDB taxonomy): domain Bacteria; phylum Cyanobacteriota; class Vampirovibrionia; order Obscuribacterales; family Obscuribacteraceae. The sequence continues at coordinate 40,074 of JAUPUU010000176.1, forward strand.
ATTCCAATTACTTCGCGGCCATCATCAAGCAAAGTCATACGCTGAGACAGCCGATTGTCCCAAAAAACTTCCCATGGCAATGATAAATTAGACGAGTTCTTGATCAAGCCCAGGTCAGTTAACTTGGCCAAACTAAAGCCTATACCTGTGGTGCCCCAGGTATAAGGCACACAGTGCTGCAAACCCGGGTCGAAGGCCGAATTAGTAAAGCGCGGCATCATATGGGCTAGGCCCGGCAACCGACCATGATCGAGGGGCGAAAGGATGTCTAGTTTGTTTAATTGCTTGACCATATAACTAGACGGCACAATAACATCATAGCGGCTACCACCGGCTTGCAATTTGGCCATCAGAGCTTCGTTTGAAGCAAAGGTGTCATAAACTACTTTGCAAGAATAGCGTCTCTCAAATTCGGGGATGGCATCAGGATGCAGATAGTCAGCCCAATTAAGAATGTTGAGCTGCCGCTCGGCGCTGCCATCAGACGATCTTGAATTGCAAGCTGATAGCGCAGGAAGGAGCAGCATTGAAGACATGGCCGCAAGCAATTGCCGACGATTCAATTGCATTTGCTCAAAGGGCGCAGCCATATTTTTCCTTTTATCTCTAAGGTCAGGCAGAGATCACCGTAACAGACTGGGGAGTGAAAGTGAGATATAACTCGGCACCAGCTAGCTGTTCAGCGCTTAAGCAATGCAAAGCCGAAGATGGCACCACTGCTCGCAGCAAAACTCCCTCAGCAGCGCAAGTGAGCTTTAAATCGACCAAGCTACCAAGGTAAGAACTATTGGCGATGCGGCAAGAAATTACATTCTCGCTAGAATCAGGCCTTTCTGCCATCAATGTCACTGATTCTGGTTTAAAACATGCAAAAGCATTGTCGCCCACAGCCAATTTTGCCAGACTTGCACTACCTGCGGTGCAGAAGCTAAGCACTCGACCAGTAGAACAATCTAGCAGCACCGACTGATTATCACTAGAGACAACTTTACCTGCCAGTAAATTAGAACGACCAATGAAACCAGCAGTAAAAGCAGTTTTAGGCTGCTCATAAATTTCAGCAGGTGTACCAACTTGCTCTAAATTTCCACCATTGAAGACAGCTACTCGGGTAGAAATAGCCAGTGCCTCTGCTTGATCATGAGTAACCATAACAAATGTCAGATTCAACTCGCGTTTTAAGCGCGACAACTCTTCTTGCATCTCTTCGCGAATACGCACGTCTAGAGCCGAAAGCGGCTCATCAAGGAGGAGAACCACTGGTCGCATAACCAAGGCTCGAGCGAGAGCAACCCGCTGCTGCTGGCCACCAGAAAGTTGAGCCGGCAAGCGCTCAGCAAACTCACTCAAACGCACTATTTTAAGAGCTTCTCTACTCTTTTCACCAATTTCAGAATTACTGTAGCGTTTAGCCGAACGCAAACCAAAGGCAACATTTTCTAAAACCGACATATGAGGGAAGAGAGCATAGCTCTGAAAGACCATATTCACTGGTCTTCTATATGGCGGAACCCCTATGGTTTGTTTACCATCAATGAAAATAGTTCCGCTGGTCGGTTCTTCAAAGCCAGCAAAAATTCTAAGCAGCGTTGTTTTTCCGCAACCAGAGGGCCCGAGAAAACTGTAAAACTCACCGGGGGCAACATCTAGACTAATATCATTGAGGGCATTATTAGCGGCGCCATCAAATCGCTTTGACACTCGATCGGCCACCAGTACAGCCGTACTGCTACTAATTCTACTACTAGAATTCTGCTTCACTTCTTCCACTAGCGCTTCTTCTGCCCAGTTTTCATATCACGAATTAAATAAGCAATTTGCAAGTTCAGCAAAACTTCTTGGGAGTCAATATCGACCTTAAGAATGTCAGCAATCTGCTCTAAACGATAGCGCAAAGTGTGGCGGTGAATGAACAACGAGCGAGCGGTAGAATTTAAGTTGGCACCATGCTCAACATAAACTCGCAGAGTTTCTACCAATTCAGATTCCCACTCTTCGTCATAGGCCTCAAGCAAACTCAAATTTTCTTCCAAGAATCGATCTGATTCAGGGTGATCAATTATCAAGTAAAGCAAGCGCTTGATACCAAGCTCAGCGTAGCCGAGAAGAAACTCTCCATCGGCATCAATCATAGAACCGACTACAAGGGCCTGCCGCGCCTCGCCATAGGCATCGGGCAAATCAAGGGCGGTGGTAATCAAACGACCAGCACCTAGTCTTACTTTTACACCAGGATTAAGTTCTTTAATGCGAGCAGAGAGAGTCTCAGCGTGAGTAAGCCAGGGTTCAGATGATTTTTCTTTGTAGGGGATAACAAAGGCGCGCATGCCCTCGGCTTCACAAGAAATATAAGTATCATCAGGATAAGCCACAGCAGCCGATGGTGAAACAGTGGCTTTGCCGTCTTCAGCAAATCGAGCATCTACGGCAAAAACGAGAAAACCATCGCATAGGTCAAAACCAAAATGCCGATCGAGCCTTTCTTGGTCAGCGGCAGAAAGAGTGCGTCCCGAAAGCAGATCTTTCAACAGAGTTTTCTGCGTCACTGAAAAAGTGGGCGAATCTTTTAGCCGGTGCGAAAAATCGACCTTACAGGCCAAAGTCAGGGGATGCATGTACTCACAGAGCGCAATCTCATCGTCTTGAGGTCGAATCATAACCGAGACGTAACCAACTAAAACGTCGCTCAGCGGAACAGGGAAAACCAATCTCCGCCCCAGTTTAAACGGTGTCATGTTAACTTCAGAGGTAATGTCGCGATGTGGAGCAGTCCCGGGCGTTAGGGCCTCGCGACTCTTTTGATAAGAGCGCAGAGCATTGGCTCCTTCTTCTCGTAAATTGCGTTGCTGAGCAGCTGGCGTAGCTCCCATATTACGAGCGGCCAATACCTTAAACTCAGCAGTTTCAACTACCAGCGGGCGATTAAGCCAACCAGAAACAGTTTCCACCAGGCCATCCAAGCCTTCTTCAAGGACAATGCTAAGCATGACTGAATAGAGGCGAGCAGAAGAATGCTTCAACTCGCGCAAGAAGACGAAACGGAAATCTTCGATTACCTGAGCTGGATCGCCATAACTTGGTACTACTATCAAGGCAACGGAGGCCTCCTGACAGCGCTTAATCAGGCGTTGCACCCCAGCGTCGACTAAAGAAGGAACAGCATTGGCAGCAGCACTATTAGCGGTACCAGCGGCAGCAGCAGAATTAGCCTTAGAAGCAGCCGTGGCTGAATTACTTACAGCACTAGAGCCGGTGGCATAATCAGCACTCGTCTTGACAATAACCAAGGCCGACAAAAGAGGAAGAGTAGATAGCTCCACCTTGCTCAAGGCATCGGAGCGCGTCACCACCAAGCTGCCAGCCCGTGGCTGAGTGCCAATTGTAGAAATTACTTGAGAGACCTGCCGATCAAGCAAATCGCTGCCTACAACCACCTGGGCCTCTGCTAAAGAATCAGAGGTCAGCAGTTGCCTGACTGTAGGATGAATCGAATATGGTGCCTGCGACATACCATCCCTTTGCTTGAGCTTTTTTGAAGAAAAGCATCCTTTCTTATCTTAGCCGAGCGAGAGGACGATTTGGCAGTTATACTGCTTAGACAACGTATATACATTTGGTTTGATAGATAAAACTTTGACTTTTCAGTAGATTTTGGTCTCTGACCTATTGAGGTTTTCCGGCGTTTGAGTAATATTTAATACAGTCTTTTCTTCCCAGATTTTTTTAGCCTAGAAAGAGCTATCGATGAACCGCAACGAGCACGCCCAAGCCCTTGACACGAGATTACTCGGAATTTTCGAACACAAAATCTTGGAATTCACCAAGTTTTCTGAAGAAAATCCCAATACAGCAGCTATCACAATGCTGATTGCTGGCCTCTACCGCGACCTAGCCAATATTGTCAAAAACTAGATTTTTCGCCAGAAACAATCTTAGAGAACAACAAGAACAACCGAATAAGAGGGGCCCAAGGCCCCTCTTTTCTTTATTGAATATGAGTATTTTTCCCATTTACAACAACTTGGCGCTGGGTTAATCTCAAGCCCGTCGCCCATCGGAGCGAATCTAGACTAAATCAGAAGCAAGAAGAGGATAAGTACTGAATATGGACGGATTGTTTTATCTGACCAGCGCCTTAGTAGCTATTTTCATCTTGGTCTTTATCGCCGAGTCAGATCGCCTGCTCTCTTACATCAAACCAAAGCCAAAGAAAGTCAACACGAACTGCTGGGGTACCTACGAAGGGGTGCACTCCACAGCTGTAGTTGGCACAATGGAAGTGAAACCACTATCCGGCAAACAAAAAATTATCGGCGGCAGTACCACCTATGCTGCTGGTCGCGGCGTTAAAATGAACGGCAGCTGATCAAGAAGACTTATTCAAAAATGCAAAAAACACGCTTTTCTAGGCTTTCGCCGCGGCATTACAGCAAGCTCAGCCTGCTTGCCATCGCCTTGGTTCTGTTTCCGCCTTTGGCTCTAGCCCACTCGACGGTAGAAATCGAGGCCATGCACAGCAAGGCCGACCATAGCCTGCCACCGATTAAGGAAGCGCTGAAATTCAGCTATTCAAAAGAATCAGAGAAAGAATTTGACCAGGCCGTCGCCCGAGGCAAAGCGGCCATAGACAAAGCCCTCGCTGAGGCGAAAACCAGCAAGAAAGAAAAGGCCTTATGCATCGTCTCAGACATCGACGAGACCATTCTCGACAACCGGCCTTTCATCGAAAAAGAAGTAGCTAAAGACGTCAAAGAAGTTAACTGGGATGGCTTTGCTGCCTGGGTAGACGAAGCGGCCGGCAAACCTTTGAAACCATCAATCGAGCTTCTGGCCTACGCCCGAAAAAAGGGCCTGGCAGTGTTTTTGATATCGGGTCGCGTCGAAAAACTGCGTCGAGCCACCATCACCAACCTGGTCAAGTATGGTATCGCCTACGATGGCCTCTACCTGCGCGGCAATGAAGATAAGAGCTCGGCCATTCCCATGAAGTCAGCCTATCGCAAGAAAATCGAAGATATGGGCTATGAAATTGTCGTCAACATTGGCGACCAATACTCAGACCTTAAAGGCGGCTACTCAATAGACTGTGAAAAGCTGCCGAACAAGATGTATTACATCCAATAATTAGCGTGCTAATCGACCCGAAGTAATGGTGTCGTAGCTAATCACACCAATATCACGCAACAACTGGGCCTGTTGAATATTGAAGGCAACGATAGCCTGAGCCTTGCGCACAAGTGCCTGAGTAAAGTCACGCTGAGCGTTAATAACGTCAATGTTGGTACCGACACCGTTGGCCAATCTCACCCGCGACAAGCGCAGTTCTTCTGCCGATGACAATACTTCTTTGGTGGCAACTTCAATTTGCTTTTCGGCTGTCAAACTCGTCAAATAGCTGGTACGAACTTGCTGTAAAACCGCAATTACCTGTTGGTTGACTCGCAAGGTTGCTTGCCGCGCTACCGCCCGTGCCGCCTGGACGTTGGCTAAATCTGGCACTCCCATACCGAGGTAGTTCCAATCAACCCGCATACCGATTTGATAAGACTTACGCAGACTGCGGTCAGTCACTTGACTGGGGTTATAGACAGCCGCCACAGGATAAACCGTCTGCGGTGCGCTGACCACAGCACTAGAGCCATTATTGGTGATGGTCTGAGCGGTAAAACCAGCCCCTTGAATTGGCACAACTGACAGCGATGGGATGCTGTTGCCGTACTGATTAGTTAGAGTTTGACCGTTGCCGTTATAGCCGCCGAAGAACTGAAATTGCGGATATAAAGGCGCAGCTTGCACCTGGATATTGCGCTTAGCAGCCATGCGCAACTGTTCGTACTGCTTCAACTCTGGCCGATTGAGGATGGCGAGATTGATCAACTGATTGACATCAATTGAGGGGTCAACCAGACGCACCTTGCGTACTTCAGATTCAACTGAAAGCAAGTTAACAGCGCTATTTAAGTTAAGGGCTGTGGCCAAATCAATAGCTGTTCGCCGCAAGTCAACTTCTTGAGTAAGAAGAGCTTGCTCATCACGAGCCAATTGCGTCTCTGATTGCAAGACCTGAAAGCGTGTACCAGTGCCAGCCCGCTCCAGCTGCTGGTTGAGCAAAACTTGTGCCTTAGAAACATCTACCGCTCTCGTCTGAATCTGCAGTAGGGCCTGATTTTGCACCAAGTTGTAATAAAGCTTGGTAACGTTTAGCAGAGTATCGTTTATCGAAGCCCGCAGGCCCTGTTTGGAAGCGCGGTAGTTGTGCATATTGGCTAAGGAGCCAAACATCACACTGCCACCACGAAAACCATAATAGCGGAAGCCAGCCGTGGCAGTAGCGAATGGGTTACCGAAGGAAACGGGGATGGTACCACCGATCAAGGATGTACCAGCCTGGTACTGAGAGTTGTAGCTCATCAAGGCATCAGGCAAAAATTTGCCTAAAGAGTTGCCCAGAATCCATTTGTTCTGGGTAACAACTTCGCGTTGAATACGAATGTCGAGGGTATTATCAAGCGAGTATTGCACCACTTCGCGCAATGAAATTGGTTGGGTGTAACTGGCTTCTAGTCTAATTGGTGGCAATTTAGAGCCAAGCGACATGAGCTGATCGCCCATGGGCAATCTCAACTCAATGGCCTCACCTTGTAAAAAGCGTTTGCGAAATTCATCAGCCTGGGTGTTGACCACATCATAGTCACCCTGCCGTTCTTTGGCAGTCAAACCAGAGGCATCCAGCGGTAGAGAGAGGGCTCCGCTAGGCAAGCCAGTCTTAGCTGTGGTGGGCGTATTGGCCGGAGAATTACTTGGAGCAGTTAAATTGCCATTGTCCACCACCGCATCTTGCGGCGGCAAACTGTAGTCTAAGGTAGGTAATGGCGGACGGAGCTGCGGAGTAGAACTAGAACTGTTAGTGTTACTAGAAGATGGAGCGGTGACTGGCCTTACAAGCGGAGCACCAGCATTGCTCGCTGGAGCCTGACTGCCTGCGGCAGTAGCGCTTGAACCAGTACTAGTATGACCGGGAGTATAAGGATCTTGAGCCATGGCCCCCAGGCTGAAGCCCGAGCAAAGACTCTGCGCCAGAGCAAAAGCCATGCCAAAACTAGTGAGACGCTTGTTCTTAGTAACTATGGGGGACACCTTCATACAACTCGCTCTGAACCTTTGAATTATATCCAACTAATCGACCAGTCAATTATTATTTGACCAATTTTTGCACAGCTTTAAATCTTTCAGTTCCAGATTCCACCAGCATTTCAAATAAGCAACATTCCACAGATGATGGCAACGCGCCTGCAGCATACATTTTGGCCAATCCAACCAATTTATTTTCGGCCGAGCGACTGCTTAAGGCATCCGTAACTAAATGCACTTGATAGCCTAGGCGCAAAAGGTCATGCACCGTCTGATTGACACAAACATGGGTTTCAATACCGCAAACAATAACTTGATTGCGACCGAGCTTGGCCAAGTGACTAGCGACTTCAGGCGAACCAGTGGCACTAAAGCAACTTTTCTCAAAATTGCCAACGTCGGGCAAAAGCTTAGCCTTAATGCAAGCAACGGTCTCACCTAAGCCCTTGCGATATTGCTCGGTGACTACCACTGGCAGAGAAAGCAGAGTGGCGGCCTGAACCAGGATGCCAATATTGGCAACCATCTTTTCAAAATCAACAATATGACTGGCAAAGCGCTCCTGGACATCGATTACCAAAAGCACGGCTTGCTCAGCATCAAGTAAGTTCTTATGCCTTTCTACTGCCATTCTTTACCTTCTATCTATCAATCATGAGACTAACAGGCAACCTGGTCGATTTTGTGAATATCAGCCCATAAAGCCAATCTATTTTATGTAGTTTGGTTAGGAAAAACTCAGCTTGCTGCTGTAGTTGATTGGGAGGAGGCCTGTTTTCCAGTAATTCTAGCACTTAAATGAATGAATTCATTCACTTATACTTTACGGTGTTAACGAGCTGTCATCGTTAGCTTTTCCCTGGCCCAAAATATGTGATATAACTGCAATTCAACCCAACGAACTACGGTCTTTGGGGCGTTAGCGCAGTTGGTAGCGCGCTTCAATGGCATTGAAGAGGTCACCGGTTCGAATCCGGTACGCTCCACCAATTTAGAAAAGGCTTTCAGGACTACCTGAAGGCCTTTTTTCTTGGGGCGACAGCAATCACAGACAAAAATAGCTAAAATGCTTGAGTTACCTCAAACCAAGCAAAGCCTTTGATAATCAAGAAAAACCAACAAGCCAATCTGCCGGCACTGGCGGTCTCTTTCGCCCTAGTTGCCTTCGGCTTGATTATGACTTTTGTGCATGATATATCGAGAGCGCCAAATTACATACAAGCCTACCTCACCCAAGTGAAGCGGCCGGAAAGACCAGACTTTAGTAAGTATGATCTCTTACTCAAAACTTTTGCCAAAGACGGTCGCGTAGACTACAAGAATCTCAAGACCAGCCCCTTGCTGCAAGCTGCCATGGACGAGATGGCAAGCACTAGCCCAGACAACTTCAAAAGTCTTGACGATACCATTTGCTATTGGATGAATGCGCACAATCTAATCGCCATCAAGATAGTCTGCGACGAATATCCAGTAAGTGCCCCGCTCAAACTCAAGCGCGAATTCGTTGCTCGCCTTTTTGTAGTTGGTGGCAAAGCGCAATCGGCAGAATCAATATGGACCGATTGTATTCATCCAAAATTAGTAGAAAAACGAAAAGAAAAAGCCGTGCAAGCCGATACCATTTTTCTTCTCTGCCGCGCCTACCTTGGCTATCCAGAAATAACTGATCACGCCGTCACAGCCGAAACTATTAGGGCTGACGTAGAGCGCAACGTTGATAAATTTGTTCACTCTCCGAACAATTTCGACTACAAACCACAAGATCATATTTTCGCGATCTCACGCTTCTTTCAATTTTATCGTGATGTCTTTGGCCAAGGCTTTGAAGATCCCTGGGCCTTTGCTATGTACTATTATGACAAGTCTGACAAGGTGCCCTTCGAGCCCAGACTAGCCAAAACATTCATACAGAATTTTGATTGGAGTATTAATGACGTTAGCCACTAGAGTCGCTACTGCCTCATTGGCGGCACTGACAGTTAGCTCCTGTGCCAACGCCCAAGTATCTGATAATGTTAGCGAATCTTTCAAAAGCACCACAAGCAGTACCGGCCCAGTAGTAAAAAAATACAAAAGACCAGCGCTTGAGCCAAGTAAGCCACTTTTGATTGTTTATCCCAATACCGAAGGCACAGCAAAAATTGCGGCTAGTAGCTCGTTTTTGATTGGCTCTACCTATCCTGGCTTTTCCTTAACTGTCAACGGTGAGAAAGTACTGACCAACAAGGAAGGTTTTTTTGCCCATGTGGTGTCACTGGCCAAAGGCAAGAATAAATTTGAAGTCAAAGTCTTTGGCAGCGATGGCAGCCAGACCTATAACCAGATAGTGGAAGTAGCTCGCGAAGGCGCCCGCCAGAGCTTGTCACTGACAAGTTTTGAGTTCGCCCCGAATAGCTTTGAACCGAAAGAAGACCGGGGTCTCAATGTTGGTGAAATAATTGAATTTGCCGTGCGCGCCACACCGGGCAGCCAAGTGCACGTCTTAATGGGCAAAAAACAAATTGCCCTAGCCTCAATCGCCAACTTAAAGTCGAGAAAAGCTGGTGCCGCAGTTGGTGGCATTAATCGCGGTCTAGAGGCTGCCTACGGTCAAGTCTTTCAACGCCACCCAGCAGCACAACCTGACTTGTATGTCGGGCTCTATCGCATCGAAGCCAATGACCAGTTTTATCAAGAGCATCCCCGCTATGTCATGCAAAAAGAAGGGAAGAGCCTAACTGTTGCTAGCCCTACTGCAATTACAGTTTTGCGCCAACCCCAAATTGCTCATACCGTTCATAAAGACACCATCACCAGGGTGGCCCCAGATTTGGCGCGCTTAACGCCACTGCCAGAGGGAGTAAGACTGATCGTCGATGGCTACCAGGGCGAAAACATTCGTTGCCGCTACGCTCCCAATAAGCATATCTGGATTAAGAAAGAAGATCTAAGCCTAGGCGACAGCACTGGCCCAGCACCAGATTCGGTAGCACGCACCATCCAGGTAAAAGAAGATAGCTATGGCGAAACTGTCGTAATTCCGCTGAACCAGCGCTTGCCTTTTTTAGTAGAGCAGAATCTCAAAACCAATCATCTAAATGTCAAAATCTATGGGGCCTTAGCCGATACCGACTGGATTTACCAGGCACCAGACGGAGGCAATTCGAAACTGATTGAGAACGTCAGTTGGAAGCAACCTGAAGACGGCGTTTATCAAGTCGATATTGATCTAACCGGCTCACGACAGTGGGGCTATTTCGCCGACTTTGAAGACAACAATCTCAATTTGCATATTAAGTATCCACCGAGATTGAAACCAATAGCTGAAGAAGCGCCCATGCGCCTGCAAGGACTAAGTATTTGTCTTGACCCTGGCCATGGTGGCAAAGAAACAGGTGCCATTGGCCCCTCAGCCATTCGCGAAGCCGAAATTAATCTAGCCATCGCCCTCAAGTTCAGAGATCTGCTTGTGGCCGAGGGAGCCACTGTCTACATGACCCGAGAAGGAGATGTCGATGTCTCACTCAATGATCGCGTCGACTTTGCCAAAGCAAAAAATGTCGACCTGCTGATTTCAATCCACAACAATGCCCTGCCGGATGGTCGCGATCCCAATAAAGAACACGGCACATCTAGCTACTGGTATCACCCGCAGTCGCAAGAATTGGCAGCCAGCCTCAAAAATGCTGAGGCCAAAGAACTGGGCTTTCCTGATATCGGAGCGCGCTATCAGAACCTGGCTCTGTGCCGCCCAACCAATATGCCAGCAGTCTTAGTAGAGGTTGGTTTTGTTTGCAATCCAGACGAATATGCCAAATTAATCAATCCAGCCAGTCAACAGACCGCCGCACAGGGCATGCTCAAAGGGCTGATTAATTACTTTGCGAAGAAATAGAGAGTAAGCATGCCAGAAGCAGAAAGAGCACTAGCTATTGACATAGGCAATTCTAGAATTTGCTGCGGTCTATTTATTGGCGGTCAATTAAACGAAACTTGGAACTACAGCACGGCAGACCCAGCCACAGCTTCATCACACTTGAACAGCCTGCATAACAAATACGGCAGAGGATTAATTGCAGTATCGTCTGTGGTGCCCGGAGTTCTACCCAGCATAATTGAGCAGTGGCCCAACGCCAAAGACAAAATATTTGAAGTCTCGGCCAGCAGCCAAACTCTAATTAGTGGACTCTACGACACCATGGGCTCAGACCGAGTTGCCAACGCCGCTGCAGCTTTCAAGCTTCACACCATCGATTCTGAAGCAGCCGTTGTAATAGATTTTGGTACCGCCACAACACTTACTGCCGTTAATAACAAAGGCAATTTTCTTGGCGGCATGATTACCCTGGGGCTGACCAAAACATTTCAAGCTCTGCACTATTCAACAGCACAACTACCCGAACTCTCAGTGCAAGAACTCGAGAATCTCTCGCTCTCTTCACCCCTGGCCTTCGATACCCAAACAGCCATAGAAAGAGGCTGTGTTATCGGACACATCGGCATGGTTAGATATTGGCTCGAACGTGCTCTCAAGAGCCTGCCCAGAAAGACTACAGTGGTGGCAACAGGAGGGCTGGCACGATTAATTGCACCAGCCATCAAGTTGTTCGATCATGTAGACGTTAATCTGACTCTAAAAGGAATCAAGATTATTGGCGAGGCGGCAGCGGACCAAGTGGGTCAAGTTTGAAACTTTGTTCAAGTTGATCGCGGTACGCCATGTTGGTGAGAGCTTCTACTGAATACAGTTCATCGTGCCAGTAACTTGCTTCAAGCTCTTTCAATTCTTCTAAACGCTGGAGCAAATTGGCTGGTATAAGCTCGTCTTGCATTAAGTCCTCAGTTCTAGTTTTAAAAGATTCCACCTCTTCAGTTTAGTTCGCTTTATCGAAACCGCAATTCTTGACTTCCGCGCATATACAATAGAAACCAGCGCCAAATCAGGTTCTTCAAAGTGCCACATAAAATCAAAATCTTAGTGTTTTCGAATATATACCAGTGCCCTACCTCAAGGTAGGCTACTAAGATCCCCTTCGATACACCGTTTTTTTATCGGACCTTTGCTAAGATGGAACTAAGAAAGGTCCAAAGAAAGACCCTAAGAAAGGCCCTAAGATAGCCCCTAAGATAGTAAAAGTCCGCCAAGTAACCACGAGTTAGTAATGATGAATTTAAAACTTCGACTTGAAAGACTCTGCGACACCCGCTCCTGGGTGCGGCTCCACTTCATGGACGGCACCAGCCTAATTGGCCGGGTACTGCGCATTGGCCAAGATTATGTAGAGATTGAGTCATTTGGAGAAGCCGATAGACACGGTACCCCAGACTATTCAAAGCATCTCATCCCCTTGGCCCTAATCAAATTTTTGACCATAGAATCAGCCCGCTTTGCCGAAGCCGAAAGAAGACGCCTAGATTATCTGTCACAGCTAGAAACCAACCCCGATGCCATTTCGGAGCTAGAGCGCTAGCACTGTAGTTCTATTTCTATTTACTAGCTTTTCGTCAGGGCGCCAGCTTTACGCTTAGCACTCCAACCTTCAACATTGGCTTGCTTGGCCCGGGCCACAGCTAGAGCACCGTCTGGCACAGTCTTGGTGACCACACTGCCGGCCCCCACCACCGCTTCAACCCCAAGCTCTACCGGGGCGACCAGAACAGAATTACTGCCGGTCGAAGCCCCATCATTGATAATTGTGCGAGCCTTCTTCTTGGTCAGATGGTCATAATTAGCTGTAATTGTGCCAGCACCGATGTTGACGTGGTTGCCCAAAACCGCATCGCCGACATAACTAAGGTGCGAAACATTACTATGATGGCCAATATCAGCCTTCTTCAATTCGACAAAGTTGCCTACTTTTGAAGAATCGCCAATGACATTGCCCTCGCGTACATGGGCAAAGGGGCCAACCTTGACGCCATCGCCGATAACCGAATTGTTCACTTGCGAATTGTTGATAGTGGTATTGTTGCCAACTTTTACCACACCCTTAATTACAGTAAAGGGTCCAATCTGGCAATTAGAGCCAATCTGGATGTTACCAATCAAATAGCAACCAGGTAGCACAACAGTCTCTTCGCCAATACTTACCTCTGGTGCAATCCATGTGGCACTTGGGTCAACGATAGTCACACCTGACTCCAGGGCCAATTTAGTGGCGGTTATATCGCGCAAGTGAACCGTCGCTTCTGCCAATTCCACTCGTGAATTAATACCACAGACTTCTCTAAAGTCAGTCAGTACCATTGTTTCAGTAACGTGATTGCTGTGATAGGCCCAAGCCACGAGATCAGTCAGATAATATTCTTTCTGCTTGTTATCGCAAGAAAGCGAGTTCAAACCGGCAGCAGCAGCGGGCCACTCGATGCAATAAATACCGGTGTTTACTTCATTGATTAGCTTTTCGCCCGGAGAACAATCTTTGTCTTCAACAATGCCGCGCACTTTGCCATCCTGGTCTCGCACCATGCGGCCATAGTTTTTAGGGTCTGGCACTACCGTGCTCAGGGCCGTTATCACGGCTTTCTTTTCCCGATGAGTAGCCAAAAGCTCTGCCAGGGTATTACTTTGCAAGACCGGAGCATCACCCACGGTCACAATCAGCGTACCTTCAAAGCCTTCTAAAGCTGGCATTACCTGCATCACGGCATGACCAGTGCCAAGCTGAGGTGATTGCAAATGGGTAGAGAAAGGGCATACTGGCGGATTGTTCACAACAAAGTCAGTAACAATATCAGCCGAATGTCCTACTACTAGATGCAAATGCTCTAGACCTTCACCCTCAACAGCAGCGCCAACAGCATCCATTACTCGACTCAATATGGCGCGACCAAGAACTTCATGAAGCACTTTGGGCTTATTAGACTTCATCCGCTTGCCTTGACCGGCAGCCAATACAATCGCTCTAACAGGTCGCATAATCACTCCACTTAGCTAATGCAAGCAATGATTATAAGCCGTAAAAGCAAAAAGCCTCACCAGAAGTGAGGCTCTTTTGAAATGTCCGCAGTGTTGGTGCCGCCCCAACAGACTCAATCCCTTGTGTCTCTCGTACTGGAGTTCCTGCGATGAACAAGGCTAATGTTATCCAACCCTCCACACTTTTGGCCGCCTTTTAACCTTTCGTTTATTATGCCCGTAACAAGCGTAATATCTTGTGGCATATAGATAGTGGGCCCAAATACCAATTATTAGTATCGATTGGTATCAGCAGGCGACTATAGAGAAATAGACGGAAGGGCACTAGAATTGTTTCCCCTCGTAACAAAAGTAATGTTGCACAAAAGAAAAAAACACAGTCTTACCACCCGAATATTGCCGCTATTGGCAATGGTTGCCCTAATCAGCCAAGGGTTTATTGGGGCAGCGCAAGTTGCTTCAGCCCAATATCGCAAAGCTCCAGCTAGGCCCGCTCAGGCTGGTGTCTATCCAGAGTATCGCAGTCGCTTTGGCACAATTCACTGGGTGCGCGACCAAATGCCTCTGAAGGTCTACATCTCTCCGGGGCTAACTCTTGACAGTATGATGGATCCGAATCTGGGAGTGCCCATTGCCAACACAGATAATCTGGCGGCCTGGCCCAACCTCGTGGCCAATGTGGTCAGCAATCCGGAACAGTTTCAAGCCCTAAAACGAGCCGAAGGCTATGTTGACGGCCACTATCAGGCAGCCCTAGAAGGGGTCTTGTCGTGGAAGCAATTTGAACGCGAAGGGCTATTCTCTTACGAGCTCACTCAAGACCCAGGAGAAGCGGATATCTACGTCTTCTTTACTAATCACTTTGTCACGAAAAGCGGCATGGCCCTCTTTGCCCAAGACATTCGCGGCTACACATCAAAAACAAACTTTCCCTATAAAGCAATTCTTGCCGGTGGCCAAGCAGACTTCAAACCAGCGGTCATAGTACTGAGAACTACTGATGGACAGGGTCAGCCCATGTCCCTGGGACGCCTCAAAGCTGGCGCCACCCACGAATTTGGTCATGCCCTGGGTATTGAAGGGCACAGTACCAATCCGGTAGATTTGATGAGCGCCTACTACGGCAGAGGAGTTATCTCACCCAACGACGCAGCAACGATCAGGCACCTCTACCGTTTGACACCAGATTTAATACCATAAGATAGTTAGCTAAATATGAAAGGCTCTGACGACTATGCAAGCAGAAGACCGAGGCCTCGCCCCTCGGCACCACCGCCTGCGTCCAGCCAAGAGTCGAGCCAAGAATCCCAACGAGAGTTTTTGCGAGATAACAGCCCGTATAGTAACAGCCGTGGCGAACTTAGCAATACTAGTGCAAACGACGAGTATGCTGACGAGCAAAGTATAGATGATGATTTTGCCCGGTCCAACAGCAAGTACTCTTCTAACGCACGCAGGCGACCAAGCACAGCCGGACGAAACACGCCCAGCACGAGTAAAAGCAAAGGCAAAAGTCGGGCAGAAAAAGAAACTGAGAAAAAAGAGAAAGCCAAACGCCTCCGTACTTTGCTAAGCAATCAAGCAATCTGCTTGGTGATTATCTTCGCCTTGGTAGCAGGCTTTAACTGGATGGCCACAGACTGCACAGGGGAATACATTACTCAAGACAATGCCCTCGGCTTAGTTAAACTCTCTCTAGTACGTGAAGCTGGCTATGTCGATGGTGAGCTTTCATACAAAGACACTACTAACCTAGAGATGCAGCCGGGCGACCAGCCCAAAGACCAACAGATAGATCTAACTTTCGTTGCCGCCGATCCAAAATTAATTAGCCGCGGGCTAATAACTCGAGCACGCTTCATTGGCGCTATCGATGGTTCAATCGCAGAAGGGGCAATTGTCGATGCCAAAGGCAGCCACGATGTCAAATTGACCAAAAACGTTGTTGCTTCACTCTTCAAACAACTACAGCATCACACACCTTCAGTGCCTCTACCGCGGCCACCCAAACTCTTCCAAGTGCCAAATACGCCACCACCAGCGCCACTACCAAACGAAACAGACTCAACCAAGCCCTTTACATACGGCGGTACTTCAGCACCGTCTAAAGCACCTTAGCCCTGGCCTTTAACAGCAGCAAAACTCTGCACGGCATCACTACCCAAAAATCCAGCGCGCTCATGGCTGAGTTCGATCACCGTGGCAGCCGGTGGACAGAACAACCTGATATTGCTGCGCGGATCGGCACCCAGCCCCCGTGATATATGAATTTTGGTACCACCAACATCAAGCATGCCCGATGCGTTTTGGCGCGGCAATTCAGAATCGGTAATGATCGCTCCAAGACCAGGCAAGCGCACCTGTCCACCATGGGTATGGCCACCAAAGGCCAAGTGCAATCCTGCCCGTGAGAGCATTTCTAGCTGCCTTGGCAAATGGAAAAGACCTAGTTTCAAAGCTCCAGCTGGTGCAGCCTGCATCAGTTTTTCTAATTCGGCTTCTTTGATACCAGGATAGTCAATGCCAGCGATAAATAGATTTTCGCTAGCGATATAGTGAGACTGGTTAACCAGTACTTTAAAACCACCGGCCTCCAGGGCAATACGATGTGGCTCGACATTATTACGCTGCGCCGGATGGCGATGCTGGCGGAATATCCGCCCTAGAGTTTTGTTATAAATCGAATAATCATAATAATCATGATTGCCAAAAACAGCATAGGCACCCAAGCGGGGCTGGCGCGAAAGCAATTTAGGACCGTATTTCAAGCCATCAAGAAATTCGAAGACATCGCCAGTGAGCACGACCAAATCATAATCTTGATCAGTGATAGTGCGAATGAATTCAACTTTCTCATCATCATTGCCGGACAAATGCAAATCAGAAAGATGCAAAATTTTCAGAGATTGATGACTGACAATAGCACTGCCAGTAGTATCAGACTTTGTCTGCACACCGATACGCTCAAGGCGATAGCGTCTAGTCTCAACTCTGGTGCCATAGTAAAAGAGCCCCAGACCCAAAGTGGCCAGAGAGAGACCAGCTAGACCGAGGTAGAGCTTGTAGCGCCCGCTATTGTCAGCCTTAGACACTTTAGACAAACTCTTCCACCACGTGATAGCGATCAGAGGGTTTATTACCAGGCACAGCGGTAGGGCGCGGCGCCGAATCAGGCGCAGTTAAGGTATTAGCCAGCCAGCGGAAAGGAAAAGCAATACCCACCATGATTAGACTGCTGACAAAGTCATAAATCAGGGGATACCAGCTCATATTACGGGCATGCTGAAAGACCCAGGGCTGCCAGGCAAGAGATGCCCGATTGCCATCAAGCAGATAAGAAACTAGACAACTGCCTAACAGATAAAAGATACCGGAGAGGTGTACGACGATCAGGCCAGCAATAACCGACATCAGCTGACTGACACTGGTGCGCTTTCCGCGGGTAATCATTCCCACCACAGCGGAGGCCGGAATTAGGGCCAACAGGTAGCCGAAACCAGGCTCAAGATAGTAACCGACACCGCCACCAGAGGCAAAGGCGTGAATGCCGAGAAATGGCCCCACAACTCCAAGGGCAATGAAGGTAGCACAGGCGGCAGCCCCAAGCATTGGCCCTAGAACATAGCCAACAAAAACTGCAGCTGCAGCTAATGGCATATAGAAAGTCTTGCGCACTGGGTTTGTCGGAGCCTTAAGCAGCGGCACATAGGCTTCTACTTTGCTCTGATAACGCTCAGGTACGATGTTGAAGGCATAGCGAATTTGGTTTTCAGCAAAGCTTGTGAAATTGCGCTTAGTGGCAATAGGCACTTCAAAAGAGGTAAAGGAAGCGAGGAAGAGTAAGAGCACTCCAAGCAAGGTGAGTACGGTCTGGCCCAAAAGTGACCGGCGTCTTGTGCGCGGCGATATATCCTGGGCAACTAAACGCAATTTTCCACCTCATCTGAACCGCTCTATTTTCGTTCGCCGCCTTATGACAAGTCAAGCCCTGCTATATCCAGAGCATGCATAGAAGTCATGTCTTTTTCGCAATACTTTCAGGTTTAAGCAAAATTCGTATCGGTTACAGTCAAAGCAGGCGGGATAAAGAGCTCGTCAAGAGACTCAGGACTGAAACTAAAACCTGGTATTAACGAACTAACATCTCTTTCTTTCACCCGTTTCTTAAATAAAGTGAGGAAATCTGGTGAGGAGAGTCTATCAGTCCAGAGCACAAGAGCGTCTTCGCCATTATCTTGATAGTAATTGCGCCGCACGCCAAGGCTGCGGAAACTATATTTGCCATACAAACGTTGGGCTGACTCATTTGATACTCGTACTTCTAAGGTGATCCAGTCAGCTCCAACTCTGCGCGCTTGAATGATGTCGTTAACCAATAGACGCTCACCAACATGCAGGCGACGGAAGTCTGGATGCACAGCCAGAGTAGTAATGTGAGCTTCTTCGCCAATCAACCAGAAACCGGAATAGCCCAAGATTCTTTTGTCCTGGCAATCGCGCGCGGCAAAATAGTGACCAGTAGAATTTGTTAGCTCATTAGTAAAAGATTGGCGCGACCAATGATGAGAGCCGAAAGCCACGGGTTCAATTTCCATGACTTGCTCAAGATCGCTCAGAGTTAGAGCGCTTATCTCAACTAGATTCGACTTTTTCGATGGCATCGCCGTTTTTCAGTGTCACAGATGCACCCCGCAAATAAAGCGGCTCGGTCAGCCGATAATGAAATGCAGAAGCGCCCAATCCTTTCAAAGATACTCGAAGCCAAGCCATTTTAGCTTGTAATGAAGCAATATTATTAACGACAGCGCTTAATTGCGCCCGCCAAACAGGCTCAACTTCACTTGGCAGAGCCAACAGCTTAGCCATAACAGCCGGGTCGACATGCCAGAGCGGGCAGAGAGGCAACTTCTCTGACAGACTCTCATAAGTTAGGTAAACCGGCTCTTGCACAGCCACTAAGTCAAAGTAGGCAAAAATCGGCTCGGGGCGATAGACGGCAAGATAGCAATGGCTGCGGGAGGCCGCTTTGATCACACCAAAGCGTTGCTGCGAAACTTCCCCTGCCGTCAAACCATGTGATTGCTCAAGCAAATCGAAGCAGGCAACTTCAAGAGAGTTCAAACCAATCAGCGGCAAATTGAGAGCCTGTGCCAGAGTACGAGCGGTGGTAATGGCTACGCGGATGCCAGTGAAACCACCAGGACCGATGCCCACAGCAATGGCACCAATATCAAACTTGCTTAATTGCTTCTCGCTCAGCAGCCTATCTATTGTTGGAATTAAGAGACTGACTGACTCCTGGCGATTGGCTTTTTTGGCACCAATCATATTGCCACTAAGTGGCAAACGGGGATCGTCCACAGCGAGCTCAGCAAAATCAATGCGCTCACTGGCTAGCAGTTCGCCCTGAGGCTGCGAGGAAGCTCGTTCTAAAGAGTCGCCTTCAAACAGAGCGACTGTTAATTCACGCCCACTCGTATCAAAGGAAAGAAAGAGCATTATTTTTCTTTCTTCTGCTCGTCATCACTTGAATCTGAAGATTCAGCGCCGCTTGGACTATCCTCGCCTACGACCGGACCTTCAACTTGTTCTTCAACTTGTCCATCAGTTTGACCCTCTGGAATCTCACCACTTAGCAAGTCGTTGACGCCCTGGGCCCCAAGCAACGCCTCCAGATCTTCAATACTGATAAAGCCATTTTCGCCATCAGGATTTATGCCTTGAGCTTCTTGTACTTGCTTGATGATATTGATCAAGTCTTCAGGAGTCATGCCGTCAGGCAAGTTCTCAAAAGTAAGATTGTCGAGATCATCAACATCTACCGATTGCGGTTGCGCCCGGAAGAGCTGCTGAATTGACTCAGCCTGGATGCTGCGCAGAAGTTGATTGAACATATTGAAGGCTTCGCGCTTATATTCTTGCAGCGGATCTTTTTGACCATAGGCTCTGAGCTGAATACCTTCGCGCAGCAAGTCAATGTTGTGCAAGTAATCAACCCACTTGCTATCAATGTTGTGCAGCAAGACCTGACGCTCAAATTCGCGCATATCTTCAGTGCCAATATGCTCTTCGCGCACCTTATAAGCTAGCTCTACATCTTCCCAAAGCTTCTGTCTCAAGTCTTCATAGGCAAGACCCTTAAGCTCTTCCACTTTGACCTCAGCCAACATTGGAATATCAACAGCGAGGTTGCGCAACACTTCTGGAAGCTGCTCGTCGTCCCACATATCGCTAGAAGAGTCTGGATCGATTTGAGCTTCGAGAATCAAGTCTAAGTGTTCGCGCAGCATATCGAGCATGCCCATTTTCAGGTCAGCTTTCTCTAAGATACGACGACGTTCGCGGTAAATAACTTCACGCTGAGTATTGAGCACATCGTCGTATTGCAATACGTGTTTTCTGGTGTCGAAGTGATGGGCTTCAACTTTCTTCTGGGCATTTTCAATAGACTTACTGACCATGCCAGATTCAATCGGCATATCTTCATCGGCCTTGATCATGTCCATCAAGCGCGATATGGCAGCTCCGCCAAAAATACGCATCAGTTGATCTTCGAGAGACAAGAAGAAACGAGTAGTTCCGGGGTCGCCCTGACGGCCAGCCCGACCTCGCAACTGGTTATCGATCCTTCGAGCTTCGTGCCTCTCTGTACCAATAATGTGCAAACCACCAACAGCAATAACTTCATCGTGCTCTTTATCGGTTTGCTCTTTCATTTTCGGGGTCAATTCTTTGACCTTAGCCTCATAAAGAGCCAGTCTTTCTGGGTCGTTATGCAACTCTTCTTGATCAGGAAACTCTTTGAGCAGTTTTTCCTTAGCGAGATATTCGGCGTTACCACCGAGCAAAATGTCGGTACCACGACCGGCCATGTTGGTAGCTACCACTACCGCACCCTTACGACCAGCCTGAGCAACAATCATCGCTTCTTTAGCGTGTTGTTTAGCGTTCAGTACATGGTGATCAATGCCCTTGCGAATAGCTGCCACTACTTTAGCGGTGCGCATCATTGAAAACAGCCGCTCAGCCAATTCCTCTTCTTTAGGAAACTCACTTTCGGCCTTTTTTACAAGCTCTTGCAGTTTGTCAATGTCGATTTGACCGGGGCGCTCAAAGACTTTGCGCAGGCCTTCGATGGTCTCACCACTGAGGTTGCGAGCCTTCATGTGAGTATCAATGTTTTTGATTTTCCAGATCAAATACTCGCCCATTTTCTGGGGCTTGCTCAAGAGCTCGTCTATTAGTTCTGACTTTTCAATCGAAACAGTACCAACAAGAACAGGACGCCCCAACTGGTGCATGTCCACAATTTCTTCTACAACGGCGATGTATTTCATGCGCTCGTTTTTGTAGATGATATCGGGATAGTCAATACGCTGGTTGCCACGGTTGGTGGGAATGGCCACCACATCAAGGTTGTAAATTTTAGAGAATTCAGAGGCTTCAGTCATAGCCGTACCGGTCATACCAGCCAGCTTAGGATAAAGCCTGAACAAGTTTTGATAGGTGATCGAAGCGTAGGTCATGGTCTCTTCTTGAATCGGCACACGCTCTTTCGCTTCAATGGCCTGGTGCAGACCATCGCTCCAACGGCGACCTTGCATCATACGGCCAGTAAATTCGTCAACGATACAAATCTCAGGCTTGCCTTCTTCGTCTGGATGAATAACATACTCAGTATCGATGCGATAAAGCTCTTTGGCCCGCAAGGCTTGCACTAAGTGGTGCGAATAGTTATGGTGCATATCGAAGAGGTCAGCGACATCAAGCATTTTCTCAGCATTGATGATGCCTTGCTCGGTCAAAAGAACGTTGCGTTGTTTCTCATCAACCCAGTAGTCGCACTCTTCATCGTCTTTATCTTTGCCACGCTCAAGCAGAGGGGCCAATTGCGACATGCGCACATAAAGGTCGGTGTGTGAATCGCGAGGGAAGCCCGAAATAATCAATGGCGTTCTGGCTTCGTCAATTAGGATGTTATCGACTTCGTCGACGATGGCAAAGTAATAGGGACGCTGCACTAGCTCATCGAGCGACTTGCGCATATTGTCGCGCAGATAGTCAAAGCCAAATTCATGGTTGGTACCATAGGTGATATCAGCACGATAAGCTTGATATTTTTCGTGGTCAGGCTGGTGCGAATAAACCAGACCAGTGGTAAGACCAAGGAAGTTATAGAGGCGGCCCATCCACTCAGAATCTCGGCGAGCCAGGTAATCGTTGACAGTAACAACGTGAACACCACGACCGGCTAGAGCATTGAGGTAGGTCGGTAAGGTAGCAACCAGGGTTTTACCTTCACCGGTGCGCATTTCAGCAATTTTGTTAAAGTGCAGAGCTGCACCACCCATAAACTGTACGTCGAAGTGACGCATTCCTAGAACGCGCTTACCAGCTTCGCGACAAACAGCAAATGCCTCAGGCAAAATTTCTTCTAGAACATGGGCCAGCACAATGTCTTTCTTCGTGCGCATCTGCCCCGGCATTTTCGGGGTCTCGTCAGGAATGAGCTTAGCGTCTTCAACGTCTTTAAGAGCGTTGGCGATTTTGGCCTTAAACTCAGCGGTTTTACCTTGCAGCTCTTCATCGGTAAGCTTCTGCATGGCAGCATCAAAAGAATTGGCCTTATCGACATAAGGTTGGAGATGCTGTACACGCTTTTCGTTGGTATCTCCGAACAATTGCTTGAGAAAACCTTTTGCCTTCTCTTCCAGAACGTCCAACATCAGCTAAATCTCCCACCAATAGAATGCATCACGGCGTATCTTACCGCGCAAACTCTTGCGGCGCCGTCAGTACCACGGCTATTTTAACATCTTGCAGTATCCCTCTTGGGAAGCAGCCAGAGACAGCGACGCCTGCTATCATTGGCTCGTCAAGGGCGCCAAACGGCACCGAGGCTAGATATGAACAAAACTGAATATCATGGACAACAACAATGAACGAGTCGAAGCCAAGCACTGATACGAACGAGCAGCCGAAGAAAGCGCTCTCAGGCCTTTCTCTGGAAGAACTGACTAAATTTGTCAAAGAGCAGGGGCTGCCAGCCTTCAGAGCTAAACAAATTCACACCTGGATTTATGTCAAATATGCAAACTCTTTTGACGAGATGACAGATCTCTCAGTTGAGTTGCGAGAAAAGCTTAATCAAGTGGCCCAAGTGCCTTTGCTCAAAATTGCCCACCTCGAAGTAAGTAGAGACGGCACCCGCAAATATCTATTTGAGCTACCAGATGGCAAGTTAGTCGAATCGGTACTAATGACTTTTCAAGACCGCCCCAGCCTATCAGCCTGCGTCTCCTCACAAGTAGGTTGCGCTGTCGGTTGTACATTCTGCGCCACGGGTTATTTGGGCTTCAAGCGCAATTTGACCAGTCAAGAAATTGTTGACCAGGCCATGTCGATTCAGCGCGAATCAGGCCAACGCATTGCTAACATCGTATATATGGGACAGGGCGAGCCCCTGCTCAACACTGAAGAAGTAATTGCCTCTATTCATGTGGTCAATCAATCAGTAGGAATTGGTGCTCGCCACATAACAGTATCGACCTCTGGCGTAGTGCCTGGCATCAGGCGGCTGGCTCAAGAGAACCTACCGGTTACTTTGGCCCTATCACTGCATGCCCCTGATGCTTACACCCGCGAAGAGATTGTGCCAATTACCAAGAAATGGCCTATCAACGAAGTGATGGCCTCAGTGCGCGACTACTACAAAACCACAAAACGACGCGTGACCATCGAGTATGTATTGCTTGAAGGAGTGAACGACTCAGTGGAACAGGCCAATCAGCTAGCCGAACTAGTGAAAGATCTGCACTGCAATATCAATTTAATTCCCTTCAATCCCACTAAAAATAACGAAGGCGAAATCATGTACGGTCGCCCCGAAATGCAGGTACAGCATCGCTTTGCTAACGCCGCAGGGCGCACCGGTAAAACTGTCACTATTCGCCTTGAGCGCGGTACAGATATTGACGCGGCCTGCGGTCAGCTGGCTAACAAGTTTGTGCAAAGCTGACACTGCCAAACTCATAAAAACCAGGTTCATAGACACCAATTGAAGTGCAAAAAAATATTCCACGAGCTAAAGAGCACCGTGGAATATTAGGGAAACCTGTTTTCAGTAGTTCTAAAAACTATCTGTTTGAATAGGCGTTATATATCAAGTTATTGATAAAAGCTTCGCTGGTTGGATTGCCACCACCACCAGCATTGGCGGAATTAGCGAAACCAACAATCATGATAAACAAGGCCAACACTACTAAGCTAACGATACGTCTTTTCTTCTCGTTCATTATTCTCTCCTCAAAGCAGCAGCCATACTAACAGAGGAAATCTCGGAGCCGCAACCCCTGACAACGCACCAGTAACTCAGATATACCAACTGCAGCCAACAGATTAAGCTCGTCTCAGCGCGACAGTCAAGAGAAAGCCCGAAGAGGTAAGTAAAATCAAAGGAAGGTAGGCAGCAAGAGTTCCGTCTAAGCGGCCATTTGCAGCCAGAGCCATAGTCACCTCTTGCAACAAGAAGAAGCTAACAATCAAAAAGCCGCCGTAGATCAAAGAAAAATCTGCCCCTTTGCGCTTACGAAAAAGCACCATCGGAGCCGCGGCCAGAACCAAGAAGAAGCAACTAAGTGGATAAGAAAACCGCCGGTGGTACTGCAAGAAAAGGTAGGGAGGCACCGCTACTGATGCCTTCTGTAAAAGCTTGATGTTGCCAAGCAATTCACTAGTAGTCTTATCCATAGTGGTTTTAAAGTTCAGACCAATGGTCTTATCTGATTGGGCAATGAAGGGCAATTGCATTGAAGCAAATTGCATTTGCACCCCACTCCCACTTGACTCCGAGTTCGGCTGAGCAGTATCAAACAACTCAAAAATCCGGCCTTCACGAAGCGTCCAGGCACAGTTGAGCCACTGAGCCGAACCAGCATAAATGAGTTTGACCACGTTCTTGTTGGTCAAATCAAAACAGACCAAGTTCGAGACCTTCTTACCTTGATCGCCTGCCACAACTTGCTCTTTGCCCAATTCAATAATCTTAGAAGTACTAATAACTCTACCGTCGTCAGACTTCTCTTCCAGTCTCAATTCTGAACGCTCTGGAAAGGGCCGCTGGGCTTTATTAGCAGCAATTATAAATAAGCGGCGAGCAAGATCTCGACTCTGGGGTGCGGCATATTCAGAAATGAAAAAAGCCGCCGAAGAGCTAACAAAACCCATAACGAGAAAAGGAGCAAGCACCCTCAGCAACGGTACGCCCAGCAACTGCAAGGCCACCACTTCACAATCGCGACTAGAGCGAATCAAAACAAGCATCACAGCCATGACCACCCCTGATGGCAGGCAATAGAGCATACCAGTGGGCAACTGCAAAGCCATGATTGTCAGGACTGTTTGCAGTGACAAACCAGAGGCGGTCATCATGTCTAGCACGTTTTTAAACTCAGCCGTGCCATAGAAAATGCCAAGAATTGCAAAGGTGCCGACAGTTAAAACTTGCAGAGTTTCGAGCATTATATAGCGGTCGTAGAGCTTCATTTTTCGCTAGGCCTCAGAAGCACCATCTGGTATAGGGCGTTACATCCCGCTCTATGGGCAGCTCAGCGCTAACAGTAGCGGGCACCTCTCGACCGGCCTGGCATAAAACATGACCTGTAGAATCAACAATAGTCGAAGGTCCTAAAGCCGTAGCAAAGACAAAAGAGCGGTGATTTTCTGCTGCTCGCAAGACACAGAATGACACCATCTGGTCACTCAATATAGAACGGCGAAACCAACTATTATCACTTGAATCAACTAGAACTTCTCCGCCAGCTCTTACACCAGCAGCACAAATTTGCGGTGAAACATTCTCAAAGCAAATCACTGGAGCTACTTTTACGCTACCAAAGTCAAAAACAACCGATCTCTCACCGGAACTCATATCATTGTACTTTTTTCCAAAGCCATAGAGGAGAGTGCCGATTGGCGTCTGTCGAATCCAATCAGGAGTGTACTCGCCCACCGGCACCAGGTAACGCTTGTGATAGACATCTTGCAGAACTTTGCCATCCTGACTAAAGGCACAAACAGAGTTGAAAATCCTCTGCTCCTGATCTCTGTCAAAAACTCCCACTACCCAACTTTGCTTTTTCCTCGCTGCGATTTGCGAAGCCATGTTCAAGCTAGCAGCATTGGTCCTGTAATTGAGAGCAATAGCCCATTCAGGCCAAACACAAACAGAATTAGCTGGGCTCTTGGCACTTAAGTCAAAATATTTTTTGAGCACATCAGTAATTGAGGCCTGGTGTACTTTAACTGAAAGACCGGCCTGCAAAGCCGAGAACAGAACCTTTTCTTTGACAGCCACTTTCTCGGCTTCAAGGCGAGAGTAACCAAACCACAAAAGCAAAAATGAAAGAAAAACAGTTAAGGCAGTATTAGCAAAAAGCCCTCTGCCACTGGTAAAGGCAAGAGCGGTAAACTTCTCTCGCCCCCAT
The DNA here is from genome assembly GCA_030917395.1 of Cyanobacteriota bacterium erpe_2018_sw_21hr_WHONDRS-SW48-000092_B_bin.40. GTDB lineage: Bacteria > Cyanobacteriota > Vampirovibrionia > Obscuribacterales > Obscuribacteraceae. Next base: position 66,588 of record JAUPUU010000176.1, read on the forward strand.
ACATTAGAGGCCAGCAAAGCAGCAAGATTGGCATTGACCAACATAATCCAAGCACTGATGCCAACGCCGCCAATAAGAGCAGCGCTCTGGATCACGACCAGTTGCTTGTATTGACTATAGTGCAAAGGCGACCAGGGGAAGCCCAATAGCTGAGTGGTATTGCACATGCGATCAATCAAAACCCAAGCCAGCGGAAGCACCACAAATGTAGGCCAATACCATTTTTTCTCAAGCCTAACGGGCAACCAACCACTAACCAGCGGCAGAGCTTTAATTAGGCAAGGGAAAATCGAGACATAAAGAGCCTGCCAGGCCGCCAGCATAAGCCAGATAGCAAAGGCAGCTAGCTGCGGACAAAAAGCAGAAGTTCCTTCGCAATAGACAGAGCGAATAGTAAGGAGCCAACTTAAATAAACCAGGTTATAACCCAGACCAAAGCAATAGCCGCGACAACCGGCTAACCAGGGGCTGCGGGCGGCAACAGTTAGTAGCAAAAGACTTGTGGTCCAAAACCAGGGCAAATACCACTGCTCCAGACCAGGAGCGGCTAAGCCAAGTACAGCGCCGCAGAGAGCCGCAACAATACGCCAATAGCCTTCGGAGCGACCCGAAGTTGGCAAAGAGGCCAGAGGAGGAGCCTCGTCTCGTATATGAGCGGAGATTAAACCAGACACTAAACTTCGCAAAAGCAAGGAATTCGACTACACACAGTAGCGCACATAGAGCGCTAAATACCAGTAGTCAGGAGTGATAGAAGCATCAAAGATTCTCATTTTGGCCAAAATGATCGAGACCTGATTAGTTCACCATAACTTCAATGAGAATGTGCACATGACAATTGCACCTTCAATCGATAGACTGACCAAATAATAAAGAAGCAGCTTAACGACAGTTCAGGTAGGCCCGAGTGAAGTAATGCAACCAGAAGTCAAATCTCTTACAGACATCATGGCCGTGATCTGCGCTCTGATCACGCTCTCCTATTACCTCTTACTCTTATATCAGCCGAAGAGGCGCAAGGCCGACCGCTCATTTAATAGCGTCACAGTAATTGTTCCAGCCCACAACGAACAACGCTACATAGAAGCCTGCTTGCTATCTATAATTAAGGCTGAATTTAAAGGCGAAAAAGAAATCATCGTAGTCGACGACGGCAGCACTGACGCCACTGCCGAAATTGTCTCGCGCATCAAGGCCGTAACCCTGATCAGGCAACCGCACAGAGGCAAAGCAGCCACTATCAATATGGCCATTGCTAAAGCCAAAGGCGAACTTGTTGCCATTATTGATGGTGACACTGAAGTAGACGCTAATGCTTTAGAAGTAATGCGCAAGGACCTAGAACAAGAAAAAACAGCAGGAACCACCTGCCCTGTGGGCGTGAAGAATCGCAACGTCGGCCTGCTTATGTGGCTGCACATAGAAGCACTCTATGTTTCACTCTTGCGCTCGATTATGACTAAAGTCAATGCCAACATTATCAACTCCGGTCAGTGCGGAATGTTCCGAAAAAAAGAACTGGTAGAGTGTGGTGGCTTTTCCACATTCGGTCTTTCTGAAGATATGGACATAGCAATTCGCCTTGTCAGAGCTGGTTATCACCTGGCTCTCAGCGAAGGCACAATGGCTCACACCAACATGCCAGATAATTTCGCCTGGTTCTGGCAGCAGCGGATGCGCTGGTTTCGCGGTAGTCTCAACAATGTTATGCGTCATACGCGCCTGAACACTGGAATCATAGATCTCTACAGCATGCCCCTGGTAATCTATGGCTACGTTCAGTCTTTGATTATGGGCGGCTTTACTCTCTACAAAATCATTGACGGATATTGGGCTCACGTGCAGGCCTCCGGTCAGTTTTTGAACTGGCCCATTGTCGCCTTTCTTATCGATTGGGTATCAGCAGTTGGCATAGTTAAGTGGACCTTTAGACTTATGTCCGGAGCACTGCCATTTACCCCGGTCGACCTAATTGGCGCCCTCGGCTCAATTTTGAGCTATCCGCTCTTTGTCATTGCCATTATCAAATTTGATAAGAAATTCGATATTAACCACATCATCCCCATACTATTCATGGCCCCGCTCTGGTGGCTATGCATGCTCGTTCAAGTACTTTGCATACCGGAGTTATTTAACAAGAAGCGCTATAACATCTGGACAAAACCATCAGTTAACCAACCTCTTCCGACTCCCAGCAAGGCAGCTGCAGGAGTTGAATGAGTACGACCACAACTAGACCGAAACCACTTTATGTAGCACAAGTGGCTGGGCTGCTGCTTATCAGCGGCATTCTTGCGGCCATCTACACGATCTGCTGGGGCCTGGCCCGCAGCAATCCCTATGCCATTGAATATGAAGGCCATGTTTTATGGGCCTGCTTGCAGCTGGCCAAAGGCAGCAACATCTACGATTTAACGGCTTTGACTCAAGACCCGTGGAGCGTGGTTATATACAACCCTCTCTATTTTGTCATTGGCGCTCTTTTACTAAAATTATTTGGCACCAGCTTCATACCTTTGCGCCTGCTGACGATGGCTTCAGCCTTGCTTTGCTTTTTCAGTTTTGGGGCACTACTGAAACGCTGCCGAGTAAACGATTTTCATATGATCATTGCCCTGGTCATGTTCGTCGGCTGCTTGCCGGTACTACACTGGTCTTCGGTGGCCAGAGTAGACCTCTTGGGCCTGGCCCTAGCAGTTATTGCCCTAGAAAGATTTGTCAAAAGCTGGAGCGATACTAAAGGCGATGAGCAACCAAAACTATCAATCGCAGCAGTAATACTTTCAACCCTGGCCTTCTTTAGCAAACAGCAATATGTGGTCTTTATGGTTGCCACAGTTCTCTTTGCTTTATACAAGGGACAAAAGCGCCTGGCCCTCCAGTATCTGGCCGCCTACACTCTTCTGTGTTTAGCGATTGCCGCTTTGCTGCAGGCCTTAACCGGCGGCTACTGGGCCCACTTATCTTATGCTGCCGGCCTACCCTGGGAATGGGAAACAATCAAGCTATTTCTTTTCCCCTTTCTTTTAGATGCAAAAACCTTAGCCGCCTTCAGTATTATTGCTGCCGCCACCTTCTGGCATAAGCAAGCAAGCAATAACTTAATTACCAAATCACAAAGTATTGAGGCCCTGCCAGCGATACTGCTGCTTTGCTCCATACTGCCGGCGCTCTATACCATGGGCCTGCGTGGAGCCTTTCACAATCACTTACTGTGCTGTGAATTCGCTCTCTTTTGGCTAGGGGCTATCAAGCTAGAAAAGCTGCCCGCAAATTTCGCCACAGCAGCTATTTTTGCTAGTGCTGCCAGCCTGGCACCACTAATAGGTTTTACCGCCGAAATGGCTTTCTGCCACGCCCTTCGGGCTGATACAAAAGAAACCATAAGCATGCTAAGCCAGAGCTGCACAGATAAACCCCTACTACTTACCGAAGACCCTTCACTGGCCATATTTGCCGGAGCAAAACCAGCAATGGTTGATGCCACCACCATCTTAAATATCGGCGCCCTGCATCCAGGTCAACTCGATCTCTTGCTGCAAAGACTCGATCAGAAAGCTTACGGGGCTGTCATCATCAATGCTCACGATGCCAGCGAACATAGAGAGCAGATCTGGAGAGCCCCCGTGGTCAAAGCTATCCTGAAAAATTACAGCCCGGCAGGAAAATCTGGTGGCAATGGTATGAAGCAAGTTGTATTTCTGCCAAATAAGCAACTTTAAGCCGCCAGCAGAGCGAATTAGAATTAAGTAAGCATGGACAATCTTGAAAAACATGACTCTAATCAGGCTATCCTAATTAGCCTGACTAACAAATAAGCAAACAAGCAGAAGCAAAGACAATTTCACCACCGAGATTTTAGAAGTGACTGTGCAAACACTGTTAGTACCATCAAAGCAAACAGTTAATGAAGCCAAGGACGCTGACAAATTTGTCTCGGCACACCTAGAGCAACGAGCACCGTTCTTTCGTCGCCTTGCTGCTGTCACTTTGTATGACTACGTCGCCTGCCTTTGGATTGTCACTATTGCCGTTGTCGCTTGTCGCATTGTGCTCGGTGCAGATGGCGCCAGATTGACAGCCCACGCTCCGATTCAAGCACTCACCTTGATCGTCTTCTTGTTCAGAGATAGTTTTTTCAATGGCCGCGGCCTGGGCAAAGGCTTACTTGATTTAGCTGTGGTAGACGAAAAAACGCGGGGGCGAGCCACGATAGTTCAACTGCTACTGCGAAACTTAGTCTTCCTCGCCCCTTATTTTGTCTATCAATTAGCAGCACCAATATGTGGGCCCGAACTGCTAACCAACCTGCAAATCTTCGCAGTTGCTTACACATTCTTAGTACTTCTAGTCGAAACCATTTTAATGCTTAGCGGCAATGGAATGCGGTTGGCAGATAAGCTTTCTGGAACAATAGTGGTGCAACTCAAGACCCCAGATCAGTGCTAAACACTAAGCTCGAAAACCTGCTTACAAATAGTTTTGCCTTTCTACTCTTCATATTCTGCCTGAGCAAGTTTGGCGCAAATATTGATCACACTTTGCAATGCGGCGATACTGCCTGGTTAATAAAGACCGGTCAATACATAATTGCCCACGGTATTCCCGCGACAGACCCCTTCAGTTTTACTTGCCCAGACCGCCCCATCGTCATTTACCAATGGTTGTTTGCCACGGCTCTAGGTGTACTCTTTCAATATGGCGGTCTCTGGCTAGTCGGATTGGCAGCCGCCATCGTCACCGCCCTTATTTATCTATGCTATCTGCCAGTCTCAATGATAAGACAGGGGGTCAAGCCCATCTATGTCTTTGGCCTGCTCAGCCTGGTCTGTAGCCCCATATTTTTCTGGGCTCGCCCCCAGTTAATATCATTTCTTCTAATTGCAGTATTCACTATTGTTCTTGAGCGTTTTCGCAATCTTGGTTACAGCAAATCTCTCTGGCTACTGCCACCGCTCATGGTGCTATGGGCAAACACACATTCTTTTTGGTTCATTGGTTTAGCAATGGTAGCGACCTATCTTATGATAGAGCTAGCACAAAAGCAGTGCCCAAATCGCCAGAGACTGCTCATTCTGCTTTTTGCCTGCAGCGGAGCGATACTGGTAAACCCTTATGGTTGTGGTCTGATTAGCTACAACCTTTCATTCACCACTGAACCCGACTTTGGTTCAATAAGAGAACTACAACCAGTTCTGCTCACCCATCCGCGCTTGTTTATCGATCACTTACTGTACCTAGCCCTGGCCTGGCTAGCCATTCTCAGAGGGCACCGCAGCGTACCGCTGGCCGGGTTGATTTTAGCAGCTGTAGCAAGTGCAGCAGCCCTGATGTTCTTCCGCTTTGTACCAGTGGCAATACTGCTTACCTGGCCCTACATGGGTTTGGCCTTAAGTAGAATGACAATTTTCAATAGAGACCAGACAAAGCCACTGAAGCAATTTTCAAATTTAGAAAGCTGGGGTTTTGCCGCCATAGCAATCAGCTGTGCAGTGTTTTCCTTCCTACAGCGCTTTCCACTAGGACAAGCCGTCTGGTTTACCAACTCAGACACTAATCTTGAAACCACAATTTTTCTCAAGCAACACCCCGATCTCACCAAGAATATGTTTTGCGACCCGGCCATAGGCAACTGTCTAATTTTTGAGAATCTCGGCCCAGTCTTTATTGATACACGTTTCGATTTCTATGGTCGTAAATTTTGCGCTGACTACAACAACTGCTTCAATGCCGAAGAGGGCTGGCAAAGCTACCTGGCGAAGTGGCAGGTTAGCTCACTATGCGTAGACGACTCTTATCAAATTTATCAAGCCCTGCTATCTTCACCAGACTGGCTGTTGGTTTTTGACGACCAACATTTCTCGGTTTGGCTACCTAATAACGAAGCAGGAGAGAAGAAACGGAGAGAACTAGTCACCAGCATGGGCGGCCAAGGACTTAGAAATTTAGCCCTGAAGCGACGCCAAGAAATGCCAGAGCAGCTCTGTCGCAAACATGCACTTACGGCAATCTCTTATTTATCAAAAGGCAAAAAACAACTGGCTTTGCAAGAAGCAGAAAGTGGCCTGAACTGGTCAAAACAAGGCAAGCTAGCTGCTTTTCTCGAACGGCTCAAGAAACAACTACAAGAGAATTAGAGCGAATTAGAGTTTATGTTAGCCGACATTAGCTAAAGCCCGACCAGTGCCAGAGGCAAAAGCCAGTGAGTCTTCAGGCAATGCTTCAAAGACAAACTTACCGCTCTCAACTTTAACTCGGCCCCATGGGATACCAGGCTCGTGATCAAAGACCACCAGCCAATTTTGCTCAGCAGCTCGGGCCAGCCATTCTGACTTGATGTCACAACTAACCAGGGGATAATGGTCATAGCCCATAACCCAAGGCGGAGTGATGTGACTCTTGGTGGGAAGAATATCAGCGAAATAAACGCCTTTTTCGCTTTCTGACTCGAAGTAAACGACTTGATGATGGCTGGTGTGCCCACCGGTGACTTTTACCCAGACACCAGGCACCACTTCATAATCACCATCGACGAACAGTACTTGATTGTGTTCTTTCAGTGGCACGAAATCATCAGGTCTATAGCTGGCCTTGGCTCTAGCATTTGCTTTAAAAGCAAAATCCCATTCGCCTTTTTGCACGACATATTGTGCCTTAGGAAATACCGGAACCAACTTGCCATCTTTAAGCATGGTGGCACCACCAGCATGATCAAAGTGCAAGTGCGAAATAACAACGAAATCAATGTCTTCTGGCTTGAGATTGACTTGATCAAGAACAGTGGCAGAGCTAACCAGCGACTTGAGACCGTAACGCTCTCTTTCTTTGTCACTCCAGCGATCACCCATGCCGGTTTCAATCAGCACTTTCTTATCACCAGTATCGATAAGAAGCAAATTGCAGGCTATCACCACGCGGTTGTGCTCGTCAGATGGAGAAGTCTTGCTCCACAGAGCCTTCGGCACCACACCGAACATAGCGCCGCCATCAAGCCTGAATACGCACTCGCGAATGATCGAAAGATCGAATTTACCGAATCTCAATAGGCCCCCTAAAAGTAGAACAGCAACTATCTAATTTCTTGTGCCACTCTTAATTTTAGCAGCTTCTTTACTGCGAGCGCGCTTGCCCTTCTTACCCTTACCATGACTTTTAATCAGCGGCACAGGGCTATTTGCTGGGCTCGGCAAACAGACCTCAAAGGGTGTGACTATATGCAAATCAGCATGATGTTCACGACTAGCTCTTTCTTCTGATTCTTGCAATTTTTCTTGGGCCACTACAGCCTCAACTATTTGCAAACGGGCCAAGAGTTCGTTTAACTCAGGAATATTGTCACTCAGTGCCGCAAGCGGCGGCATCAAAGATACTTCCGCCAAGTCTTTGGCCAAATCTGAAAAATCTGCTGTATCTACCGTACAGATGAACGGCTCTTCAATGGCTTCAATAGCTTTAAATACTTCAGCATATTCACGAGCTTCAACTTCTTCTGGACAATCGCCGGCAAAACTTGGGACGAGAGAACTATCGTAGTAGTCGGGCAAATGTATATCGCCGTAATTGAGACTGAGATCAAGCTCTTCTTGGCTCAATTTGGGGGTTGGCGCAGCCAACCGCTTTGTCAAAGCAGCTTCATCAATACCGGTTGCACGCTCCCCAAACCAGCGAGACCTAGAATTTTGTTGTCTTTCTCGCATCACGGCATAATCTCGAGATTCACGGTCGATGCGAGCGCGCAAATGATTGAGATCGAGCTTATTTGATGCCTGTGATTCCAACCTTGCGCGAGTAGCCACTAACTTACGTTTTTCTAAGTGGCTGAGGCTATGGTTGACGCTATCTAATTTGGATGCCTTATTGCTGTCACGCTTCTTATCACCGACTAAGGTATCCCAAAGACTAGATATCATCGCCATACAGCAACACCCCTCTATAAATACTCCGCCGCCAAACGGAACCTCCCACACTATACAGGGCAGAAATATTGGATCAATGGGCAGAACCGCATATTTTTGCTCTATGACAGAGCATTCATTTACGAGCCATAACAAAGCCAATGAAATTACTCAAAGCTGAAAGAGGCTTAACTATGCAACAAGCGCTAAGATGAATATACGCAAATTGATATACGCGAAATTGAACGAGTGTATTGCCCATGCAAAGTCTTTGCCCCAAGATAAAGTCTCTATCGGCCCGACGATTACTTGCCCAGTCAATCCTTGCATTGCTAGCCGCAAGCTGCGCGGTATTGTCGCCAACAACACAAGCTCTGGCAGCAAAAGCGAGAACAAAAACTGTCGACAAATACGAATACAAGGTCGAATTCAACGGTGCTAGCACGCTTCTAATTGCAGAAGATGGAGCGATTTGGCGAGTTCCGCGTATTGGCATCACCTACTACTGCATGGCTCCAAGTTGGGAAGTGATTGTTTTCAACGATGCAACCAAGTGCGGACGAATCTTTCCCCGTCAAGACTGGCTCAATAAGGTAGAAGGCAAAACTCCGATCCGGATCAAGTCAAAATCTGTCATTCCATCTTCTTTTAACGGCATGCCAGCAAGAAGTCTCTATCTAGAAATAGAACCAATGGAATCTCTAAAAAACCAGGGCGAATTTTTCTATCGAAGTAGCACGAAAAAGACCAAAGAGTACTCACGAATGGAAGTATCCGAGCTACAAAACAAAAACATGTCAAAGCAAGCCCTAGATTTTGTTCGCTGGAGATTCTCCATGCCATTTCTCAGTGGCCCCCTACTAAAGTCTACCAACGTCTATCCAGACGGCAAGCGCGAGACGACGGTCAGTACAACTGCTGTTTCACGCACTACAATTCCTCTCAGTGATTGGCACATTCCAAGGAACTTCAAAAAAGTAGACAGCACAAGCAAAGTCAACAACGAAAGAGCAAACTACAAAAAAGCAGCAGAAATGTTTGACACACTGATGCCATAAAATAATTTGCAAGCGCCGAGTTGACACCACCAGTGGTGATGCAGTAGAAGTGAAAACCCTCGCTTTAGAAATTACATAAATGAATATTTTTTGCCTCTTGGCGGCTAGAAGCAAGGTTATTCCGGTTATGCTATTGAGTTAGATAGGATTGGAGAGGACGTTTACATGGCGACTTTATTAGAACAATTGCGGCAAATGACTAAAGTAGTGGCCGATACCGGCGAATTTGAGTCAATCGTCAAGTACCAGCCCCAAGACAGCACTACCAACCCATCTCTAATCATGGCCGCCGCCAAGATGCCAGCCTACGCCGCCTTAATCGACAGTGTTATTGCCGATGCCAAAGCTGAGCTGGGCAAGGATGCCGACAAGAAAAGCGTCGCTGAAAAAGCCTTTAGCCACTTGGCAGTTGCCTTCGGCAAGAAAATCTTAGAAATCGTTCCCGGTCGAGTCTCTACCGAAATTGACGCCCGCCTGTCATACGATACAGAAGCAACCATCAAACAAGCCCGCGAAATCATTGCTCTATATGAAAAAGATGGCTTCACACGCGAACGCGTTTTAATCAAAATTGCCTCCACCTGGGAAGGCATTCAAGCAGCCGAAACCTTAGAAAAAGAAGGCATTCACTGCAATATGACTCTCTTGTTCGGCCTACACCAGGCTGTCGCCTGCGCCGAAGCCAAAGTTACCCTAATTTCGCCATTTGTCGGCCGCATCCTAGATTGGTACAAAAAAGACACCGGCAAAGACTATAACGGGGCCGAAGACCCAGGCGTCAAATCGGTAACAGCCATTTACAACTACTACAAAAAATTCGACTATAAGACCGTGGTAATGGGCGCCAGCTTCCGTAACATGGGCGAAATTACAGAACTAGCTGGTTGTGATTTGCTTACAATTTCACCGAAGCTCCTGGAAGAACTCAATTCAACCGAAGGCGACTTGCCACGCAAGCTAGATGTTGATGCAGCAAAGAAATCGAGCATCGAGCGCATCGAGATGAACAAAGAGATTTTCGCTAAGATGCACGCTGAAGATCGCATGGCTAATGAAAAACTAAAAGAAGGCATTGACGGCTTCAGCGCTGCTCTAGTTGATCTAGAAAAACTTCTAGCAGAAAAGGTCTAAAAGCAAGCCTTCTCTGTGCAAACCTGTCATAGTGAAGGTACATTCGGCTGACCTAAGATTGACGACTCAGCTAAACCGTTTGCCCCTCAGACCAACGGTTTGCACATGAGTCAGTATCAAAACCTTTTGTTAGCAAGCCTACCGCTGCCAATATCTGGCGCCATTGTTAGCGCTTCAGAGTTTGTGCACTACGACCTGCGCGAAAAAATCATCGAACCAAACGTTCCTATAAAGTTCATTCATTTCATAGAAAGCGGCGTGATGTCACTGCTAAAAGTGATGCAGGACGGCTCTCAAGTTGAATTGGCCACAATCGGCAACGAAGGGATGCTCGGTGTCCCTGTGGCAGTAGGCATTGACAGCATTGCGGCCCTGGTACAGTGCCAAGTAGAATCATCAGCCTGGCGCATTCCCGTTTTAGCCTTTGATGCCCTGTCAAAGACCTATCCTCCGCTGGAAGAATTGAGCCTGCGCTATGCCATGGCACTGTTTGAACAAATCGCCCAAACCACCGGCTGCAATCAAACCCACTCAGTGGATAAACGCTGCGCCAAGTGGATTCTACTAACCCATGATCGCAGCAAAAGCGACACCTTCCCCATGACCCAAGAGTTTCTAGCAAATATGCTGGGAATCTCGCGAACTCTTGTAAATGCAACAGCAGTAAGCCTATCGGAAAAGAAGATCATTTCGTATGTGCGTGGCCGCATTACCGTTCTTAATCGCAAAGCGCTCGAGAATGAATCATGCCAATGCTATGAAGCCTTGGGTCAGCTCTACAAGAAATCAATGGATCCGAAAGTACCACTAATTGGAGCCTAGAAGCAAAAATTAGGGCTTAAGACAATTGCCCCAAAAACAAAAGAAGAAATGGTTTCCATGGAAACCATTTCTTTCTCAGCTTAGTAGAGATACTTATTAGAGTTATCTTCAGGCCGACTGAATGGCAATTTTGCGCGGAAGAGCAGCTTTACTCTTAGGCAAGACCAGCTTAAGCACTCCATTCTTGATTGAGGCCTGTATTTCAGCCCTTTCAATCTCGTTTGAAAGAGTGAAAACTCGCTGATAGTCGGCAATATCGTGCTCAGCATAGGTCAAGCGATAGCCTGGCATTTCGGGCGGCTCCACTCCTCCACGAACAGTCAAAATATTCTGCTCAAGCGTAATATCAATATTTTCCTGCTTCACTCCAGGCATATCGATGAAAAACTGCAGTTGCTCTTTCGACTCATAAACGTCAGTACGAGGGGCAACGGTCTTGCGCGGACGAACAGTGGCCGAAGCAGTCTCTTTTGCACTCTCCACTTCGGGTTTTACTACTTCTAAAAGCTCACTAGGCATAATACTAAACCTCCTTATCTAGGCCGATTTTATTCAGTAATAACATTGATTTTTCTAGCCTTGTCGCTTTCTGCGCGAGGCAAAGTTATCTCTAAAACGCCGTCAAAAAACTTCGCTTGCACGCCCTCGGCATCAACGCGAAAAGGTAGCTGCAAGGAGCGAGAGAATTGCCCAAAGCGACGCTCTTGGCGATGACACAACTGATTCTCATTGCCCGACTGGCAGTGCCGTTCGCCTTGAACCGTGACAGTATCATTAACCAGGCTAATTTCCACCTCGCTTGGGTCAAGACCAGGAAGTTCAGCTCTAGCAATGGCACCATTTTCAGATGTCCAAACATTGAGCAAGGGGTACTCACTGTGGGCATAATTCGACAACGAAAACAGCCGATTCAAGTGTTGTTGTACTAACTCTAATTCACGGCTGCTGCCAAGGTCACTAGCAACAAATTTTTGCAACATAAACTACGCCTCCTATAAACAAAAGACTGCTACAACATTTAATTTCAGAACTCGCCCAAGGCAGAATTCTAGATAGCTTTAGTAGGCTTCGCCTTCGGAATTGAAACAGTAAGGACGCCGTCTTTAATCGTCGCCTTCACCTTATCACCATCGACTTCCACTGGCAGACTAACGGTACGAGTGAATGACTGCTCTACCGTTGAAAAACTTTTCTTGCCATTTTTGCCATCATCGCCTGATGTCTCCTTACGGTGCCCCGAGATGGTGACGGTATTCTTTCCAGCCTGCACATCAACGTCTTTCTCTGACATGCCGGGCACCTCGGCAACTACTTGAATTTCTTTGTCGCCGTCAATGGTTTTTACCTTAGGAACATCTAGCTGCATACCAAGAAACTCAGGCATAACAACAGGCTC
>JAUPUU010000003.1 GCA_030917395.1 Cyanobacteriota bacterium erpe_2018_sw_21hr_WHONDRS-SW48-000092_B_bin.40
CATTGAGATGATTAACTACTGCTGGTGTTCCAGCTCTATCGAAAGCAGCAACGTTAGTTAAGAGCGGCGGCTGTACAACAATGGGTGATTGCGACTGATTGGCAGTCTGGGCGGCGGCTTTAGCGCTAGAGGTGGATGAGGTCACTGCTGTTATGCGCATATCATCTAAACTAGATATTTTGTACTGTGGAGTTTGGGCCGCCAAATTGTAGTTGACACCATTTTCGGTGTTGAGCCAAAAGTTAGGAGCTGTCTGAAAACTCGAGCTAAGTGAAATTAAGAATGAATTGGAAATGTCCCTTTGGGTCAAGCCCATCTGGTTGGCTCTGGTGCGATCGACAGACCAGACAAACTGTGGTGCATTTACAACCTGGTGCAAACAGACATCGGCGGCACCTCTAACTTTTGCTACGTCGCGCTTGATTTTTTGAGCTAGCTCATAGTTCTTGGCCTGGTCTAGGCCGATTATGCGTATATCGATTGGCGCAGGCAGACCGGCGTTGAGAATCTGGGTGACGATATCGGCCGGTTGGAAATAGTAGATGACCGAGGGGAATTCATGGGTGAGCATCTTGCGGATTTCTTTTTGATAGTAAACCGTGGGATGAGCGCGTTCTTCTGTTAAGGTGACGAGAATTTCACCGTCGGCCTCTGAGATGGTCTGACTGTCTGAGAAAGCATAGTTGACGCCGCTCACTGGCATGCCGATATTGTCGGTAATCAGTTTTACTTCTTCTGGCGGTATCAATTTGCGAATGGCTTGTTCGATTTTCTTATAGAGGCGCTCTGTTTCTTCAACTCTTGTTCCTGGGCGGGCATTGACATGCAGTCTTAGCTGCCCAGCATCAATGGCGGGGAAGAAATCTTGACCAATCATTGGTAGCAAGAGCAGGGAGCAGGAATAAAATGTCAGGAAAATCCCAATAGAGAGTCGCGGATGATTGAGAGCTTGCTCGAGTACATGTTTGTATTGCTCTCTTAGAAATTCGAAGCCGCCATCAATAACTAAATATATTGAACGGAAGAAGCCTGGCTTCTTTTTGGGAACTTCTGGAGACTCTTCTTTTTCTGGGCCTTCTTTTTCTGGGTCTTCGTGTTCATGGGCCAGCAGGTGCTTGCTCATGAGGGGAACTATCGTACGCGACAGCCCATAAGAGGCAAGCATGGCAAAGACCACAGCCATTGCTAAGGGAACAAAGAGTGACCGAGATGGTTCAGTTAAGAAGACCACCGGTACAAAAACTATGCAGATAGAAAGGGTTGATACCATGGCTGGTGTAGCAACTTGTTGGGCTCCATCTAGTATGGCCGTGACAATGTCTTTGCCCATGGCCATGTTGCGGTGCACGTTTTCTACTTCAACAGTGGCGTCATCGACGAGCATGCCAACGGCTAGAGCTAATCCTCCTAAGGTCATCGAATTGATGGTTTGACCGGTCATGTGCAGGCCAATAATCGATGCCATCATGGCCAGGGGGATGCTAGTGGCAACAATCAGAGTACTGCGCCAGCTACCCAAAAGAGCTAACATCATCAGGGCTGTTAAGCCTGCTGCCGTGCAGGCTTCGCGAATTACATCGTTGACACAGTCACGCACAAACACAGATTGGTCTACTAAAATTTCAATGTTGCAGGCCGCTGGTACGATTTGTTTTATGCGCGGCAATACTTGCTTGACGTTTTCAACTACGGCAAGAGTAGAAGCGCTTCCATTTTTGAGGATGTTAAAGAGAACAGCCCGCCTGCCATTTTGGTTGACTATGTTCAACTGAGGCTGGTAGCCATCATGGACAAAGGCCACATCACGGACGAAAACGACAGATCCCTTAACAGATTTGATGGGAATATTATTTAGCTCGCCAATTTTCTCCGGCACATTATTGAGAGTCATAATGTATTCGTAGGGGCCAAGTTTGGCTGTGCCCGAAGGGGCAATAATGCTTTGTGAATTGATAGCTTTGGTGACATCGTTGGCCGAGACGCCGCAGGCTACCATGGCCTGTGGATTGAGATCGATCATGACCTGCCGGTACTTCCCACCATATGGGAAGGGGATGGTGGCTCCTTGCACCGTAGCGAGCTGGTTGCGAACAAAGTTGTTAGCGATGTCGAAAAGTTCTGCTTCGCTCATGGTCTTGCTGTTTATGCCTAGTTGCAAGACCGGCACATCGGTGGCACTAGATACAGTGACAAATGGTGGGGTCATACCAGCGGGTAAATATTCCAGCACGGCATTGCCCATGGCGGTGACCATGGCCACTGCTTCACCAATGTCAGTGCCCTTGTGCAAATAGACTTTGATAATTGACATGCCTGAAAGCGAGGTCGACTCAATGTGCTCAATGCCATTGACAGTGGAGGTGAGCCAGCGCTCAGTCACTGTAGTGATTAAGTTCTCAACGTTGTAGGGCGACATGCCTGTGTAGGTCCAGACACAGCTAACAATAGGAATATCTATTGAGGGAAAAATATCTACTGCCATTTGCTTAATGGACATAACGCCAAATAGAGCAATGGCTAGGGCCATAACTATAAAAGTGTGGGGCCGTTTGAGAGCGAGTTCAACTATCCACATGGGTTAACCCCGCAGTAGCTTTTTTCGCTTTGTTTTTTCTTGCTAGGCTAAATATTAGAGGCACGAAAATCAGAGTCGACATTGTCGCCACAAGCAGGCCGCCAATTACAGCGCGTCCGATTGGGGCATTTTGAGAACCGCCCTGACCACCACCAATCGCCATAGGAATCATGCCGATAATCATGGCCGTCGCTGTCATGATAACAGGTCTGAAGCGTTGATAACCGGCACTCAGTGCCGCTCCCTTGGCATCCATGTCGCTATGCTCAGCGAGCTGTTCTTTGGCAAAAGTAATCATCAAAATAGAATTGGCAGAGGCCACACCCATGGTCATAATTGTGCCCATGAGAGCGGGAATGGAGAAAGTTGTCTGGCAAACAAAGAGACTCCAAACAATACCCGAGAGCGCCCCAGGTATGGCCATTAGAATAATCAGCGGATCGCTCCATGATTGGAAGTTCATGACCAGTAAGAAGTAGACCAATAAGAGGGCAAAAGCCAGACCGGCAATCAAAGCAATGAAAGCTAGCTGCATGCTCATCACCTGACCACCGATGAAAATGAAAGTGCCACTGTGATTAGGCAGATTGGCCTTGGCGCGATCGACTATTACCTTTATATCTTTTGCCACACCACCGAGATCGCGGCCTTGACAAGCTGCGTAAATATCAAACACCGGTTGCACATTTAGGTGGTTCGCCACAGCCGCTGTCTGGGCTCTGGTGGCAGTGGCCAGGTTCATCAATAGTTGTGGTTCTCGCGGTGTTTGTTCAGAACCAGTCAGGGCTGGCGTAATGTTGGTCAGGTTGATATCACTCATGCTGGCAACTGAGCGCTGTGGCGTTTGGGCTGCCAGGTTATAGGCTATGCCGTTCTTGGAGTTAAGCCAGAAGTTGGGATTGGTCTGAAAACTTGAGCTTAAGCTGGTCGAAAAGGCATTTGATATGTCTTCTTGGGTGACACCAACTTCTTCGGCTCTCACCCTGTCAACTTGCCATTTTAAGTGTGGTGCATCGACTACCTGGTGCAAGCAGACATCTGCCGCCCCGGGCACGCGCTCAACCTCTCTTTTGATTTGTTTGGCAATTTCGTAGTTTTTGTCGCGGTGCATACCAAGTACACGTATATCAATGGGGGCTGGTAGACCAGCATTGAGAATTTGAGTGACTATGTCGCCGGGTTGGAAATAGCAAGCGAGATCACGAAATTGCTGTTGCATCATTTTGCGCACGAGCCGTTGATAATACTCAGTATTGTGCTTGCGCTCTTCTTTGAGGGTGACAATAATTTCGCCGTCAGCTTCGCTCACTGTCTGGCTATCGGAATAGGCGTAGTTAATGCCACTCATGGGCAAACCGATATTTTGTGTAATCGATTCGATTTCATTAGAAGGAATGGTCTGGCGCAGAGCTTTCTCTACTTTTTTGAAAATGCGCTCTGTCTCTTCTACCCTGGTGCCTGAGTGGGCACTAACATGCAAGCGCAAGGCACCACCATCGATGGTGGGAAAATAGTCTTCGCCAATTAGGGGCAGCATCGAAAGCGATATGGCATAGAAGGTGAGAAAACCAAACAAGGTCAGCATGGGGCGATCAAGAGCCGCTGCCAGTAATTTTTGATAGTGTTCTCGCAGGGCTTCAAAGTTGTTGTCTATAAATTTGTGCACGGCAATAAAGGGGCTGAGCCAATTTTTCTGTGGTTCTACTACTACTACTTCTTCTTCACCTTTACTTTCGTGTTCATGAGCCAATAGATGCTTTGACATCAGTGGCACGATTGTACGAGATAGGCCATAAGAGGCTAGCATGGCAAAGGTGACCGCCATACCCAGTGGCACGAACAGTGACTTGGATGGCTCGGTCAAAAATAATAAGGGCACAAAGACGATACATATTGAAAGGGTTGATACAAGAGCTGGCAGTGCTACTTGTTCGGCGCCATCCAAAATAGCTGTTTCGATATCTTTGCCCATGGCCATGTTGCGGTGCACGTTTTCTACTTCAACCGTGGCGTCGTCCACAAGCATTCCCACTGCCAGAGCCAGTCCACCCAGGGTCA
Organism: Cyanobacteriota bacterium erpe_2018_sw_21hr_WHONDRS-SW48-000092_B_bin.40; assembly: GCA_030917395.1. GTDB lineage: Bacteria > Cyanobacteriota > Vampirovibrionia > Obscuribacterales > Obscuribacteraceae. The sequence continues at coordinate 4,634 of JAUPUU010000003.1, forward strand.
TTGAGTTGATTGTTTGACCAGCCAAATTCAAACCAATAATAGAAGCCAGTATGGCGAGCGGTATTGACGTGGCCACAATTAAAGTACTGCGCCAACTACCAAGCAGAGCTAGCATCATCAGGGCCGTCAGAAGACCTGCGGTTAGGGCTTCTTTAAAGACTTCTGAAACGCATTCGCGCACAAAGAGCGATTGATCTACTAAGATTTCTATTTCACAGGCAGCTGGCACAATTGACTTAATGCGGGGCAGAATGTCTTTCACACCCTGCACCACTGATAGTGTAGAGGCATCACCACTCTTTAATACATTGAAGAGTAGGCCTCGTTTACCATCCAAATTAACAATGTTGAGCTGGGGCTGATAGCCATCGTGCACCTGGGCTACATCTTTGAGAAAGACCACAGCACCTTTGACTGTCTTGATTGGTACATCGTTCAATAGGGCCAGGGTTTTTGGCATATTGTTGAGCACCATGATGTATTCAAAGCTACCGAGTTTGGCTGTGCCATCAGGGGAGACGATGTTTTGATCATTGATTGCTTGGATGACATCATGGGCTGAAAGGCCTGTAGCTCTCAGCATTTGAGGATCAAGATCGACCATGACTTGGCGATACTTGCCGCCATAAGGAAATGGTATTAGGGCCCCTTTTACTGTGGCAAGTTGAGTGCGAATGAGATTGTTAGCAATGTCAAACAGCTCAGCTTCTGACATGGTCTTGCTATGAATGGCCAGCTGAATTACTGGCACATCGGTGGCTGATGACCTGGTGACAAAAGGTGGACTGATACCGCGAGGTAGTTGCCGTAGAATGGCCGTGCCCACCGACGACACCATGGCCACCGATTCGCCTACTGGTGTTCCCTTTTGCAAATAGATTTTGATGATACTCATGCCCGAGAGCGAGCTTGACTCCATGCGCTGGATGCCATTGATGGTCGAAGTCAAAGCTCTTTCAGTCACTGTCGTGACCAAATTTTCCATGAAGTATGGCGACATGCCAGTGTAGGTCCAGACACAGCTAACCACCGGCGTATCAATAGTGGGAAAGATATCGATAGCCATCTTATATATCGACAATCCACCAAAGATAATGATCGATATTGCTAGTACTATAAAGGTATAACCCTGGCGCAGAGCCAGTCTAACAATCCACATCTGCTATCTCATCACTTTGATGAAATTAGTTTACCATTGCAGGTTGTGGCTCTAAGCTTGTGCTTTTTGCCGTTTACTCTTAGGGTAGACATCTCCAAGAACTCTTGTACTTCACCTCCTTGCGCTTGACTACATTGCATTTTCCACGCCTGGCTTCTTATTGCAAATATGTTTTAGCTTTTACGACCATTCTGTCGTCAAGTGCTAGTGCTGCTATGGCGCAACCCGGTGGAAATCAAGGGGCGAGAGCGCAAACAAATTCTGGAAATATTCCTGTTTTGCGGGGCTCTCCTGTGCCGAGCACCCGGCCAGCAGGTATTGGTGAGAATTCTGCTGAAGAACTACCCAAGTTGCGTGGTTTGGGCTCAGAGAACGCCACTGCCAAAGAGACGATTGATTCTCTTGCCAATGAAGTAACCAATAGCAGCGGCAGTATTTTTGTCGATGCTGAAAAAGTTTTTGTCAAACCGCCGGTTTTGAAATCGCTCATTACTCTCAACGAAGGTTCGCCTTTGAGTATTGACGCTGAGCAATCAATTGATATTACTTTGCGCGATGTGCTCAACTCTGCCCTTTCAAATAATTTGCCCATCAAAATATCGCAAAGCAGCAATCAAGAGCGAAAGTGGAATTACATTGAAGCTTTGTCCGGTTTTCTGCCATCGATAACAAATGATATTAGCTATCAGCGTCTTGATGGCAATTATGTCAGCCCAGCTGGTCTAGCAATCGGCATCCATAACCCCTATTTGACTATGGCTAGCGGCTTCCAGCAGTATCTATTTAAGGGTGGTGGCATACTCTATACCGCCAAACAAAATCAAGCTCGGTATCGCGCCTCAAAATTTGAACTCAGTGGCACTATCAATGACATGTTGCTTGAGTCAGCTGAGCGTTACTATGATTTGGTGCGCAATGATGTGCTTTTGCAAATTAGAGTAAAAGCAGTAGAAGTTTCTAAGACGCTTTTGGTCGTCAATCAAGACCTCTTTGATAATGGCGTCAATACTGAACTTGACGTGCTGCAAGCAAAGTATCAACTGTCTGCTGATCGCCAACACTTAATCAAACAACAGGTAGCCAGACGTAAGTCTGCCATAAAACTTGCCACCATTTTAAATATTGATCAAGGCACCGATCTTAGTATCCGCAATAGAATGGTGGCAAAGGCGCGCTTGATCGATTCAGCTCTAAGGCCAGCTGATTTATTGAAAATAGCAATTGATAAGAGACCAGAACTGAAAAGATATGAGCAGCTAAGATTGGCTGCTAAAGATGCTATCAAAGTTGCTCGTTCGACACTATTGCCTTCGGTGTCTGTAACGGGAACGGCTATTGGTTCTGGCTCGTATGCCAGTAACGCCTCTGTTAGTAGTTTGCAAACTCAACAAACATCACTGAGTAGCTCTGGAGCTTCTGTTGGTGCTATCAGTAGTGCTGGTGGACTGCCACTGGCTACAGGAGGAAGTGGACCTAAGCCCTGGACCACCCGATCACTTTTTACTATTGGCGTTGATATGCAGTGGAATTTAGGCGGCCTTGGGCTGCAAGAAGTGGCTCAGGTACGGGCTAAACAGTGGGAGGCCAGAAGGGTACAGCTAGAGTTCAATCGAGAGCTAGAGAAAATTCTTCAGGAAGTAAGAGACTCTTATTTAGCCAGCGTTAGTACTGAAAATCTGATTGTCGAAACTACAGCTGCCGTGAAGTATGCCGAAGAAGGCTTAAGGCTGGCTGAACTGCGCTTCAAAGAAGGCGTTGGAACCTATCTTGATGTCATCAATGCCCAAAAGTCTTATACCGATGCTTTGATAGACAAAGCCAATGCCATTATCGAATTCGATCAGGCTCAGGCTAAACTTTTGCACGCCATTGGCTGTCTCAATGTCGATACGCTGACTGCAGCGGCACCACTGAACAAAGCGCCGATGTAGGTTTGCTAAGACCCAATGGCAAGCGTTGGGCTACATCTACCACATCTTGAGAGAGTCATGACTCTTTTAGAAAATTCGCCATAAGACTGCAAGGAAGCACAAAGGAAGCGGCCAGGGCTTCTATTCCAAGGAGTCTTCCGTCTTTGTCGAAGTCCAGAATGAAGGTTCCTTGCCTTGTACCATCGGCTCCTACAGCGGGAACCTCAACCTGCCTCTTAGATTCGCCACGACCTATTGTTTCTGTCAAGTAGATATACGCCTCGCCTCCCTCCTCCGGAAAGCTTGGCTTTGAGTAGGTCATTTTGAGAGTTACATCCTTGCGCATTGTTTCTCCTTTGAAAATGAGCACGAGGGGAAAGGAAGGAAAAGTTTCTCTCCCCTGTCTTTTCTGGTCCAGCTCGCTTATGCTGTATTTGTCCCTTGCCTCGACGGAACGAACATGAAGACAGGCTCTTATCTTATGTGCGGTTTATTGATTTCACAATTAGTTTTGCCAGTGGCAGCAGAGGAAAGCGAATACTACAGCACTGGGTTGGTTAGAACTAAGTTGGACGGGAAGAGAGGTAGTGGTGAACTTTGGGAATGTCATTTTTCCGATTCCGTTAAGGTGAAAAGACCCGAAAATCCAGCTTGGTACAAAGATTTTGCTCACGAAATTGAAAAGAACTGTACTTCATCTCTTGCAAAGGGGGCCAGATACATTCTAACTTTTAAAGACGGCAAAGTTGACAAACTAACACCCATAGCAACATCTGGCTCTACCGAATTAGACGCTATGGGTGCGCAGGCGATTCGCAAATCGATGCCTTACAAATACCTGCCTATCAGCAATGAGACCTATCGATATGGAGTTGCAATAAAGATTTTGGATAGAGATGTTACCGTTGAGCGCTGGCCTATAAATGGGCGCTAAAATGTTGTCAGTGTTATTACAGTCTTGATGCTCTTTAATCATCCTCAGCAATACACTTGCGAAAAGCAATGAAGCATAAGGAGCATGTGCGACGTGAAAAGGGGGCCACATGAATGGAAGAACTCAAATCTTCCCAGGGACGCTCCATTCCTTGTCTCTACGTAAAACGAGTCTAGGACTCGGCCCGCGTGTGCG